>CANHKG010000076.1 GCA_947460455.1 Rhodospirillales bacterium | reverse complement strand
TCGTCGGACAGGATCCGGACGACGGGCGCGGTGGTGCCGATGGTGGCCCCGCCGGTCGCGTCCGCCAGCACCAGGCGGAACGACTCGAAGGGCATATCCACCATCCGGTCGCCGGCCACCGCCACCGCGACCCGCCGCGTGGACTGCCCGGGCGCGAAGGTCACGGTCCCCGCCGGCAGCACGCCGCCCGCGAAATCGGCCGCATCCGCCGGATAATATCCCACCCCCGCCACGCTCCAGCCCACTTCGTGCGCCACGGAGAGATCCCCGGTCCGCACCAGCGAGAAGGTGGCGGTAACGGTGCCGCGGTCACCCTCCACCACATCGAAGCCCGTGCCGCCCACCGAAATCTGCGCGTCGTCGTTGCGGATCCGCCCCCAGGCCGAAGCGGTGCCCAGCGCGACCCCGGGCGACGGGTTCGTCAGCGCCACGGTGAAGCCGTCATCGGCCTCGATCGCGCTGTCGCCGATCGCCGCAACCAGGATCGTCGCCTCCCGCTCCCCCGCGGCGAAGCTGACCACCCCGGCCGGCAGCGCACCGCCGAAATCCTCCCCGGTTGCCACAGAGGCGGCCGGCGCGCCGCCGCCCGACACGCCCCAGCGCGCCTGCGCCGGCAGGGTGGCATCGCCGCTGCGCGTGACGGTGAAGCGGAACAGCGAGGCCAGCGGCCCGGTCCCTTCCCGCAGGTCGGCCGCCTGCGCCGCGATCGCCAGCGTGCCGCTGCCCATCCTGTCGTCATCGACGATCCGGCCGAGCATTCCGCCGGGCGCGAGTTTCGCCCCCTCCGTGGGTGCCGAAAGTGCCACGTAGAAAACCTCGTTGGCCTCCGCCACCGTATCGCCCGCGATCGGCACGACGAAGCTGCGCAGGGTCTCGCCGGGCGCGAAGCTCACCACGCCCGCCGGCAGCACGCCGCCCACGAAATCCGCCGCCGACGCCGGCTGCGCGCCATCACCGGCCACCGACCACGCCACACCATGCGCGCGCGAGAGGTCCCCGCTGCGGGTGATGGTGAAGGTCGCGGTCGCCGACCCCGCCTGGCCCTCCACCACATAGGTATATCCGCCGCCGAGCGTCAGCAGCGCATCGTCGTTGCGGATCGTGCCCACCGCGGCCGCGGTGCCCAGCGCCACGCCCGGCACCGGCTGGGACAGCGCGATGGTGAAGCCCTCGTCGCCCTCCAGCGCGCTGTCGCCGAGAACGGGAATGCTGACAACAACGCTGGTCTCGCCAGGCGCGAAGGAGACCACGCCCGCCGGCAACACCAAGCCGGCGAAATCCTCGGCCGACACATCGCCGCCGCTCACCGCCCAGTTGGCCATTGCCTGCCCACTGGCATCGCCACTGCGCGTGACCGTGAAGGTGAAGCCGGTGCTGCCGCCCTGCCCCTCCGCCCTGTCCGCCTGCGTTGCCGCGATCGACAGCACGCCGCTGCCGGCGCCGTCATCGTTCAGGATCGTGCCATACGTCCCCGCGGCGTTGATCTCCGCCCCGTCCGAAGGGTTGGACAACCGCACGCTGAATCCTTCGCTCTGCTCCACCACCGTGTCGCCGGCAATCGGCACCGCGATCGTCTGCCGCGCCACGCCCGGCGCGAAGGTCAGCACGCCCGAAGGCCACACCCCACCCACGAAATCCGCCGCCGAAGCCCCCGCCACGCTCCAGGCCACCGTATGCGCCCGCGCGACATCGCCGCTGCGCGATACGGTGAAGGTGGCCACCGCACTGCCGCTATTGCCTTCGATCACGCGCGCGTTGGCCGCCGCGATCGACAGGAACGCCGTGTCGTCGTCGTCGAGGATCACGCCCAGCGCCGATGGCGTGTCGATCCCCGCGCCCCCGAAGGGATCGGAGAGCAGCACCGCGAACAGCTCCGTCCATTCGTCCAGCGTGTCGGCCAGCACCGGCACGCTCAGTGTCAGGCTGGTCTGCCCCTCGGCGAAGGTCACCACCCCGCTCGGGAACACGCCGCCCGGGAAATCCGCTTCACTCGCCGGGGGGCCTTCCAGCGCCACCGCCGGCACCACCCGCCACGCCACGCCGATCCCGCCGGCGTAGTTGATGCCGGTGCGTTCCAGCGTGAAGGTGAAGGCCGTGGTGCCGCCGCTGCCTTCAAGCTGCATGAACCGACCGGCCGAGAACCCGATGCTGTTGGCATCGTCGTTGGTGATCCCGCCCGCCGCCACCGGCAACTCGATGCTCGCACCCGCGGAGGGGTTGGACAGCACCACCGCGAAGCCCTCGTCGAACTCGCTGCGCGCATCGGCCAGCACCGGCACGCTGAACAGCACGCTCGCCTGCCCCGGCGCGAAGCTCACCGTGCCGAATCTCGCCCCGAAATCCGCCGCATCGGCCGCCCAGAAGCCCAAGGCGCCAGGCATGCCAACAACCGACCAGTCCACGCTCGCGGCCCCGGCGATGTCGCCGCGGCGCAGCACCCGGAAGGTGAAGGCGGTGGCCCCGCTGCCCGTCCCTTCGGTGCGCCAGGCATCGACAGGCACGACCGACAGGACACCTGCCATCACCCGCTCCTATCGGCCCAGGAAGGCCCGCCGCACATAGTCGTTGCCCAGCAACTCCTCGCCGGTACCGCCCAATACGGTTGTACCCCTCTCAATCACGTAACCACGATGCGCGATCTTCAGGCTCTGGTGCACGTTCTGCTCCACCAGCACGATCGCCACCCCTTCCTCCGCGATCGCCGCGATCAGCCGGAACAGCTCCTGCACCCGGATCGGCGCCAGGCCCAGGGAGGGCTCGTCCAGGATCATCAGCCGTGGCGCGCTCATCAGCCCGCGCGCGATCGCCAGCATCTGCTGCTCGCCGCCGCTCAGCGAGCCCGCCCGTTGCGCCCGCCGCTCCGCCAGGCGCGGAAACAGCGTGAAGCTGTGCTCGATGGCGCGCGCCACGCTGGCCGCCGGCTGGGTGAACCCGCCCATCTGCAGGTTCTCCTCCACCGTCATCAGCGGAAACACCAGCCGCCCTTCCGGCACCAGCGTGATGCCGCGCTTCACCACCACGTGGCTCGGCTGGCCCTCGATCGCCTCGCCATCGAACCGGATGGTGCCGGATTTCGCCTTCAAGGCACCGGCCACCACCTTCACCGTGGTGGATTTTCCTGCCCCGTTCCCTCCCAGCAGCGCCACCACCTCGCCGCTGCCCACATGGAACGAAACATCCCGCACGGCCGCCAGGCCATTGTAGGAGTAGGCAAGCTTGGAGACGTCCAGCAGCGTGTCGGGGTGGGTCATGCCGCGATGATACCGAAAGCCCCCCGCCTGGGAAGTCAGGGCCGCACGCCCGGCGTTTCCACCTTCAGCCCCGCCGCCCGCGCCGCGAGGTACAGCTCCAGGTCGCCCAGCAGCGCATCATCCCGCCCCAGCGGCTCCGCCCGCACCCCCACCAGGCAGGCCCGCAGCCGGCGATGCAGCGAACCCATCCCCTGCCACTCCAGCCGGTAGATCGGATACCCGTTCGGATGCCCCTGCGGAATCCGGCTGCCCGCCAGGGATTGCCCCGCCAACTGGTCGTGGCACTGCGCGCAGGAAAGGTTCAGCTGCCCCTGCCGCAACCGGAAAAACGCCTCCCCGCGCGCCACCGCCTCCGCCGCCGCGCCGGAAACCTCCACCGCAACCGGCATCCCGCGCGATTGCAGCCCCACCACCGCCATGATCCCCAGCAGCGCATCGCTCTCCGGCGCCAGGGCCGGCGCGCCCTGGAAATCCGTGCGGCACAGATTCACCCGCTGCTCCAGCGTCACCACCCGCCCGCGCGCCGCATCGAACTCCGGAAACCGCGCCGCCACGCCGCGCATCTCCGAAACCGCGCCATGGCAATCGGCACAGCTCTTGCCCGCCTCCCCCACCCGCCGCTCCCACAGCGCCTCGCCCTGCCGCACCCACAGGAAGGCGGGGTTGGCCATGTCGTCATCCTGCATGGCGCGCACCTGCGGCCCCGCATCGTCGTAGCCCGAGCGCCTCTCTTGCGCCGCCGCCGGCAACGCCGCCAGCAGCAGCACCAGCGCCCTACACCACGCGGATGTCGACACGCTCCTGCGCCTCCACGCCGTGGTCATCCACCCAGCGCAACAGCATCGTCCCGCTGCGCTCCAGCCGCGCGGAGAACGCCAGGTAGGGGTTGGCCGCAATCGCCGGCTCCAGCCGCGCCGCGAACACCTCCTCCCCCTCCACGGAACACTCGAAGGTATGGATGATGTCGCGCGCGATCACCCCGCCCACGGCATCGCGCCGGAACCCGGTTTCCATGGGATGCTGGATCAGGATGCGAACCTCGAACGGCACGCCGGCCTTCACCTCGCGCGGCACGCTCAGCAACGGCTTCACCGCCATACGGGCACTCCTTCAAGCAAGCGTGTTCTTTTTTGAAAAAAAGAACCAAAAAACTTTTGTGACTTTGCAGCCGGGCTGAATGTGCTGCCGTTGTTTTAGTCCAGGCATGCCGACCATGTTACCAGCACGGCCACCTGGTCGGTCCAGCACGAGCCATCCGCGAACACCGCAACCGCTGTCACCGTCTGGCTCGTCGCCAGCCGCACCCGCGTCGCCACCTTCGGCACCCCCGCCAGCTTGCCGAAGCGGAAATGCACCACCCCGGGCCGCGGATTGCCATCGGCGAACACATGGATATCGGTCAGCACCGCGTCTTTCGGCACGTCCTCGCCCAACGACACAGTCAGCCCCACGGTGTTGCCGTTCTCCACCAGCTCCGGCACGTCGAGCTTCACCCGCCCGGGCCGCGCCGGCGCCCCGCCGGTGATGGCCCGCACCAGCGCCTCCACCTCCTCCGGCTTGGCGCGCGCGCCCATCGGCAGCATCGCCGCCGCGCCGGCCATCACCACGAAGCTGCGCCGCCGCATCACTCCTCCTTCAGCGTCATCAGGAACGCCACCGCATCCTCGATCTGCTGCGCCGTCAGCGCCGTACGGCCTTGCCAGGCCCGCCCCACCCGCACCAGGCCCGCCTGGCTGAAATAGGCCGGCATCACCGTCGCGGGGTTCACAACCCGGGGATCCACCAGCCGCAGCCGGATTTGCCCCGCCGAAAGCCGGTCCGCCACGCCGCGCAAATCGGGCGCAATGGTCGCCGGCAAGCGTTCATCCGGGAACGGCCCGGCATGGCACAGCACGCAGGTGCCCACCTGCCGCCCCGCCACCACCGCCCGCCCCCGCACGGGGTCCCCGGCCACATCGGTGAGCGGGGCCGGAATGGCGTCGCCCACCACCTGGAATGCGGCAGCGGCAGCCGGGAGGGCCACCACCGCCGCGATCACCGCCAGCCTCAAGCGTGCGAGAGGTCGTGATGCTTCAAGGGAAGCGTGCGGATGCGCTTGCCCGTCGCCGCATGGATGGCGTTGAGCACCGCAGGTGCGGCCACCGCGATGGTCGGCTCGCCCACCCCGCCCCAGAACCCGCCGGAGGGCACCACCACGGTCTCCACCTTCGGCATCTGGTCCAGCTTCATCACCTCATAGGTGTCGAAGTTGCCCTCCACGATCCGGCCCTTCTCCACCGTGTTCTCGCTAGTGAACAGGGCGGAGAGCCCATAGACGAAGCTGCCTTCCACCTGGGCCGCGATCTGGTCCGGGTTCACGGCATAGCCGCAATCGGTCGCGGCCACGATGCGGTGCACCTTCACCTCGCCCTGCTT
Organism: Rhodospirillales bacterium; assembly: GCA_947460455.1. GTDB lineage: Bacteria > Pseudomonadota > Alphaproteobacteria > Acetobacterales > Acetobacteraceae > CAMDGX01. The sequence goes on along the minus strand of CANHKG010000076.1, from coordinate 15,533 downwards.
GCTCACGCTCACCTCGGCCACGGCGGCGGTGTAGCTGCCGAAGCCGTAATTGGCGCAGATGCCGCGGAACACACCGGCCGGCAGCGGCTTGCGATACTCCGCCTTGTCCGCGGCGGCCTGCAACACGGCACGCAGCTTCGGCATCTGGCCCAGCAGCCCCAGCCGGAAATCCAGCGGGTCCTTGCCCGCCGCCAGCGCCACCTCGTCCAGGAAGCACTCCAGGTACACGGCGTTCTGGTTGTGGTTCACCCCGCGCCAGAACCCCACCGGCACATGCGTGTTGCGCATCGCATGGTCGATCAGGATGTTCGGGATCGCCTGGTAGCCGAACTCCTCCTTGTTCCAGCCCTGGAACTGCACTGGGTCCGCCCCGCCCGCCAGGCGCGACGGGAACAGATGCGCCAGGATGGACTGGCCCGAAAGCCGCGCATGCAGCGCCACCAGGTTGCCCTGCGCATCCAGCCCCGCCTTCATCTTCGCCATCGTGATCGGGCGATAGAAGCCGTGCTGCATGTCCTCCTCGCGCGACCAGATCATCTTCACCGGCCGCCCGGGCACCTGCTTGGCGATCAGCACCGCCTGGCGCACGTAATCCTGCTGCCCGCGCCGCCCGAAGCCGCCGCCCAGGTGATGCTTGTTCACCTTCACATTGGCCAGCTGAACGCCCGCCGCCTCCGCCGCCGCGGCCAGGGAGGCATCGCCGTTCTGCGAGGAAACCCACACCTCGATGTTGGTCCCGTCCCACTTCGCCGTGCAGGTCATCGGCTCCAGCGTGGCATGGTTCAGGAACGGCGTGCCGTACACCGCCTCCACCACCTTCGCAGCCCCCTTCAGCCCGGCCTCCGCGTCGCCCTGCTTCAGGCCGACGAACGCCTCCTTGGCATCAAGCCCGCTCTCCAGGTGCTTGGCGATGCTGGCCGAGTTGACATTCGCGTTCGGGCCCTCGTCCCACACGATCGGCAGCGCCTTCAGCGCCGTCTGCGCCTGCCACCACTTGTCCGCCACCACGGCCACGGTGTCGTCGCCCACGCGCAGCACGTGGCGCACGCCGGGCATGCCCATCACCTTCGCCGCATCGAAGCTGCCGATCTTGCCGCCGAACACCGGGCACTGGGCGATGGAGGCGTTCAGCATCTCCGGCAGCTGCAGGTCAACCGCGTAGATCAGCTTGCCAGAGAGCTTCTCGACCGTATCCAGCCGCTTCACGCCCTTGCCAACGATCTTCCATTCGCTGGGCTGCTTCACCGCCACATTGTCCGGCACCGGCAGCTTGGCCGCCGCCGCCGCCACCTGGCCATAGCGCAGCGTGCGCCCGGAAGGCTTGTGCGTGATCACGCTCTCGCTGGCCGAGCATTCGCCCACCGGCACGCCCCACTGCGTCGCCGCGGCCTGGGTCAGCATGGCCTTCGCCGCCGCGCCGCCCTTGCGCACATACTCCACCGAAGCGCGAATGCCGCGGCTGCCGCCGGTGGACATGTCGCCCCAGGCGCGCTTGTTCGCCTGGTTCACCTCGGGCGCGATGTACTCGGCCTGAACCTTGCTCCAGTCCGCGTCCATCTCGTCGGCCACCAGCTGCGCCAGCCCGGTCAGCGTGCCCTGCCCCATTTCGGAGCGTGCGATGCGCACGATCACGCGGTCATCCGGCATCACCACCGCCCAGATGCCCACTTCCACGCCGCCCGCCGCCGTGGCCGCGGAATTCGCTGCTTGCGCCTGGGCGGCAGGAACGTTCCAGCCGAGCGACATGCCGCCCGCCACCGCCGCCACCGTGCCCAGGAAGCCCCGGCGACCCAACCCATTGATCTGGTTCATGTCCGTGCCCCCTATGCCGCGCCGCCCTTGGCGGCATCGTGGATCGCCGCCTTGATCCGCTGGTAGGTCCCGCAGCGGCAGATGTTCTGCATCGCCGCCGTGATGTCGTCATCGGTCGGCTTCGGCACCGCCTTCAGCAGCGCGGCGGCGGCCATGATCTGGCCGCTCTGGCAGTAGCCGCACTGCGGCACCTCATGCGCCAGCCACGCCTTCTGCACCGGGTGCGAAAGCCCATCCGGCGACAGCCCCTCGATCGTCACCACCTTGCCCGCGCCCACATCGCCCAGCGCCACGGAGCAGGACCGCAGCACATCGCCATCGATATGCACGCTGCACGCCCCGCACACGCCGGCGCCGCAGCCATACTTGCTGCCGGTCATGCCCAGCCATTCACGCAACACCCACAGCAGCGGTGTATCAGCCGGCGCGTCCACATCATGAACACGCCCGTTCACGTTCAGCTTGATCATCCCGGCCCCCTTTGCGGCGCTATTCCCGAGCGGCTATATCGTTCCGCCTAGGTCTCATTATGCCCTAGTGTGGCCACGCCGGCACGTCTTTCAACCCCCCAATGCCTTGACACCGCCGCCCCCCGGCAGGAGCCTCCCGCGCCACCACCCGCCGGGAGAAACACCGAATGTCCGCCACCACCGATCGTCGCAACGCCCTGCCCGATCACGAGCTGACCTTCGACGAATCCCGCCGCCGCATTGCCGAGGCCTCCAAATACCTCGCCGGTGGTGTCTCCTCGAACTTCCGCCTGGGCATTTCCCCCACCCCGCTGGTGCTGGAACGCGGCGAAGGCGCCTGCCTGATCGACGCCGACGGCAACCGCCTGATCGACTACTACCTCTCCATGGGCCCGATGATCCTGGGCCACAACCCGGCCGACGTGATTGCCGCCGTGAAGGCCCAGCTCGACCGCGGCATCCTCTACGGCGGCCAGTCCGGCCTGGAAGCCGAAGCCGCCCGCCTGGTGTGCGAGATGGTCCCCTGCGCCGAGCGGATGCGCTTCTGCTCCAGCGGTTCCGAAGCCGTGCAGGCGGCGCTGCGCATCGCCCGCGCCGCCACCGGCCGCCGCGTGGTGGTGAAGTTCGAGGGCCACTACCACGGCTGGTTCGACAACGTGCTGTGGTCCACCACCCCGCCCCCCGGCGCCACCGGCCCCGTCGCCGGCAGCCGCGGCCAGATCATGGATGCGGCGGTGGACATCGCCGTCCTGCCCTGGAACGACGCCGCGGCGCTGGAAGCCCGCCTCGCCCAAGGGGACGTAGCCATGGTCATCATGGAAGCCGCCATGTGCAACCAGGGCAGCATCTTCCCCAAGGCCGGCTACCTGGAAGCCGCCCGCGAGGCCTGCACCAAATACGGCACCGTGCTGGTGTTCGATGAGGTGATCACCGGCTTCCGCGTCGGCCCCGGCGGCGCCCAGCAGAAATTCGGCGTCACGCCAGATCTCGCCACCTTCGCCAAGGCCATCGCCAACGGCTTCCCCGTCGCCGCCATCGCCGGCAAGGCAAGCCTGCTCGATGAACTCGCCAAGGGCGTGATGCACGGCGGCACCTATAACGGCCAGGCCATCACCATGGCCGCCACCGTCGCCACCCTGAACCGCCTGCGCAAGCCGGAGACCTGGGAAGGTCTCAACCGCAACGGCACAAACCTGATGAACGGCATCCGCGCCCAGTTCGAAAAAGCGGGCGTTCCCGCCGTCGTCACCGGCTTCCCCACCGCCTTCCACCTCGCCATCGGCATGACGGAACCGGCGAAGAACTGGGCCGACCTGCAATCCTTCGACCGCAAGCGCTACGTCGCGTTCACCACCGCCCTGGTGAAGCACGGCGTCCGCGCCCTCGAACGCGGCGCCTGGTTCCTCAGCACCGAACACGACGAGGCCATCGTCGACCAAACCATCGAAGCCGTCGGCCGCGCCCTGAAAGACATCACGACGTAGCGAAGCCAGAAAGAAAGCAATTGGCCACAAAGACACAAAGACACAGAGGAGCAAGGCAAGGGAGACGGTGACCGACGAGGACAACGCGCTCTCCCGGCATGTCATCGGCTGCGCGATCGAGGTGCATCGCCACCTCGGCCCCGGCTTGCTGGAAGGTGCCTACGAGGATTGCCTGTGCCACGAGATGTCGCTCAGGGGCATTGCCCATGAGCGACAGGTGGCTTTGCCGGTCACCTACAAGGGAATCAACGTTGCCGGAGCCTATCGCCTCGACATCCTCGTCGAACGGCGTCTCATCCTCGAGATCAAGGCCATCGACCGAACCACACTGGTCCACGAGGCCCAACTGCTGACCTATCTGCGCCTGAGCGGCCTGCATATCGGCCTGCTGCTGAACTTCAACCACGCCGTCCTGAAAGATGGCATCAAGCGCCTGACCCTCTAGCCGAACCGTCGCCCCACCCCGCCCGTCCTCCCTTGCCTTGCTCCTCTGTGTCTCTGTGTCTCTGTGGCCACTTTCTTTCTTGCTTTCTCGCCGCCGCCCCACCGCCCGAAAGGAGCCCATAAGCCATGCGCGTCGCCTTAGGGTCGATTATGCAGGAGACGAACACCTTCGTCCCCTTCAAGACCACCATGGACACCTTCCGCTCCGTCTATCTCTACAAGGGCGACGAGCTCCTCACCGCCTACGGCACGGCGAAAGTCGAGGTCCCCGCCTTCCTCGATGTCCTCCGCGAAGCCGGCGCCACCCCCGTCCCGCTGCTGGCAGGCCACGCCGGCTCCAACGGCCCCCTCACCCGAGACTGCTTCGACACCCTGCTGAACGAGCTCCTAGACCGCCTGAAGCAGGCCGCCCCCATCGACGCCGTCCTCCTCGCCCTGCACGGCTCCATGGTCATCGAGGACGAGCCGGATGCCGAAGGCGAGATCATCGAGAAGGTCCGCCAGGCCCTCCCCCCGGAAACCTGGATCGGCGTCAGCCTCGACCTGCACGGCCACATCACCCCCCGCATGCTCCAGCCCCGCACCTTCCTGGTCGGCTACCAGGAATACCCCCATATCGACATCTACGAGACCGGCGAACGCACCGCCCGCCTCCTGCTCGACACGCTGGCCGGCCGCCGCCACCCCGTCATGGCGCTCGCCAAGCGCCACATGATCGTCTCCCCCGTGAACGCCCGCACCGCCGAGCCCCCCCTCTCCGAAATCGTCGCCGAAGCCCGCGCCCTGGAAGCCTCCGGTCAGGTCCTGCACGCCTCCCTCTTCTGCGTCCAACCCTGGATCGACGTGCCCGACCTCGGCTTCTGCGCCCTCGTCTGCGCCGACACCCACCAGCAGGCCGCCCAGCAGGCCGCCAACCACCTCGTCACCATGGCCTGGGACCGCCGCGAGCGCTTCATCCCCGACCTCACCCCGCTGGAAGACGCCGTCCGCATCGGCCTCACCTCCCCCGGCACCACCATCGTGGGCGACACCGGAGACGGCCCCTCCGGTGGTGCGGCCGGCGACAACACCGCCGTGCTGCGCGCCCTCATCGCCGGCGGGGCCGCCACCGCCCCGCGCCTGTCCTACGTCACGCTGGTCGATGCCGAAGGGGCCGCGAAGGCCATCGCCGCCGGCATCGGCCAGGATGTCACCGTCACCATCGGCCACCGCTATACCGGCGATGGCGAACCCCTCACCGTCACCGGCCGCGTCCGCGCCATCACCGACGGCATCTTCACCCAGCACGATGCCGGCGCGGAGGGCAGCGAGGTCTGCTTCGGCCCCACCGCCGTGCTCGCCATCGGCAGCATCCGCCTCGCCCTGCGCTCGCTGCCGGGCTATGAATGGGACACCGGCATGTACACCTCCGTCGGCCTCGTCCTGCGCCAGGCCGCCCTGGTGTTCGTGAAATCCAGCAGCCATTTCCGCGTCGCCTACGGCCCGCATGCCGACCGCATCCTCGCCGCCGACACCCCCGGCGCCACCGTCGGCAACATGCGGCGGCTGCAATTCCGCCACGTCACCCGCCCACTCTACCCGCTGGACGAGCCCAACCACGACGGTTGGCATTCCGCGCCCTACTGATCACAGTCTCGCTACCACCCCGCCCGCGCCGAATTGCACGCGGTCGGTTGCCGCAACCCCGCCCGCACCCAATATGATGGAACGATGTCAAACGACGACGACTCCTCCGCAACCGCCCCCGACTGGGAAATCCCGGCCAACCTCCAGCCAGACCCGGAGGATTATGGCTTCGACCTGGAGCGCACGCTCAAGTCGGTCGTGGGCCTGCGCGCCAACGTCCCCGCCGATGCCTTCACCGCCGGCACCCTGGGCACAGACCGCGTCGGCAACGGCGTCGTCATCCGCGAGGATGGCCTGGTCCTCACCATCGGCTACCTGATCACCGAGGCCGAGACAGTCTGGCTCATCACCCATGATGGCCGCGCCGTCCCCGGCCACGCCCTGGCCTTCGACCAGATCAGCGGCTTTGGCCTGGTCCAGGCCCTCGGCCGCCTCAACCTGCCCGCCATCGAATTCGGCGATTCCGATTCGCTGAAGGTCGGCGCCGAAGCCGTCATGGCCGCCGCCGGTGGCCGCCAGCACGCCATCGAGGCCAAGGTGGTCGGCCGCCAGGAATTCGCCGGCTACTGGGAATACCTGCTGGACAACGCGATCTTCACCGCCCCCGCCCACCCCTTCTGGTCCGGCTCGGCCCTCATCGGCAAAGACGGCAAGCTGCTGGGCACCGGCTCCCTCATCCTGCAGCAGGGCGACGGCAAGCGCCGGACGGACATGAACATGATCGTCCCCGTGGCCTATCTGCGCCCGGTGCTGGAAGACCTGCTCACCACCGGCCGCGTCGCCAAGCCGCCCCGCCCCTGGCTCGGCCTCTACGCCATGGAAGGCGAAGGCGGCATCATCGTCGGCGGCGTCTCCGAAAAAGGCCCCGCCGCCCGCGCCGGCGTCCAGCAAGGCGACCGTATCCTCGCCCTCGGCGAGGAAGACATCACCGACCTCGGCACCCTCTGGCGCAAACTCTGGGCCACCGGCCCCGCCGGCACGCCGATCACCCTGAAACTCAAGCGCGACGGCTCGCCCGTCACGGTGCGGATCACCAGCGCGGATCGCACGTCGTTCCTGCGGGCGCCGCGGCTGCATTAGGGAAGCAAGCGGTTCTTTTTTGAAAAAAAGAACCAAAAAACTTTTGTTCGTTTGCGGCTCGCTCCAGCGCGGGCGCAAACGAACAAGAATCCCTTAGAAACAACAAGATTCCTGCGCCTTCAAGGAGCCAAAACCCATGTGGGACAAGCTCTTCGTGCCCGACCTGCCGCTCCTCAACCTCGCCACCCGCGCCATCGCCGTCTTCCTCGGCATCGTCCTGCTGCTGCGCCTCTCCGGCAAGCGCCAGATGGGCCAGCTCACCGCCACCGAATTCGTCGTCGTCCTGCTCATCAGCAACGCCGTCCAGAACGCCATGAACGGCGGCGACAACTCCCTCACCGCCGGAATGTTCCTCGCCACCATCCTCATCGGCCTCGCCATCCTGGTCGGCACCCTCTGCCACCGCTACCGCTTCATGGCCCACCTGCTGGAGGGCACCCCCACCCGCCTCGTCCACAACGGCCGCGTCCTGCGCCGCAACATGGACAGGGAGCGCCTCACCAACGCCGACCTCAAGGTCCTGCTCCGCAAGCACGGCATCCACGATTTCCACACGCTGGACGAAGTGATCCTGGAATCCGACGGCTCCCTCAGCATCACCCGCAAGGGCGAACAGCCCTTCGAGTTCCAAGACGCCTGACCTCGACACACCGGCCAGCCTATGGCACCCACCACCGCATGCGCGTGCTGCACGTCATCGCCGGGGCCGAAATCGGCGGCGCCGAAACCTTCGCGCAAGACGCGATAACCTCCCTCCACGCCCAGGGCGTCGCCCAGCACGTCGTCACCCGCCCTTGGCCCGCCGCCATGGCCCGCTACGCCGCGTCAGGCATCCCCACCACGCCCCTCAACTTCTCCGTCCCCGGCCGCCTCCTCGGCCCCACCCGCATCCGCGCCCTGGCCCGGGATTTCCGCGCCGACCTCGTCCACGCCTGGATGAGCCGCGCCAACAGCTTCATCCCCCGCGCCATGCCCTGCCCCGTCCTCGGCTGGTTCGGCGACTACTACGACCTGAAATACTTCCGCCGGTCAGACAGCTTCGTGGGCGTCACGCCAGACATCCACGCCTACCTCCTGAAGCAGCGCCTCCCGCCCGAAAGATGCTTCATGGTCAACACCTTCGGCGATATGCCTGAAGCACCGCCGGTCACCCGCGAAAGCCTCGCCACCCCGCCCGGCAGCCTCGCCCTCCTGGTCCTGGCCCGCATGCACCGCGTGAAGGGCATCGACACCATGCTCCACGCCCTGCGCGACCTCCCCACCCTCACCCTCTGGCTCGCCGGCGAAGGCCCCGCCCGCGCCGAATACGAAGCCCTCGCCCGCACTCTCGGCGTCGCCGACCGCACCCGCTTCCTCGGCTGGCGCAACGACCGCCGCTCCCTGATCGAAGCCGCCGACATCGTCGTCCTGCCCAGCCGCTACGAGCCCTTCGGCACCGTCATCATCGAGGCCTGGGCCATGCACCGCCCCCTCGTCGCCACCCTGGCCGACGGCGCCCGCCAATACGTCACGAACGACGAAACCGGCCTCACCTGCCCCATCGACAACCCGGCCGCCCTGGCCGATTGCCTGCGCCGCCTCGCCGAAGACCCCGCGCTCCGCACCCGCCTCGCCGAAGCCGGCCACCAGGCCTATCGCGCCAACTTCACCCGCGACGTGGTCACCACCCGCCTCCAGGCATGCTATGCGAGCGCCATCAGTCTCGGACCATGGAAGCGTTGATGGGCGCCCTGCAGATCACCCGGCTCGACCGCTACGTCTTCCGCCAGCTCCTGGGCGCGCTGCTCATCGTCACCCTCGGCCTCGTCGCCCTCATCTGGCTCACCCAGTCGCTGCGCTTCGTGGAGCTGGTGGTCAATCGCGGCCTGTCCTTCGTGGTGTTCCTCAAGCTCACCGGCCTGCTCATCCCCGGCTTCATCTCCATCATCCTGCCCATCACCACCTTCGTCGTGGTCCAGTTCCTCTACCAGCGCCTGTCGATGGACCGGGAACTCACCGTCATGCGCGCCGCCGGCCTCTCCCCGCTCGCCATGGCCCGCCCGGCGCTCGCCGTCGCGGTCGTCGCCATGGCCGGCCACTACGCCCTCAACCTCTGGCTCGTCCCCGCCAGCGCCACCGCCTTCCGCGAATACCAGTGGGAAATCCGCAACCACATCGCCGCCTTCCTGCTCCAGGAAGGCGTCTTCACCACCGTGTCGGACGACCTCGTGGTCTATGTCCGCGCCAAGCAGACCGACGGCACATTGCGCGGCATCATGGTGGATGACGCGCGCGACAAGTCCCAACGCGCCACCATCCTGGCCGAAACCGGACGCCTCATGGATGGCGCCAACGGCCCGCGCGTCCTGCTGGAAAACGGCACCCGCCAGGTGATCGACCAGCGAACCGGCCAGCTCAACGTCCTGTCCTTCAAGGAAAACTGGGTCGACCTCGCCGCCCCCACCCGCACCACCGGCATCCGCCTGCGCGACCCCGCGGAAATGTCCATCGCCGGCCTGCTCAACCCGCCCGAAGGCGTGGTGATGGCCCGCGACATCCCCAAATGGCGGGTGGAAGCCCATCGCCGCCTCTCCGCCCCGCTCACCACGCTCAGCTTCACCATGGTCGCCCTGGTCGCCGTGCTCGGCGGCGCCTTCCGCCGCCATGGCGGCCTGCTGCGGCCCTTCCTGGGCATCTGCGCCGTCGTCGCCCTGGTCGCCACGGGCCTCGCCCTCGATAGCCTGGCCGTGCGCATGCACGAGCTGATCCCCGTGCTCTGGCTGCGCGCCGCCCTGCCCGCCCTGGCCTGTGCCGTCTTCCTCTTCGGCCCCGTCATGCTCGACAACCGGGCCGCCGCCCCCGCACGATGACCGCCACAACCCTCCCGCGCGATCCCGCCCCCCTCGCCGCCCGGCTCGATCGCGCCGCCGCCTTCTGCGTCCTGGGCATCCCGCCTGCCATGCTGCACGCCTTCGCGGTGGCCGAAGCCCTGATCGCCATCACCCTCCTCCTCTTCCTCGCCCGCTCCGGCCTGCTGAAGGATTGGTCCTGGCTGCGCCGCCCATGGGTGCGCATCGCGCTCGTCTGGTGGGGCTGGGCCATCCTCTGCTCGCTGCCCGGTATCGGCGAGGGCGGCGGCCGCTCCCTCGTCCAGGCCCTCGTCACCGGCCGCTACATCCTGTTCATCGCCGCCCTGGAACACGTCACCCTGGCGGATCCCGCCATCCGCCGCTGGCTCTGGGCCGTGCTCGCCGCCTGCGCCGCCTGGATCGGCCTCTCCGCCGTGCTCCAGGCCGCCATCGGCCGCAACCTCGGCGGCTACCCGCGCTGGGGCGATGGCGAGCTCACCGGCCCGTTCCAGAAGCCCCGCGCCGGCCCGCCCCTCGCTCGCCTGCTCCCCGTCGCCATCATCCCGCCCATCTTCCGCCTGCTTGAATCCGGCCGCGAGTGGTGGCGCCCCGCCCTGGCCGCCCTGCTGGCCGGCGCCGCCATCGCCTCGGTGGTGCTGATCGGCCAGCGCATGCCGGTGCTGCTCACCGTGCTCGCCCTGGGCATCGCCGCCCTGTTCCTGCCCCGGCTGCGCCTACCCGTCGCCGCGGCCGTGGCCCTCGGCGCCGTCCTCCTGGCCGCCTCCGCCGTGGTGGCGCCCCCCACCTTCTACCGCCTAGTCACCAAGTTCACGACCCAGATGGCCAACCTGCCCGAAAGCAACTACGGCCAGATCGCCTCCCGCGCCGTGGCCATCGCGCAAGACCACCCCCTCACCGGGCGCGGCTTCGAAGGCTTCCGCAGCGGCTGCATTCAGGAACGCTACTGGCGCGGCTGGACCCACGCCACCAACCCCGCCGATACCGGCGGCGGCGCGCTCGGCTGCAACCTCCACCCCCACAACATGTACCTCCAGGCCGTCACCGATGCCGGCCTGCCGGGCCTCGCCCTCTACACCGCCATGGTCCTGGCCTGGGGTATCACCCTCGCCCGCGGCCTCTGGCGCCACCCCGCCCCCCTGCGCGTCGCCCTCTTCGCCACCTACGTCGCCGCGTTCTGGCCGCTCTCCAGCAGCATGAACGCCTTCTCCATCGAATTCGGTGGCCTCACCTTCCTCCTCGTCGGCTTCGCCCTCGCCGAAGCAAAGGCAGCCGAAGGCAAGTAAGACTCTTCTTTTTGTGAACAAAAAGAAGCAAAAAAACGTCCTTTGTCGCCCCCCATCACCCCAGCAAACTCTCACCACCCGTAGGGCGGAAACGCGAAGCGTGTTCCGCCACCTTCCTTCTCCCTTGCCTTGCTCCCCCGTGTCTCTGTGGCGAACCTTCTTCTTGCTTCCGTCCCGCGCCATCCACCCCGAGTACGTACGTAGAAAAATCCCCTTCTCATCCTAACAACAGTTAGATATAAAAACTCCCATGAAACACATCCCGCAACCTCCCGAGGCGCCCACCGCCCTCAGCCAGGGCTTCGCCGCCCTGGCGGGAGAATTGCGCGCGCTCGCCGGGATCGCGAAAACCCGGGGCCCCACCGCCATCCTCCAGGCCCTCATCCTCCTCGCCCTCGCCCGCATCGTGCTCACGCTGTACGCCATGGTGCTCGACTGGGAACAGGGCCGCCTCCCCGCGCTCCAGCCCCCGGCCACCCCCCGTCCCGCCACAGCCAGGCTCCCCCACGCCCCCTCTCCGCGCGCCCGCACCACGTCCAGCGCCCGGCCGTACTCCCCCCAGGCCGCACCGCCGCGACTCCCGCGCATCGGCACCCCCCAACACGCGAAACTCAGCGCCCCCGCATCCCCCTACTTTTCAAAACCCGCCTTCCCGCCCGCGCCAACCCACGCCCATTTCATTACGATACCAAAACTAGAAACAACCCACTGTCACGAAACGCTTTTCCGCCGAGCCTCCCACCGGAACCACCCGTACAGCGGCACCAGAATGAGCATCAGCCCCGCCCCCCACAGCATCGGCGCATTCGGATCGCCGCTCACATCCCGCAACCGCCCCGCGATCCACGGCGCCGAGGTCATCCCGCAATAGGACCCCGCCGCATACCACCCGAACACCAGCGCCCGTGCCGCCGGCGGCGTCGCATCCCCCACCTGCGCCGTCAGCGCCCCCGGCGGCAGCGCCAAGCCGATCCCCAGCAGCACCAACACCCACGCCGCCCCCCCGGTCGGCATCACCAGCAGGAACGAAGCCGCCGTCAGCGCCATCCCCAGCACCACGGCCCCGGTCCGCCCGATCACCCGATCAGCCAGGAACCCGCAGAACGGCACCACCACCGCGAAGCTCCACAGCACGATGCTCGACCGCGCCGCCGCCGCCTCCGCCGCCAGCCCGATGGAAATGAACAGCGCCGGCAGGAACGTCGCCATCACCACGATCGACCCGTTGTACGTGCCCCAGGACAGCGCCGCCCCAGCCACGAACCCGATCCCCACCTTCGCGGGCGGCGTGCTCCCGGCCGCCGGCGGCGCCGCCCCATGCCCCACCAGCCAGGTCAACGCGAACCCCGCCAGCACCGGCAACGCCGAAAGCCCCATCACCACCCGCCAGCCATGGGCGGTCTCCACCGGCCCCAGCAGCACCAGCGCCAACCCCGTCCCCAACGGCCAGGAGACGATCACCACCGATGTCGCGGTAGAAAGCAGCGGCCCCGCATACCGGTCCGCCGTCATCTTGATCACCAGCATCAGGATGGTCACCCCGCCCACCCCGGCCAGCAACCGCCCGGCCAGCAGCATCGGAAACCCAGTGGCCAGCGACGAAAGCGCAATCCCCGCCGCCAGCAGCACGAACGCCCCGCGCAGCATCGGCCGGTCCCCGAACCGCCGCGCCATCAACCCGGCCGGGACCGTCAGGAAGATCCCCGGCAACAGGAACGCCCCCATCGCCAGCCCCACCTGCGCATAGGTCAGCTTCAGGTCACCGATCAGCGACGGTGCCGCCACCGCCGCCGCCTGCAACTGGAACGACGCAATGCCCCGGATCAGCAACAGGGCGAACAACGGGGTCAAAGGGGGGCGTGATGTCATGCGCCACGATGGGCGCCGCCGCCGCGCTACGGCAAGTCCGCCCCCCTACCGCGGGAACAGACCAATCAGCGGTGCCGCCACCCCATGCCCCAGAACGCCTCCTCCAGCCGCGTCGCCGCGGTGAAGGTGGAAAGCAGGCTGGCATACCGCGCCTCGCCGCCCCTCGCCGCCGCCTGCCGGTCCAGATTGGCAATCGCCGTGGCCGCCACCGCGCGATACTCCGGCGCCGAATACGCCTCGATCCACGCCCGATAGGGATTGCCTTCCAGCTTCGTCCGCGGATCGGCCAGCAACCGCTGCGCCACCTCGGCATAGCCCACCACGCACGGAATCAGCGCCGTATCCAGATCCAGCCGATCCCCGGCCAGCCCACGCTCCAGCACGAAGCGCGTATAGGCCATCGTCTCCAGGTCTTCCGGCTCCGCCGCCATCTGCGCCTCGGTCAGCCCCCATCCGGCGCAGTAGCCCACATGCAGCGGCATCTCCACGTCCACGATGTTCGAAACCGAAGCCGCCGCCGCCCTGAGATCCGCCAGGTCCGAACTCTTGTACCCCGCCAGCGCATAGGCCCGCGCGAAATGGATCAGGAACAGGTAGTCCTGGATCAGGTAATGCCGGAACGCCGCCTCCGGCAGCGTGCCCTCCCCCAGCGCCACCACGAACGGGTGCGCCACATAGCCTTCCCACGCCGCCCCGGCATCGCGCCGCAGCCGCCCGAACAGGCCGTGCTCCAAAGGCAGATCGCTCATCTCTTCTTCTCCTTGCCCCGCGCTTCCAGCAGGCTCCACAGGATCCCCGCCGCACTCACCGCCGCGCCCACCAGCACCACGGGATCGAACGGCTCCGCATACAACAGCACGCCGATGGTCGCCACGAACGGAATCCGCAGGAAGTCGATCGGCACCACCAGCGTGGCATCGCCATATCGCATCGCATTGGTGAAGCACACATGCGCCGAAAGCCCCGTCACCATCAGCCCCAGCAGCGGCAGCCACTGCGCCGTGCCGATATTCGCCAACGATCCAATCGGGCTGCCCCCCAGCGCCAGCTCCGTCACGATATAGGCCGGCAGCTGCAGCACGTTCATCCAGAACAGGATGGTCAGCGTGGAGTTCTTCCCGGTCAGGAATTTCGTGGTCGTGATCTGCACCGAAAAGAAGAACGCCGCCGCCAGCACCACCAGCGCCGCCGGATCGAACGCCGCCGCCCCGGGCCGGAGAATCACCAGCACCCCCGCAAACCCCAGCACCAACGCCGCCACCCGCCCGCGCGTGATCCGCTCGCCCAGGAAGATCGCCGCCACCACCATCGTCCAGGCCGGCGTGGTGAACTCCAGCGCGAACACCGTGGCCAGCGGCAGCAGCGTCACCCCGAACGCCCAGCACGCCTGGCCCCCGAAATGGAACACGTTGCGCAGCAGGTGCAGCTTCAGCGGAAACGGCCCACCGATCGTCTGCCGCGCCAGCAGCGCATAGGCCAGCAGCACCACGATCCCGCCGACATTGCGCAGCGCCAGCACCTCCCACACGCTGACCACGCGCGCCATCTCGCGCACGGAAACGGCCAGCGCCGAGAACGAAAGCAACGCGCCCGCCATCCACAGGATGACCCGGCGAAGATCATGCATGAATGGTCCCCCCTGCCGCGGGGGTAACAGGCTTCGCCGCCAGCGTCACGCCGCCCCGTCGCAACCTTGTGTTGAGCGTGGGGCACGCCCGCCCCCCCAATGCGTTATGCTGGGCCGCATCAAGGGTCCACGATGAGCCAGACCGAAACGCCGCCCCGCCCCGCCACCGCCCCCCCGCCGCAAGCCGGGACGCTGATGGTGCTCCCGCCCCCGCCCTCACCGCGGCGCCGCCGGCGTGCCTGGCTGCTGGCCGCCGCCCTGCTCGCCGCCGCCGGCGCCGCCGCCTGGTGGGAATTCGCCAAGCCGCCGGTGCTCGCCACCATCGCCCCCTGGCGCGGCCCGGCCATCGAAGCCGTCTACGCCACCGGCGTGGTGGAAGCGCTCGAGTCCGCCCGCGTCGGCACCACCGTCGCCGCCCGCATCATCACCCTCACGGTGGATGAAGGGGACCACGTCACCACCGGCCAGCTCATCGCCCGGCTGGACGACCGCCAGGCCCAGCAGCGCCTGGTCGATGCCCAAACCCGCCGCGACCTCGCCGACCAGGAGCTCGCCCGCGACCGCGCCCTCCTCGCCCAGGCCGTTCGCTCCCAACAGCAGGTGCAACGCAGCCAGCAAGCCCACGACGCCGCCGAAGCCGCCGTGCAGCTCGCCATCCGCCAACTGGAGGAATACCGCATCGCCAGCCCGCTGGACGGCATCATCATGCGCCGCCCCGTTGAACCCGGCGAAACCGTCGCCGCCAACGCCACGCTGTTCGAAATCGCCTCCCCCACCACCCTGCGCATCGCCGCCGACGTGGATGAACGCGACATCGCCCGCGTGCAGATGGGCGCGAAAGTCGCCATCCGCGCCGACGCCTTCCCCGGCAAAGCCATCGCCGCCACCGTCACCAACATCCGCGGCCGCGGCGAAAGCGCCACCCGCACCTTCCGCGTGGAAGCCAACCTGCCGCCGGACACCGGCCTGCTGATCGGCATGACGGTGGA
>CANHKG010000075.1 GCA_947460455.1 Rhodospirillales bacterium | reverse complement strand
TCATGCCATCGTCATTGCTGATTCGCACTATCGAACATCGCAGGCCTGATGCCCGGAGCCGGGCGGGCGCGGCGATATGCGCGGTATGGGGAGCGGAACGGCGGATTCTCTCCCCACCGCGTTAAAATACGAACAATGCCGTTCCAGAGAGGTTACACCGGTTCAGGTCTCGGCGAGCGAGCGCCATTCCTCTTCCGTGACCGTGCGGACGCCGAGCTCGGCGGCTTTCTTGGCCTTGGAGCCGGCATCGGTGCCGAGGACGACGAGGTCGGTTTTCTTGGACACGCTGTCGGTGACGCGGGCGCCGAGCGACTCGGCGAGGGCCTTGGCTTCCGGGCGCGTCATGGTGACCAGCGTGCCGGTGAAGACAACGATCTTGCCGGCGAGCGCGCCGTTGGCGGCGGCGGCCGGGGCGGTGGCGGGTTCGATGGTGCGGATCTGGGCGCGGAGTTCGGCCAGGGTTTCGCGGTTGTGCTGCTCGGCGAAGAAGGCGGTGAGCTCGTCCGCTATCGCGCCGCCGATGCCGGTGATGCTGCCGAGGTCGCTGCGGGCCTCGCTGCCGATGGTGACGGCCTGTTCCATCTGGGCGACCCAGTTTTCGTAGGTGCCGTAGTGGCGGGCCAGCAGGCGGGCGTTCTGTTCGCCGATGCGGCGGATGCCGAGGCTGAAGATGAGGCGGGCGAGCCCGATGGTGCGGCGCGCCTCAATGGCGGTGGTGAGGTTGCGGGCGGAGAGGGGGCCCCAGCCTTCGCGGGTGGCGATTTCGGCCTCCCGGGTGGGGAGGCGGAAGATGTCTGCGGGGCTGGCGATGAGGGCTTCGGCGTGGAATTCGCGGATGGATTTCTCGCCCAGGCCCTCGATGTCGAAGGCGCCGCGGGAGACGAAGTGGATCAGGCGTTCCTCCACCTGGGCGCGGCAGGTGAGGCCGCCGGTGCAGCGGCGGATGACCTCTCCGGGCGGGCGGATGGCCAGCGAGCCGCAGACGGGGCAGTGGGTGAGGGGCTGCCATTCGGTGGGGCCGCGCGGGGCGGATTCCACCACCTGGACGACCTGGGGGATGACGTCTCCGGCGCGTTGGACGATGACGGTGTCGCCGATGCGGACGCCGAGGCGGGCGATTTCGTCTTCGTTGTGCAGGGTGGCGCGGCCGACGAGGACGCCGCCGACATTGACGGGCTTGAGATGGGCGAGCGGGGTGAGCGCGCCGGTGCGGCCGACCTGGACGGCGATGTCTTCCACCACGGTGGTGGCCTGTTCGGCGGGGAATTTCCAGGCGATGGCCCAGCGCGGGGCACGGCCGACGAAGCCGAGGCGGGATTGCAGGGCGAGGTCGTCGATCTTGTACACCACGCCATCGATGTCGTACGGCAGGGCGGCGCGGGCGGCGGCGATGTCGGCGTGGAATTCGGGGGCTTGCTCCGGCGTGGCGAGCAGGCGGGAGAGGGGGTTCACGGTGAAGCCCCAGGCGCGGAGTTGCTCCAGCCAGGCGGAGTGGGTGGGGGCGGGGCGGGCGCTGGCCTGGCCCATGGCGTAGGCGAACATCGAGAGCGGGCGGCTGGCGGTGATGGTGGGGTCGAGCTGGCGCAGGCTGCCGGCGGCGGCGTTGCGGGGGTTGGCGAAGATCTTCTCGCCGGCGGCTTCCTGGCGGGTGTTGAGGGCGAGGAAGTCCGCCTTGGTCATGAAGATTTCGCCGCGGATCTCGATTTCGGCCGGGGCCGGGCCGGCGAGGGTGTGCGGGACGGAGGCCACGGTGCGGATGTTGGCGGTGACGTCCTCGCCCACCATGCCGTCGCCGCGGGTGGCGGCGCGGACGAGCTGGCCGCTTTGGTAGGTGAGGGAGACGGAGAGGCCGTCGATCTTGGGTTCGCCGACGAGGGGGAGCGGGATGTCGGCGGCGAGGCCGAGGAAGCGGCGGGCGCGGGTGGTGAAGTCGGTGAAGTCTTCCGCGTTGAAGGCGTTATCGAGCGAGAGCATCGGGGCGGCGTGGGCGGCCTTGGCGAAGCCCGACGAGGCTGCGGCGCCGACGCGGCGGTTGGGGCTGTCGGCGCGGACGAGGTCGGGGAAGCGGGCCTCGATGGCGTTGTTGCGGGCGCGCAGGGCGTCGTAGGCGGCGTCGGTGATCTCTGGCGCGTCTTGCTCGTGGTAGGCGCGATCGTGGCGGGTGATCTCGGCGGCGAGGCGTTCGAGTTCGGCGGCGGCTTCGGATTCATCCAACGCTTCGGTCGGCTTGGTGTCGCTCATCGGGGCCTCTGAAGGGAAGGAAGAGTCTTCTTTTTCCGAAGAAAAAGAACTGCTTTCTTAGAGGCTTGCCAGCAGGCTGTCCGCCGCCGCACGCGCCTGTTCGGTTACTGTCTCGCCAGCGAGCATGCGGGCGATTTCTTCGCGGCGTTCGTCTTGGCTGAGCATCTCGACACGGGTTTCGGCGCGGCCGCGGGCGACCTGCTTCATGACGCGCAAATGGGCGGCGCCGCGGGCGGCGACCTGGGGGGAGTGGGTGACGAGGAGGACCTGGACGCCTTCGGCGACGCGGGCGAGGCGTTCGCCCACGGCGGCGGCGGTGGCGCCACCGATGCCGCTGTCCACCTCATCGAAGACCAGGGTCGGGACGGTGGAGCCGCCGGCGAGGACGACCTTCAGTGCGAGCATGAGGCGGGAGAGTTCGCCGCCGGAGGCGACGCGGGCGAGGGGGCCGGGCGGCTGGCCAGGGTTGGTGGAGATGAGGAAGCGGACGGAATCCGCGCCGCCGATACCCCAGCCGGATTCGGGAAGGGGGGCGACCTCGGCCACGAAGCGGGCGCGTTCCAGCTTGAGGGGCGGGAGTTCGCGGGCGATGGCTTTTTCCAGCTTGGTGGCGGCGGCCTGGCGGGATTGGGTGAGGCGGGCGCAGGCGGCGACGTAGCGGGTGCGGGCTTCGGCGACGGCGCGTTCGAGGCCGGCGACTTCCTCGGCGCCGGTTTCCAGCGCGCCGAGGCGGGTTTGCAGGGAAGCGAGGAAGCCGGGGAGGTCGGCCACGGCGACGGAGTGCTTGCGGGCGGCGGCGCGCAGGGCGAAGAGGCGTTCTTCCGTGGCTTCCAGGCGGCGGGGATCGGCTTCCACATCCTGGGCGAGGCGGCTGAGGAGGGATTCGGCTTCGGCCAGGGCGGTTTCGGCGGCTTCGAGTGCGGTCAGCGCCGCCTGGGCGGGGTTGGGGGCATCCGGCGCGTTGTTGGGCACGAGGCGCTGGAGGGCGCGGCTGGCGGAGCGCAGGGCGGCGGCGGGGCCGGCGGTGCGGCTGCGGCCGGATTGCGGCGAGAGTTCCGACAGCGCGGCGGCGACGGCTTCGGCGCGGCGTTCGCCTTGCTGGAGGGCCTGGCGTTCCTCCGCGAGGCGGGTTTCCTCGCCTTCTTCGGGGGCGAGGTGGGAGAGTTCCTCGACCGCGTGGGTGAGCCATTCGCGGTCGCGCTCGGCGGCGGCGATGGAGTCGCGGGCACGGGATAGGGCGGTGGTGGCTTCGCGCAGGGCGCGCCAGGCGGCGGCGGATTCGGTGCGCAGGGGCTCGGGCACGCCGAAGGCATCGAGCAGGGCGGCGTGGCCGGCGGGGTCGGCGAGGCCCATCTGGTCGTGCTGGCCCTGGACTTCGACCAGGGTGGCGCCGAGGCGGCGCAGGAGGGCGGCGCTGACGGGCTGGTCGTTGACGAAGGCGCGGCTGCGGCCGTCCTTGGCGACGATGCGGCGCAGGACGATTTCGTCTTCCGCCTCGATGCCCTGTTCGGCGAGGAGATCGAAGGCGGGGTGGGTGCGGGGGGTGGCGAAGACGGCGGCGACGCTGGCCTGTTCGGCTTCCGCGCGGACCAGGCCCTGTTCGCTGCGGGCGCCGAGGGCGAGGCCGAGACTGTCGAGCAGGATGGACTTGCCGGCGCCGGTCTCCCCGGTGAGCACGGTGAGGCCGGCGCCGAAGGAGAGGTCCAGGCGCTGGATCAGCACGACATCGCGGATGGAGAGGGTGGTCAGCATGAAGGAAGGATCTTCTTTTTCTGAAGAAAAAGAAGCAAAAAGACTTTTCCGACTGGCTGCGGCATAGAGGGGAAGGCCGCGGCGCAGTGAATGAAGTTTTTTTGCTTCTTTTTGTTCACAAAAAGAAGCCTTTCTTACCTAAAATACCAACCGCCACAGCCGGCCAAGCATGCCGGGCTGCTCGGACGACCGGCGGGCGGCATCGGGCGGGGCGGCGCCGGCGGCGACCAGGTTGTCGTAGCTGTCGGCGTACCAGGAGCTGCCGGGGTAGTTGTGGCCGAGCACGGCGGCGGTTTTGCGGGCCTGGTCGGTGAGGCCGAGCAGCAGGTAGATCTCGGTGAGGCGGTGCAGGGCTTCGGCGACGTGGTTGGTGGTTTGGTATTCATCCACCACGCGCTGGAAGCGGTTGACGGCGGCGGTGTAGAGCTTCTGGTTCAGGTACCAGCGGCCGATTTCCATTTCCTTGCCGGCGAGGTGGTCTCGGGCGAGGTCGATCTTGAGCTTGGCGTCGCGACCATAGGCGGTTTCGGGGAAGCGGTTGACCACTTCCTGCAGGGCGCCCATCGCTTCCTGCGTGGTGCGCTGGTCGCGCTGGACGTCGGCGATCTGTTCGTAGTGGGACAGGGCGCGCAGGTAGTAGGCGTAGGCGACATCGCGGTGGGAGGGGTGGAGCTGGATGAAGCGGTCCAGCGTGCCGATGGACTGGGTGTACTTGCTTTGCAGGTATTCGGCGTAGCCCTGCATGATCTGGGCGTTCACGGCCCAGCTGGAATACGGGTAGTTCTGCTCGACGAGGTCGAACTGCGTGGCGGCGGTGCCGTAGCGCTTGGCGTTGATGGCATCGACGCCGCGATTGTACAGCGCCTCCGCGGGCGGAATGGCGGCGGCGGCTTCCTCGGCAGTGCTCGGCTTGCTGTCGGCGAAGGGGTTGAGCGACGACATCGTCTCGCAGCCACCGAGGGGCAGCGCGAGCAGGGCGAGCAGGGCGGCGCAGGCGGGACGGAGCATCGAGCGAATCACCGATAGGGGCAGGCCACGCTTATAGCATGGGTGGCGGGCCGGCGAACCCCGGGCGATTTCAGCTTCAAGCCAGGGCGCGCTTGGGGCGGGCGAGGTCGAGCGGACGGGTGCCTTCGACCTGGCGCCAGTTGGCGGGATCGGCGAAGAGGGCACGCAGGAGCTGGTTGTTCAGCGCGTGGCCGGGCTTGCGGGCGCGCAGGGTGGCGTGGATCGTGACGCCGGCCAAAGCGAGGTCGCCGGCGACATCGAGCATTTTGTGGCGCACGAATTCGCGTTCCATGCGCAGCCCGGCGGGGTTGAGGATGCGGTCGTTATCCACCACCACGGCGTTGTCGAGGCTGCCGCCGCGGGCGAGGCCGGCGGCCTGCATGGCCTCCACTTCCTGCAGCAGGCAGAAGGTGCGGGCGGCGGCGAGTTCCTGGCGGATGGCGGCACCGGTGAGGGGCAGGGCGAGGGACTGGGCGCCGATGGCCGGCGCGGCGAATTCGATGGCGACTTCGGCCTCCAGCCCGGCGAGGGCGTGGGAGGGGGTGAGTTCGGCGAAGGCGCCGTCTTCGCCTTCCACGCGCACCGGGCGCATGACGGCGATGGCGGGGCGGGGGGCTTCCTGCGCGACGGTGCCGGCGCAATCGATGAGGAAGATGAAGTTCTGGGCCGAGCCGTCGTGGATCGGGAGTTCCTGGCCGTCGATCTCGACAAGGGCGTTGGTGACGCCGGTGGCGGCGAAGGCGGCCATGAGGTGTTCGATGGTGGCGACGCGGGCCTGGGGGGCTTCCGGGTGGGCCAGCACGGTGCACAGGCGGGTATCGGCCACGTGGTCGAAGCGGGCGGGGATGTCCAGGCCGAGGTCGCGGCGGCGGAAGACGATGCCGTGGTCGACGGGGGCGGGGCGCAGGGTGAGGGAGACGCGCTGGCCGGAGTGGAGGCCGGTGCCGACGCAGTCGATCGCGGCCTTGAGCGTGGCCTGGGTGGTGGAATCGGGGGCGAGACCGAGGCCGTTGGCCTGGGCGTAAAGCGTTGCGCCGTGGTGGAAACCATCCATCGCCTGAGATCCTGTCGCCTGGCGCCATGATGGGTGGCGCCGTGAAGCTCCCTGGCGCTGCGCCAGCGGGATTGCCTGCGCCGCGGGGTAGGGGCGGCACTTGAGACGGAAACTAGGTCAGCCCGACGCGCCGATGCGAGTCAAGCTTTGTTTCTTAGTATTACGGAATAAATTATTGAATTCAGGGGATTTTTTGCAACGCGCTCGTTGCGGTGCAGCATTCCCGGCATGCCTGGTGGGGCATGCCGGGGTGCGAGGCTGCGGTTAGTGCTGCGTGCCGGAATGCTGGCGGCGCAGGAAGGTGGGGATTTCCAGATCGATCTTCTCGCCCTGGGTCTGGGTGGCGGGCTTGGGCGATTCGACCTGGAGTTCGGCTGCGGGTTCGGAAGGCTGGCTGGCCTGCACGGGACGCGGCTCCAGTGCCGGGGCCGCGGCGCGGTTGCCGCGGAGCAGGCCGGTGACCCGGTTGAACAGGTTCGGGCCGGTGGCGGGCGCCGGGCGGGCTGCCTCGGTGGTGGCAGGTGCCGGGCGGGCGGCCGGGGCGGGGCGCAGCGCCGGGGCGGCGGTGCGCGGTGCTTCCGGCAGCAGGGACTCCATCGGGCGCGGCGCCAGGGGGGCCGACTCGGTGAAGGGCGCCATGGGCTGGGCGATGCGCGGGGCGAGGCCCTGCGGTGCCATGGGCTGGGGTGCCGGGGTGGGTGCCAGCGAGCGGGCGGCCGGGCGGGCGCCGATGCCGGGCGGCAGGCCGCCGGCCGGCATGACGGGCGCCACCGGGCGCAGCGGGATCGGCTGGGCGCTGGCGGTGGAACCCTCCTGCTCCGACATGGGCGAGGAGGTGGACTGGGTGGAAATGGCGTCGTTGCCGGTTTCCATCATGCCGCCATTGGCCACGGCAACCAGGCGCGGGCGCTCGGCGGTCTTCACGGCGGATTCGATGCCGGTGGCGACCACGGAGACACGGACCTTGCCGGCGAGGTTCTCGTCGATCGCCGAGCCGAAGATGATGTTGGCTTCGTCGTCCACTTCCTCGCGGATGCGGTTGGCGGCGGCATCGACCTCGAACAGGGTCATGTCGTCGCCGCCGGTGATGTTGATGAGCAGGCCCTTGGCGCCGCGCATGCAGGTATCTTCGAGCAGCGGGTTGCTGATGGCGAGCTCGGCGGCGCGGACGGCGCGGCCTTCGCCCTCTGCCTCGCCGGTGCCCATCATCGCCTTGCCCATCTCGGCCATGACGGTGCGGATGTCGGCGAAATCGAGGTTCACGAGGCCCGGGGCGACCATGAGGTCGGTGACGCCCTTCACGCCCATGTAGAGGACCTGATCGGCCATCTTGAACGCTTCCTTCCAGCCGGTGCGCTCATTGGCGAGGCGGAAGAGGTTCTGGTTGGGGATGACGATGAGGGTATCGACGTATTCCTGCAGCTCGGCGATGCCCTGTTCGGCCGAGCGGGCGCGGCGGTTGCCTTCGAAGGTGAAGGGCTTGGTGACCACGCCGACGGTGAGGATGCTGCGCTCGCGCGCCATGCGGGCGATGACCGGCGCGGCCCCGGTGCCGGTGCCGCCGCCCATGCCGGCGGTGATGAAGACCATGTGGGCGCCATCGAGGTGGCGATAGAGCTCCTCGGCCGCTTCCTCAGCGGCGGCGCGGCCCACTTCCGGCTTGGCGCCGGCGCCGAGGCCCTGGGTGAGATGGGGGCCAAGCTGGATGCGGCGGTCTGCACGCGAGTGCATGAGCTGCTGCGCATCAGTGTTGGCCACCACGAACTCCACGCCCTGGAGGTTCATGGCGATCATGTTGTCGACCGCGTTCGTTCCGCCGCCGCCCACGCCGATGACGGTGATGCGCGGCGTGAAATCCGTATGCATCTGCTGGGGGATGGTGAGGTTCAATGTCATCAGGCAGGGCTCCCGGGCTGTTTCACTTCTACCGCGCAAATTCGATTCGCAATCGCCCCTGCGAGAGGGTTCTGCGAGATGGGGCGGTCGTTTCTTCGGCGTATCACCGTGTGTTGCACCATCGTCACACCCGCTCGCGCAGGAAGGCGACGATGCGGCTGAACAGGCCGCGCGGTGCTTCGGCTTCGAGGTCGAGATCGGGCAGGCGGCGGCCTTCGCCGGAACTCCAGGACAGGAGGCCGACGGCGGTGGCGAAGGCGGGGCCCTGGGCCGAATCGGGCAGGCCGCGCAGGGGGGCGGGGCGGCCGAGGCGGACCTGGCGGCCGAGGATCTCGGCGGCCATCTCCCGCACGCCGGCGAGCTGGCTGGCGCCGCCGGTGAGGACGACGCGGTGGCCGGCGACGCGGCCGAGGCCGGAGGCGTCCAGCCGCTGGCGCACGAGATCGAAGGTTTCCTCCAGCCGCGGGCGGATGATGTTGACGATCATGCTGCGCGGCACCTTGGCGATGTGGTGCTCATCCTCGCCCACCAGGGGAACGGGGAGCATCTCGCGCTCGTCATCCGGGCTCACGAGCGCGCTGCCCCACAGGGTTTTGAGGCGCTCGGCGGCGGTGACGGTGGTGGAGAGCACGCTGGCGATGTCGCGCGTGACGTGCAGGCCGCCGAGCGGGAGCTGTTCGGTGTGGAGAAGGTGGTTCTCGGCGAAGACGGCCATGCCGGTGGTGCCGCCGCCCATATCGAGCACGGTTGCACCCAGCAGCTTCTCGTCTTCCACCAGGGTGGCGATCCCGGCTGCCATGGGGGCGGAGACGAGGTCGCCCATTTCCAGGTCGCAGCGGGCGAGCGAGGCATCGAGTGTGCGCAGCGCGGTGGTGCCGGCATCGACGACGTGCAGGCGGCCGATCAGTTGTTCGCAGTGCAGGCCGCGCGGGTCGGCCACGCCCTGCGCATCGTCGGCCGAGAAGGCCATGGGCAGGATGTGGATGATGGAGCGGCCGGGGGACTGGGCGCGGGTGCGGCCTTCCTGAAGAACCTTGCGGATATCGGCTTCCGAGACGGAGCGGCCGCCGACCGGCCATTGCACGTTGAACAGCCGGCTTTCGGGCTGGCCGCAGGAGAGGTTGATGGTGACGCGGGAGAGGCGGACACCGGCTTCTTCCTCGGCGCTGCCCACGGCGGCACGGATGGCGCGCTCGGCTTCCTCGATGTCGACGATGCCGCCGCCGCGCACGCCGCGGCCCTTCTGCCAGCCGAAGCCGAGGACGCGCAGCGTGCCATCCGACTCCGCGCGGCCGATGACGCAGACGATCTTGGTGGTGCCGATATCCAGCACGCCGAACGGGCCGGACTGGCGCGCGCGGCGGGAGGGCTGCTCGTCGCGCTCCGTGGAGACATCGGGGGGAGCCAGCGTGCGTCGCGACATATCCGTCATGTCCGGCGGCCCTGGGCTTGGGGTTTCGGGTCTGGTTGTGGGCGAACCACGAGGCGATCGGGCAGGCGCAGGTCAACCACGGCGAGCGGGCGGTCGAGCAGGCTTTGGCTGGTGTGCAACTCGGCGAGGCGGGCGAGCGCCGGGGCCTCGCCGCCTTCGGGCAGCATCACGTCGGCCCCGTTGGTCATGCGCAGGTTCCAGCGGCGTTCGGCGACGCGCACGGCGGCGACGACGCGCTTCATGAGTTCGGGCTGGGCGCCGAGGAGTTCCATGAGGGCGGCGGCGTGCTTGGGGGCGCCGGGGCCGACGACGAGGGGGAGTTGGTCGGCGAAGGCGGCGACATCGGAATCGGCGACGACCTCGCCCTCGCGATCGACGAGGAGGAACTTGCCTTCCGACTGCCAGACGGCGAAGGGGCGGCGTTCGGTGAGGCGGACCAGGATGGTGCCGGGCAGGCGGCGTTCGACCGTGGCGTGTTCCACCCACTTGATGCTTTCCAGGCGCTGGCGCGCTTCGGAGAGCGAGTAGCTGAGGATCGGCTCGCCCGGGCGGATACCGAGGGCTGCGTTCAGCATCACCTGGGGGGTTTTGGTGCGGCCTTCGATGACGACGTTTGTGACACGCAGGCCGAGGGTGGCGGCGACATCGCCCACGCGTTCGCGGACATTGGCGCCGTCGCCGAGGGCCTGCACGGTGTAGAGGCCGCCGAAGACGAAGACGGCGAGGCCGCCGAGCAGGGCGGCGGTGCGCAGGCGGCGGCGCTGGTTGCGCCACAGCAGCTTCCAGCGGCCAGGCCGGTCCTGGATGCGCGGCGGGGCCGGGGGGATGGCGCGGCGGTTCACGCGCGACATGCGGCGTTCTCCACCATCCAGGCGCAAAGCTGCGGGAAGCTCATGCCCAGGTGGGCTGCCTGCTCCGGCAGGAGCGAGGTGGGGGTGAGGCCGGGCTGGGTGTTCAGCTCCAGCAGCACCAGGCGGCCGGGTTCGCCCTTGGTGTCGTCGTAGCGGAAATCGCAGCGGCTGGCGCCGCGGCAGCCGAGGGCGCGGTGGGCGCGCAGGGCCACGTCCATGGCGCGGGTGTAGATTTCCGGGTGGACCGGGGCGGGGATGACGTGGCGGGAGCCGCCATCGGCATACTTCGCCTCGTAGTCGTAGAAGTCGCCGTTGGCGGCGGTGATTTCGGTGACGGCGAGGGCCTTTTCGCCCATGACGGCGACGGTGAGTTCGCGGCCGGGGATGAATTCCTCCACCAGCGCGCTGGCGCCGAAGGTCCAGCTGGCGGCCACGGCGGCGCGGCGGTTGCCGCCCTCGCGCATGATCTCCACGCCGACCGAGCTGCCCTCGTTGATCGGCTTGATGACGTAGGGCAGCGGCATCGGGTCGTTGTGTTCCAGGGCGGCGATGTCGACCACCTGGCCGCGCGGCACGGGCAGGCCGGCGGCGGCGAAGATGGCCTTGGCGGCGACCTTGTCCATGGCCAGGGCCGAGGCGCGGACGCCGGAATGGGTGTAGGGGATGGCGAGCCAATCCAGCACGCCCTGGATGGCGCCATCCTCGCCGAAGCGGCCGTGCAGGGCGTTGAAGACGGCATCGGGGCGCGGATCCAGCGCGCGGATGACGGCGGCGAGGTCGTCCTTCACCTCCACCGGCGTGACCTCGTAGCCGGCCTCGCGCAGGGCGGTGATGACCTGGCGGCCGGTGGAGAGGGAGACCTCGCGCTCGGCGGACATGCCGCCGTAGAGGACCGCGACGCGGGTCATGCCGGCTGCTCCATGCTGACGCCGATGCGGCGGATTTCCCAGTGCAGGTCCACGCCGCTCATGGCGCGGACGCGGGCGCGGACATCCTCGCCCAGGCCCTCGATGTCGGCGGCGGTGGCGGTGCCGGTGTTGAGCAGGAAGTTGCAGTGCTTTTCGCTGACCTGGGCACCGCCGCGGATGAGGCCGCGGCAGCCGGCGGCGTCGATCAGTTCCCAGGCCTTGAGGCTGGATTCCGAGGAGGTGGGGTTGCGGAAGGTGGAGCCGCCGGTGCGGGCGCGCACGGGCTGGCTGGCTTCGCGGGCGGCGCGGATTTCGGCCATGCGGGCGGCGATGGTGGCGGGCTCGCCGGGCATGGCGCGGAAGCGGGCGCGGACGACGACGCTGCCGGGGGGCAGGGCGGCGTGGCGGTAGGTGAGGGTGAGGGCCTCGGCCGGCAGGCGCAGGAGCTGGCCGTCGCGGGTGACGATCTCGGCCCAGTCGAGGCAGGCGGCGACGTCGCTGCCATAGGCGCCGGCGTTCATGGCGATGGCGCCGCCGATGCTGCCGGGGATGCCGGAGAGGAACTCGATGCCGGCGAGGCCGGCGGCGGCGGCGTGTTCGGCGACGGTGATATCGAGGGCGGCGGCACCGGCGATGACGGCGTTGCCATCGGTTTCGATGGCGGTGAAGCCGCGGGCGAGCTTGATGACGACGCCGCGCACGCCGCCGTCGCGCACGATGAGGTTGGAGGCGGCGCCGATGGCGACCACGGGGATGGTGTGCGGCAGGGCGGCCAGGAAGGCGCGCAGGTCGTCCACGTCCGCCGGGCGGACGAGCCATTCCGCGGCGCCGCCGACGCGGAACCAGGTGGTGGGGCCGAGCGGGGCGTTCTGCTGGGCGCGGCCGCGCAGATGGGCGGCGGCGTCTGCGATGGGGTCGCGTTCCATGACCATCATGCGACGCCTCCCGGCTTTGCCTTCTGGCCGGCCTGGAGCTTGAGCAGTTCGCCGGGCAGGGCGGCGGCCCACTGGGTGATGTTCCCTGCGCCGAGGCAGACGACGAAGTCGCCGGGGCGGGCGATGGCGTGCACCATTTCGGCCAGGTGTTCCGGGCCGGGCAGCGGCACCACGCTGCGGTGGCCGCGGGCGCGTAGGCCTTCGACCAGCGCATCGCGGTTGGCACCCTCGATCGGGGCTTCGCCGGCGGCGTAGGTATCCGCCACGATGACCGTTCCGGCGTCGTTCATGCAGGTGCAGAACTCGGCGAAGAGCGAGGCGAGGCGGGAGTAGCGGTGCGGCTGCACCACGGCGACGACGTTGTTGGCGCCGGCCTGGCGGGCGGCCTTCAGTACGGCGGCGATTTCCACCGGGTGGTGGCCGTAGTCGTCGATGACGGTGATGCCGCCGGCCTCACCGGTTTTGGTGAAGCGGCGCTTGACGCCCTTGAAGCCGGCGAAGGCGGTGCGCAGGGTGGCGTCGTCGATTTCCATCTCGGCGCCGATGGCCACCGCGGCCAGCGCGTTCTGCACGTTGTGCTGGCCGAGCATGGGCAGGCGGAACGGGCCCATCTTGCGGCTGCGGCCGCGGGCGCGATCGGCGATGGTGACCTCGAAGGTCGCGCCGAGCTTGTCCATCACCAGCTTGTCGGCGCGGACATCGGCCTGGGGCGAGAAGCCGTAGGTGATGATGCGGCGATCGGACAGGCGCGGGATCATCTGCTGCACGGCGGGGTGGTCGATGCAGAGCACGGCGAAACCGTAGAACGGCACGTTCTGCACGAACTGGTCGTAGCCGGCGAGCATGGCCTCGCCAGTGCCCCAATGGTCCAGGTGCTCCGGGTCCATGTTGGTGACGACCGCGATGGTGGCGGGCAGGCGGAGGAAGGAGCCGTCGGATTCGTCGGCTTCCACCACCATCCATTCGCCCGCGCCCATGCGGGTGTTGGTGCCGTAGTTGTTGATGATGCCGCCGTTGATGACGGTGGGGTCGAGGTGGGCTGCTTCCAGCACCGCGGCGACGAGGCTGGTGGTGGTGGTTTTGCCGTGGGTGCCGCCGATGGCGATCGCCCAGCGCAGGCGCATCAGCTCGGCCAGCATTTCGGCACGGCGGACGACGGGGATGAGGCGGGCGCGGGCGGCCTGCACTTCGGGGTTGTCCGGCTTCACGGCGGTGGAGACGACGACGACCTGGCTGTTGCCGAGGTTGCGTGCCTCATGCCCCACGGCGACGGGGATGCCGGCTTCGCGCAGGCGGCGGACATTGGCGCCATCGGCGATGTCGCTGCCCTGCACGGAGTAGCCGAGATTGTGCAGCACCTCGGCGATGCCCGACATGCCGATGCCGCCGATGCCGACGAAATGAATGGTGCCGATCGACAGGGGAAGCGCCCTCATGCCGGAATCTCCTTCGATGCCCGGCGGGCGATTGCGGTCTCGACGAGGTCGGCGAGGCGGGCGGCGGCGTCTGGCCGGCCAGCGGTGGCGGCGGCGGCGGCGGCGCGCGCCAGGGTTTCGCCGCTGGCGAGGTGAGTCGCAAGGTGGTGCGCGAGCATGGCCGGCGTGAGCGTTGCCTGGTCGACCAGGATGGCGCCGCCGGGCTGGGCGAGGGCGGCGGCGTTGGCGCGCTGGTGGTCGTCGATGGCGCCGGGCAGCGGCACCAGGATGGAGGGGCGGCCGATGGTGGCGAGTTCCGCGACGGTGGAGGCGCCGGCGCGGGCGATGGCGAGGTGGGTGTCGCGCAGGAGTTCGGCCACGTTCGGGAAGAACGGGGCGAGGGTGGCGGCGATGCCCGACTGCGCATAGGCGCTGCGCACGCGGTCGAGATCCTCGGCGCGGCATTGCTGGGTGAGGGCGATGCGGGCGCGCAGCTCGGCGGGCAGTAGGGCGAGGGCGGGGGGCACGATGTCGCTGAAGATGCGCGCGCCGAGCGAGCCGCCGAGGACGAGGAGGCGGATTTCGCCAGTGGGGGGCGTGTAGGGCGCGCCGGCCAGGGCGGCGATGGCGGGCCGAACGGGGTTGCCGGTGACCTCGGTGCGGGTGCCTTCGGGGATGCGCGTGGTGCCGGGCAGGCTGAGGGCGAGGAGGTCGGCGCGGGAGGCGAGCCAGCGATTGGCGCGGCCGAGCACGCCGTTCTGTTCGTGCAGGATCACGGCCGGGCGGGCGGTGAGGAAGCGGCTGGCCAGCACCGGGGCGACGGAGGGGTAGCCGCCGAAGCCGATGATGGCGGTGGGGCGCAGGCGGGAGAGGATGGCGCGCGCCTGCCAGGTGCCGGCGGCCAGGGCGATGGCGGATTTCACTGCGCGCAGCACGCCACGGCCGGCGATGCCGCTGCCGGAGAGCACGAAGCGTTCGCGGCCCTCGAAGGCCGGCGAGGCGAGGCCGCCGGAGCGGGCATCCGTCATCAGTGCCACGCGCTGGCCGCGCTGGGCGAGCTCGGCGGCCAGTGCCTCGGCCGGGAAGAAATGGCCGCCGGTGCCGCCGGCCGCGATCACGATGGGGCGGATTTCGGCGCCCCTCATGTGGAATCGCCGTGCATGCGGCGGCGGGTGAGGGCCAGCAGCAGGCCGATGCCGAGGCCGACGGCCAGCGCCGAGGAGCCGCCGTAGGAGACGAAGGGCAGGGTCATGCCCTTGGTGGGGATGAGGTGCAGGGTGGAGCCGAGGTTGATGAAGGCCTGCATGCCGAAGCCCGAGGCCAGCCCGGTGGCGGCCAGCACCACGTAGAGGTCGTGCTCCGGCAGCATGCGCAGCAGGCCGCGCAGGGCGATGAAGGCGAAGAGCAGGACGATGACCAGGCAGACGATGAGGCCGAATTCCTCGCCCGCGACGGCGAAGACGAAATCGGCGTGGCTGTCTGGGATGAAATCCTTCACGCGGCCTTCGCCGGGGCCGCGGCCGAAGACGCCGCCGGAGCCGAAGGCCTTGGCGGCGAGATCGACCTGGAAGGTGTCGCCGGCGGCGGGGTCCAGGAACTTGTCCACGCGGCGGCGCACGTGATCCAGCGAGAGATAGGCGAGCCAGGCGGCGACGCCGACGCCGCCCATGGCTGCGCCGATGAAGGCGAAGTGCACGCCGGAGACGAAGAACTGGACGATCAGCACGCCCATCAGCACGGCGAGCATGCCCATGTCTTTCTGCAGCGTGAGCAGCAGGGCGATCAACGCGGCCATTCCGAGGGCGAGTGCCGGCCAGGAGAGGCGCAGTGCCCAGTTGGTCTCGCGCCTGCCCTGGGCGATGAGCCATGCGGCGACGACGGCGAAGAAGGGCTTGAGGAACTCGCTGGGCTGCATCGACATGCCGGGCAGGCTGAGCCAGCGGCGGGCGCCCTTGATCTCTGTGCCTGTCACCAGCGTCATCGCCGTGAGCAGCAGGGCCAGGGCGCAGCCGACGAGGGCGACGCGCCGCACGCCGCGCGGGGTGAGCAGCGAGACGGTGAACATCACCGACATGGCGGCGCAGAGGAACACGACCTGCTTGAGCAGGAAGATGTCGCGCGAGACGCGGATGTGCTGCGCCACGGCGGGGCTGGCCGCCATCATCATGACGTAGCCGAAGAAGACGAGGGTGAGGACGGCGACCAGCGTCCAGCGGTCCACCGTCCACCACCAGCGGCCCAGCAGGGAGTTGTCGGCGCGGGAGAGCATCATGGCGATTCATTCCCCGCGCCGTCGCCCGGCGACACCTCATTGATGCAGGCCTGGGCAAGGGTGCGGAAGCGGTCGCCGCGCTGGTCGAAGCCGGTGAACTGGTCCCAGCTGGCGCAGGCGGGCGAGAGCAGGATGGTGATCTCGCCGGAGGTGGCGCGGGCGCGGCGCCAGGCTTCGGTGGTGGCGGCTTCCAGCGTGTGCAGTATGCGGTGCGGCACGCCGTGCGCGGCCAGGGTGGCGGCGAGGATGGGGGCATCCCGGCCGATCAGCAGGGCTTCGGCGATGCGCGGGAAGTATTGCGCCAGCGGCTCGATGCCGCCTTCCTTGGCCATGCCGCCGGCGATCCACAGGATGCTGGGGTAGCAGACCAGGGCGCGGGCGGTGCTGTCGGCGTTGGTGGCCTTGCTGTCGTTGACGAAGCGCACGCCGGCCTTCTGCGCCACCAGTTCCTGGCGGTGCGGCAGGCCGGGATAGGTGCGGATGCCCTCGGCGATGGCTTCGCGGCTGGCGCCGAGATGCAGCGCCATGGCGGCGGCGGCGGCGGCGTTCTGGGCGTTGTGGGCGCCGGGCAGGGCGCGGGCGGTGGCGAGGTCGGCGATGGCCTCGGTGCCCAGCATCAGGTGTGTGCCGCGGGGCGCGACATCGGCGGCGCCGGCTTCGCTGATGGTGACGAGGCGGGCGGGGGCGGCGCGCAGGGTTTCGGCCATGGCGCGCGAATCGGCGTCGTCGATGCCGATCACGGCGAGGTCGCCGTGTTGCTGGCGGTCGAAGACGTGGCGCTTGGCCGCCGCGTAGCCTGCCATGTCGCCGTGCCGGTCGAGGTGGTCTGGGCTGAGGTTGAGCATCACCGCGGCGTTGAAGCGCAGGGTGGCGAGCCGCTCCAACATGTAGCTGGACATCTCCAGCACGTACACGCCGTTGCCGGGCAGGGGCGGCAGGGCGAGCGAGGTGGTGCCGAGATTACCGCCGGCCGCGGCGGGGATTCCGGCGACTTCCAGGATGTGCGCGAGCAGCGCGGTGGTGGTGGACTTGCCGTTGGTGCCGGTGATGCCGGCGAAGCGCGCGGTGGATCCGCTGGCGCGCACGGCCTGGAACAGCAGCTCGGCATCGGACCAGATCGGCACGCCCGCGGCGATGGCGGCGGTGGCGATCGGGT
Source organism: Rhodospirillales bacterium (assembly GCA_947460455.1). GTDB lineage: Bacteria > Pseudomonadota > Alphaproteobacteria > Acetobacterales > Acetobacteraceae > CAMDGX01. Next base: position 4,331 of record CANHKG010000075.1, on the reverse strand, counting down.
GTGGCGTGGGCAGGCGGTGCGGGATGCCCGGGGAGAGGATCAGCGCGTCGATGGCAGCCAGATCAGGCTCACGCACATCGAGGCCGGTGGCGGCGGCGCGGGCGGGTTCGTTGTCGTCCCATACCGAGACCTGCGCGCCCATCTGCACCAGCGTGCGCGCGGCGGGCAGGCCGTTGCGGCCGAGGCCGACGACGGCGAAGCGCTTGCCCGTGAAGAGGGTGGGGGACCAGGTCATCGGATCTTCAGCGTGGCCAGGCCGATGAGGGCCAGGATCATCGCGATGATCCAGAAGCGGATGACGATGGTGGGTTCGGACCAGCCCTTTTTCTCGAAATGGTGGTGCAGCGGCGCCATGAGGAAGACGCGGCGCTTGGTGCGCTTGTACCAGGCCACCTGGATGATGACGGAGACGGTTTCCAGCACGAACAGGCCACCGACAATGCCGAGGACGATTTCGTGCTTCACCGCCACGGCCACCGCGCCGAGCGCGCCGCCGAGGGCGAGGCTGCCGGTATCGCCCATGAACACCGCGGCGGGCGGGGCGTTGAACCAGAGGAAGCCGAGGCCGGCGCCGATCAGGGCGGAGCAGAAGATGGCCAGCTCGCCCACGCCGGGCACGAAGTTCAGCTGCAGGTAGTCGGCAAACACGCGGTTGCCGACGAGATAGGCGATCAGCGCGAAGACGCCGGCGGCGATGATGGTGGGCACGATGGCCAGGCCATCCAGCCCATCGGTGAGGTTCACCGCGTTGGAGAAGCCGGTCATCACCAGCATGCCGACCAGCGGGAAGGCGAAGCCGAGGGGGATCAGCACCTCCTTGAACACCGGCACGGTGAGGCCGGTGGCCAGCGGCTCGCGCGTGAGGAACATCATCGCGATGGCGGCGGTGAGGCCGAAGATGGCCTGGAGGATGAGCTTGCCGCGGCTGGAGAGGCCTTTGTAGCTGGCCTTGGAGAGCTTGATGTAGTCGTCGATGAAGCCGATGCCGCCGTAGGAGAGGGTGAGCAGCAGCACCACCCAGACGAAGCCGTTGCTGAGATTGGCCCAGAGCAGGGTGGAGATGGTGAGCGAGGCCAGGATGAGCACGCCGCCCATGGTGGGCGTGCCCTTCTTTTCGATCAGGTGGCGCTCCGGCCCGTCTGGCCGGATCGGCTGGCCCTGGCGCTGGATGGCGCGCAGGGTGCGGATCAGCGCGGGGCCGAACAGCAGCGAGATCACCAGTGCGGTGATGCAGGCGGCACCGGCGCGGAAGGTGAGGTAGCGGAACAGGTTCGCGGCGATGAACTGTTCCGACAGCGGCGTGAGCAGGTTGTAGAGCATCAGGCGGGCTCCCCGGTCGTGCTGTCCCCGGGGAGTGGCGGGGCCGGATGGTCGATCGCGTCGATGACGAGCTTCATCTTGCTGCCGAGGCTGCCCTTGACCAGCACGGCATCGCCATCGCGCAGCGTGGCGGCGAGAAGCGGGGCGAGGGCGGCGGAATCGGCTGCGTGCAGGCCGCGCTTCGTGGCGGGCAGGGCATCGCGCAGGTGCTGCATCAAGGGGCCGCAGGTGTGCACGATGTCGGCGGTGGCGGCGGCTTCGGCCAGGCCGGCGTGCTCGGCGGGGCCGAACTCGCCGAGTTCGCGCATGTCGCCGAGGATGGCGATGCGGCGGGTGGCGGGTTGCAGGGCGAGCACGGCGAAGGCGGCGCACACGGCGACCGAGGAGGCGTTGTAGCTTTCGTCCAGCAGCAGGGCGGTGCCGCCGGGCACGGCGATGCGGCGGCGGGCGCCGCGGCCGGCGACGGGGGCGAAGCCTTGCAGGGCCCCGGCGCCGCGGACGGGATCGGCCCCCAGGGCGGCGGCGGCGGAGAGGGCGGCGAGCGCGTTCAGCGCCATGTGGGCGCCGGGGGCGGCGAGGCGGGTGGTGACGCGGATGCCGGCGATGAGGGCTTCCACCTGGGTGCCGGTGGCGTCGCTGCTGGTGGCGAGCAGGCGGTCATCGGCATCGGGGTTTGTGCCGAAGCTGCGCACTTGGTGGCGGGCGCCGGCGCGCAGGCGGGCGTGCATCGTGCTGTCGTGCGGCAGGATCAGCAGGCCGTTTTCGAGCCCGTCCTGGATGGCGAGTTTTTCGTCGGCCACCGCCTCGATGGTGCCGAGATGGCCGACATGGACTTTTTCCACCGAGGTTATGAGGGCGACATGCGGGGCGGCGAGGCGGGCGAGCGGGCTGATCTCGCCGGCGTGGTTCATGCCGATCTCGGCGACGCAATAGGCGGCGCGGCGCGGGATGCGCGCGAGGGTGAGGGGCAGGCCCCAGTGGTTGTTGTGCGAGGCCTCGGCCGCCCAGGTGGAGGCGTGGGCGGCCAGGATGGCGCGCAGCATCTCCTTGGTGGTGGTCTTGCCGACGCTGCCGGTGACGGCGAGGAGCTTTCCGGCGAAGCGGGCGCGGGCGTAGGCGGCGAGGCTGCGCAGGCCTTCCAGCGTGTCGGCCACGGCGAGCAGCGGGGCGTCGTCTGCCACGTCATCCGGCAGGGTATGGACGAGGGCACCGGCGGCGCCTTTGTCCAGCGCGGCGCGGACCCAGCGATGGCCGTCGGACTCGCCAACCAGGGCGACGAAGAGGTCGCCGGGGCGCAGGGTGCGCGTGTCGATCGAGACGCCGGTGGCGGCGAAGGGGGTGCGCAGCAGGCCGCCAGTGGCGGCGCGCAGGTCGGCGGGGGTCCAGAGCGCGGTCATGACAGGCCCGCCAGGCGGCGGACGATTGCGGCGTCGTCGAACGGGAAGGTTTCGCGGCCGATGGTCTGGCCCTGTTCGTGGCCCTTGCCGGCGACGGCCAGCACGTCGCCTGGGCCGAGGGCGGCGAGGGCTTCGGCGATGGCGTCGGCGCGGTTGCCGCGGGCGCGGGCGGTGGGCAGCCCGGCCATGCCGGCGAGCACGGCGTCTCGGATGGTGGCGGGGTTCTCGGTGCGGGGGTTGTCGTCGGTGACGATGGCGATGTCGGCGTGGCGGGCGACGGCCGCGCCCATCAGCGGGCGCTTGCCGGGGTCGCGGTCGCCGCCGGCGCCGAAGACGACGTGCAGCTTGCCTTCGGTGTGCGGGCGCAGCGCGGTGAGCAGGCGTTCCAGCGCATCCGGGGTGTGGGCGTAGTCCACGTAGATGGCGGCGCCGTTGGGCAGGGTGGCGGCAAGTTCCATGCGGCCGCGCACGCCGGTGAGGCCGGGCAGGCGGGCGAGGGCGTCCGGCAGGCCGGTGGCCTCGGCCAGGGCGGCGGCGACCAGGGCGTTGTCGGCCTGGAAGCGGCCGGGCAGGGCGATCTCGACGGTGTGGCGCGTGCCGTGGGCCTCGATTTCCAGCACCTGGCCGCCGGGGCGGGGGATGGCGCGCAGCAGGCGGATGGCGTCGCCGCCTTCGCCGACCAGGCGCAGATCGAGCTGGCGGGTTTCGGCGATGTGGCGGAGCTGCTGGAGCGTTTCGGGGTCCAGCGTGGCGCAGGCGATGGCGGGGGCGTGCGGCGGCAGCAGGTCCTGGAACAGGCGCAGCTTGGCGGTGCGGTAGGCCTCCATCGTGCCGTGGTAGTCGAGATGGTCGCGGGTGAGGTTGGTGAAGGCGGCGGCGCGCAGCTGCAGCCCGTCCAGCCGGTGCTGGTCGAGGCCGTGCGAGGAGGCCTCCATCGCCACGCTTGTGATGCCATCCTGCGCCAGGGCGGCGAGCGTCTGGCTGAGCACCACCGGGTCTGGCGTGGTGAGGCCGGGGCCGGAGAGGCCGCGGTCGGTGGCGACGCCGAGCGTGCCGAGGCTGGCGGCGCGGTGGCCGGCGAGCGACCAGAGCTGGCGCAGGAAATCCGTGGTGCTGGTCTTGCCGTTGGTGCCGGTGACGGCGACCAGCAGTTCTGGCGCCGGGCCGGCGAGCAGGGCGGCGAGGATGGCCAGGCGGCGGCGCGGCTGGGGGTCTTCCAGCAGCGGGCAGGACGGGGAGGGGGTGCCGGGCGGGGCGAGCACGGCGCTGGCGCCGCGGGCGAGGGCGTCGGCGATGAAGGCGCGGCCGTCCTGCGCGGTGCCCGGCAGGGCGGCGAAGATCATGCCGTGGCGCACCTGGCGGCTGTCGGCGGTGATGCCGACCACGTCGAGTGCGGCAGCGGACTCCCAGCCGGCGCGCAGGTGCGGCGCGAGGTCCGGCATGCGGGCCAGGAGGCTAGCGAACCGCAACGACCGTTCCTCCGGCTGGGGCGGTGGGCGCGGGGGCGGCTTCCTGGCGCGGGTCGCGCGGCTGGGGGGGCGGGGCCGGGCGGGGGGCCGCGGCGGGGGCAGGGTTGGCCGGCGGCTGGCCGGCCTGGGGGCGCGGCGCGGGAGG
>CANHKG010000074.1 GCA_947460455.1 Rhodospirillales bacterium | reverse complement strand
GATCTTGTCGGTCATGGTGTGGTCTTTCGGAGTTATCGGAGGCCGAGGCCGCGGGCGATCATGCCGCGCATGATCTCGCGCGTACCGCCTCGGAGTGAGAAGGAGGGGGCGTGCAGGGTGATGAGGGAAAGGGTGGCGAGGAAGCGGTCTTCGGATTCAAGGCTGGGTTCGCAATCGACAAGCAGGCGGGCGATCTCGGGGATCTCCTGCTCCAGGGAGTTGCCGAGTTCCTTGACCAGGGCCGCCTGGAGGGCAGGGTTCTCGCCGGCCTGCAGCATGCCGGCGACGGAGCGGGACATGCGGCGCAGCGCGTGGATGTGGGCGGCGAGGCGGCCGATGGCGATGGCGGCGCGCTCGGAGGGCTCAGGGCCCAGGACACGCAGCATCTCGGACATGACGAGGAAGGAGGAAAGGAAGCGCTCCGGCCCGCTACGCTCGTAAGCCAGTTCGCTGGTGACCTGGTTCCAGCCGTCACCTTCCTTGCCGAGAAGGGCGGTTTCGGGAAGGAACGCGTCGGTGAAGACGACCTCGTTGAAGTGGTGCTCGCCCGTCATGGCGTAGATGGGACGAATGCTGAGGCCGGACGTGGCGTGAAGGTCGACCAGGAACTGGCTGGTGCCTTCGTGGCGCTCGCCCTGGCCGGTCCGGCAGAACAGGATCATGTAGTCGGCCTGGTGGGCACCAGAGGTCCAGACCTTGGTGCCGTTCACCACGTAGCCGCCCTGGACGCGGGTGGCGCGGGTGCGGGTGGCGGCGAGGTCTGAGCCGCTGTCGGGTTCGGACATGCCGATGCAGAACATGGCCTCGCCGCGGGCGATCCGCGGAAGGATGGTATCCTTCTGCTCATCCGTGCCAACGCGCAGGAGGAGGGGGCCGGATTGGCGGTCTGCGATCCAGTGGTGGGAGACGGGGGCGCCGGCGGCGAGCATTTCCTCCAGGACCACATAGCGCTCAAGGGCGCTGCGTTCCTGGCCGCCGTATTGCTTGGGCCAGGTCATGCCGATCCAGCCCTTGGCGCCGACCTTGCGGCTGAACTCGGGGTCGTGGCCTTGCCAGCTTTCGGCGCGTTGGGCCGGGGTGCGATCGGCGAGGGCATCGGCGAGGAAGCTGCGGACCTCCTGGCGGAGAGTCTCGGCCTCGGGGCAGGGCGGGGGCGGGGCAAAGGGAAGGTCGACCATGGGGATTTCCTGGCAGCTCAGGCGGAGGTGATTTCGGGCCAGAGGCGATCGGGCCCGGCGGCGGCGAGGTGGCGGCCTAGGAGGAGGCTCCACTCAGACTCGCTGCCGAACTCGTTGCGCCAGGAGAGCAGGCGCCGAGTGCGGTAGTGGAGGCTGTGCTCGTAGGTGAAGCCGATGGCACCGTGGACCTGGTGGGCGAGTGAGGCGCAGAGGCCGGCGGCCTCGCCGGTGCGGATCTTGGCGACGGCGATAGGGAAGATGCGCAGGCCCTCGCCGACAGCTTCTGCGGCGCCAACGGCGGCAGCGCCGGCGGCGGCCTGATGCGAGCCAAGGATGGCGAGGCTGTGCTGTATCGCCTGGAACTTCCCGATCGGCTTGCCGAACTGGGTCCGGTCGAGCGCGTATTGCGTCGACATGTTGAGCAGGAATGCCATGGCGCCGGCCATCTGCAGGCTGCGCATCGTGGCACCAAGGGCGCGCAGCGCCTGGGCGTCAACGCCGCTGGCTGCCGGTGCAACGTCGCTTGGCGCGAGAACGGCATCGATGCGCAGCGTGTCACGTGGTTCGCGGGCGAGGTTGCTGCCGGGGGTAACGGCGAAGCCGCCGCGGTCGAGGCGGACGACCATGGGGGTGCCCTGATGCTCGGCGAGAACCGCAACGGCGACGGCGTCGCGGCCCCAGGGGATGCGGGTGGCGGTGCCGGCGAGGTGCCATTCCTGGCCGCGGCGGCTGAGTGTCAGGGCCTCGCCCTTCACCACGGGGGCGATGGTGAGCGGGCCGTCCGGGATATCGAGGCCGGCGCCGGCGAGGAGCCAACTGGCGGCCATGGTCTCTGCGAGCGGCAGCGGAACGACGTGGCGGCCGGCGACGCGCAGGATGGCGAGCGCCTCCGCGGCGGGCATGCCGAAGCCGCCAGCTTCCTCCGGCACCAGCCCGCGGGGCAGGCCGGCATCCTCAACTGCTTGCCAGGCCTCTGCGGGGAACGTGCCTTGTTCCGCCGCCGCGAGCATGCGTGTGGTGATGTGGTCGCCGAACAGGCGTTCGGCGGTGGCTTCGATCAAGCTTTCCGTCATGGCGATGCCTCGAGAAGGAGTCCGGCCGGGTGGATACCCAGCCGGAGGATACGCGGTGAGCGGAGAAAACGAAACGCCGGTACGGTCAGCCGAGGCGGCCGATGGCGGCCATGACGGAGTCTGTCTGTTCCAGCACGACCTGATGGCCGGCATCGGGGATGCTGACGAGTTCGGCGCCTGGGACGAGCGACTTGAATGCCTGGGCGTATGGCGCAGGGAATATGCGGTCGGAATCGCCCCAGACGAGAATGGTACGGGCGCGGATGCGGTGGATGCGTTCCTTGAGGCCGCGGTCTGGGATGGGGAACAGGAACTTGCCCGCCATCCCGAGCTGGCGGGAGTTTGTGACGAGGAAGGGGATGAGGAAGGCCGGGTCGTTCATGTTGCCGCCGGTTGCCATCATCTTCGCACCCGCTTCCGCGTCGTGGAACATGTAGGCGGGGAATTCACGTGGCAGCAACGTGAAGATGTCGGGCACCGGGTAGGCATCCAGCCAAAGGCCGGCGGAGGCAATGAGGCAAAGCTTATCGACTTCGCGCGGGCGGAGCGCTGCCATCTCGGCGGCGATCATGCCCCCGAGGGAATGGCCGATGAGGATGGGCTTTTCGAGCCCCAATGCCTCCAGCACGTCGAAGCTGTGCAGGGTGACGTCCAGCATGTCGCGGATATTGTCGCTGTCGCCGCTGTCACCGTAGCCGGGAAGTTGGGGGGCGAAGACCCGATACTTCTTCGCCAATGCCAGGAGGAATGGGTTCTCGGCCGTCACGCCGCCGGCGTTGTGGAGGAAGAGAAGGTCGGGGCCGGTGCCGCCGGAGAGCACATTTACTTCGGCGGCACGGGTTTCGATCTTGCGGGCGGTGATCATTGGGCGGGGACCATCTCGGCCTGGCCGACCGGGGCGGGGGTGGCGCGTCGGGAGATGGGTTTGCACCAGAAGCGGTTGTCGGTGGCGTGCTCGGGGTGGAGGTTGCGGAGGTGGGGCATGACCTTCTCGGCAAACAGCTTCGTGGAATACATGCACTTGTCCTTGGGCATGTTGCCCACGTGGAGCAGCAGGAAGATGTTGCCGACGTGCAGGCCCTTGATCAGTTCCTCCATGCGTTGGCGCACGGTCTCCGGCGAGCCGGCGATGATGTAGCCGCCGTCTACGAGGTCCTTCCAGGTGAGGGTAGGGTAGTTCGGGCGCGTGTACTGGTTCAGGTTGCCGGACTGGATGGTCTTGATCGTCCGGTAGCCTGGCGCGTCGGCGAAGCCCGGGTAGACGTGCAGGCAACGATTATAGAAATAAAACGCGTGTTCGGAGTAGAGGCGCTCGGCTTCTTCGTCGGTTTCGGCCACGAAGACTGTTTGTGCGAAGCCGGCGCGGTAAGGGGATTGGTCGGCGTTGCGCTGGCCGACGCGGTTCCAGTAGCCCTCCATGAGGGCCTTGGCGCGCAGGTAGCCCGAGAAGCTCAGGTAGGAATAGCTGTAGGTGTTGTCGAGGCAGAAATCATAGGTCTCGACGGAGCCGCCGCCTGGGATGTGGATGGGCGGGTGCGGGGTTTGCAGCACGTTGGGCCAGAGATTGACGTGGCGCAGCTTGGTGTAGCGGCCGTTGAAGGCGAAGGGCTTCTTCTCGGTCCAGGCACGGATGATGAGCTCGTGCGCCTCGGCATACTTCTCGCGGGTGAGGCCGGGGATGGTGCCGTAGCAGTAGTTGGTGTCCATCGAGGTGCCGACGGGGAAGCCGGCGACGAAGCGGCCACCGGTCATGATGTCGAGCATCGCGAATTCCTCGGCGACGCGGATGGGCGGGTTGTAGAGGGCAATGGAGTTGCCGAGGACGACGACGGCGGCGTTGGATGTACGGCGGGCGAGCGATGCGGCCATGATGTTGGGCGACGGCATCAGGCCGTAGCCGTTCTGGTGATGCTCGTTGATGCCGACGCCGTCGTAGCCGAGCTGGTCGGCGTATTCGAGGAGGTCGAGATAGTCGTTGTAGACTTCGTGACATTTCACGGGGTCGAACAGCGCCTGGTCGATATCGACCCAGACCGAGCGGTTCTTCTCGCGGAAATCGTCCGGCAGATGTGGCCAGGGCATCAGGTTGAACCAGGTGAACTTCATGGCGTCCTCCAGGGGTGCGTCTGTCGCGCTGCGTTGGTGGCAGCCTGCGGCAATCCGCTGGGCACGTCCAGACAGAAGAGGTTTCGCGGGCGATGGGCGGCGGCTAGGCTGGCACATGGACCGGCGCACGACCGGTTGATGGGAAGGAGATCGGGCCATGGCGAATCCGGGACCTCTGTCGGGGCTGCGGGTGGTGGAATTCGCGGGGATCGGGCCAGGGCCGTTCGCGGCGATGCTGCTGGCGGACATGGGCGCGGACGTGGTGCGGATCGACCGACCGGGCACGCAGGCCCGGGCCACGGATGTGACGCTGCGGGGACGGCGGTTGGTGCAGCTGGATTTGAAGAAGCCGGAGGATGTGGCTGCGGCGCTCGCGCTCCTCGACCATGCCGAGGTGCTGATCGAGGGGTTTCGGCCCGGAGTGATGGAGCGGTTAGGGCTGGGGCCGGACGTGGTGTTGGGGCGTAATCCGGCACTGGTCTATGGCCGGATGACCGGCTGGGGGCAGGAGGGGCCGCTGGCGCAGGTGGCGGGGCACGACATCACCTATATCGCAGTGGCTGGGGCGTTGGGGGCGATCGGGCCGAAGGATAAGCCGGTGCCGCCGTTGAACCTGGTGGGCGATTTCGGTGGCGGGGCGCTGTACCTGTGCATGGGAGTGCTGGCGGCGGTGCTCGAAGCGCGGAAGAGCGGCAGGGGGCAGGTGGTGGACACGGCCATGTCGGACTGCGTGGCGAGCCTGACCTCGCCCTTCCATGGGATGATGGCGGCCGGGGCGTGGACGGCGGAGCGCGAGGCGAACATGCTGGACGGCGGGGCGCATTTCTACGGCACGTATGAATGCGCCGATGGCGGGCATATCGCGATCGGGGCGATTGAGCCGCAGTTCTATGCGCTGCTGCGTAAGCTGGCGGGGCTGGACGATGCGGCGTTCGACAACCAGCGCGACCGGGCGGCCTGGCCGGCGCTGCGGGCGAAGCTGGCGGCGGTGATCAAGACCAAGACGCGGGCGGAGTGGGACGCGCTGATGGGGGCGACGGACGCGGTGGTGGCGCCGGTGCTGTCGCTGGCGGAGGCGCCGGCACATCCGCACAATGTGGCGCGCGGGACCTTTGTTCAGGTGAACGGGGTGACGGCGCCGGGGCCGGCGCCTCGGTTCTTTGGGACGCCTTCGGCGGTGCGGGGGAACGAGGCTACAACGCCGGCGGACGTGGCGAAGGCTTGGGGCGGGTAGGAGGCCAAGCTTCCAGAAAAGAAGTTTTTTTTGAAAAAAGAACCAAAAAAATTTCCCCGTTTGCAATGGAGATGAACGGGGGAGATCTATTTTGCTTCTTTTTTCTTCAGAAGAAAGAAGCCTCATTCGTACATGGGTTATCCTCTCGGCGCGGGGTGGTTTGCGCGCCGATTGGGAGGGCCTGGGGGCGGTCAGGCGCGGGGCGGATCGCGAGCTTGAGGCGGCAGGGCGATGGACGTGGTACGGGCGTGGGCTCGCATGCCGCGGTTCGGGCCGGGGCCGATGAGCCAGAGGAAGGGGAGGAGGAGTCGGATTTCCTCCTCGGTGAATTCCGAGGGTTCTTCTTCGTACGAGGTGGGGAGGATGGATGCGACCCAGGCGCGTGCGGCGCGGGCACCCAGGAGGGGTGCGAGGAGGGCGAGCAGCCAGATTTCCAGCGCCAGAATGAGGGCGCGCGTCTCCTGCCTTTCCCCTATGGGGTTGAAGGAGCGCAGGCTTGTCTCGGGGGTGCTGGTCGGTTGCGTTAGCATCAATGGAAAATATAACTAACACAACAGAGCGACGCAAGGGGATTTGAAAAAAATTCCTATGTGATGGATGAGCCTTCGGGCCTACGCAAGGCCTTGATCCGCTTTGCCATTCAGGCCTTCTTGGTGGAAGCGCTCTCTGGAGCGGGTGAATGTTTGGGGCCGGTGAGACCATGGATCGCATCGTGCGTGCCGCGCTGGCTTATTTCGTGGCGGTCTTCGCGCTGGGGTTCGTGCTGGGTGCGGTCCGGGAGGGGCTCGTCCGGCCGCGGTTTGGGACGCTCGGTGCCATCGCGATCGAAGCGCCTGCCATGCTGCTGGCATGCTGGTGGGCGGCGCGGTGGGTGGTGGGGCGGTTCGGCGTGGCGGCGAGGGGGGCGCGGTGGCGCATGGGCGCCTTGGCGTTTGGGCTGCTGATGGTGGCGGAGCTTGGCGGTTCACTGGTGCTGCGTGGCATGGCGCCCGGAGAGTGGCTGGCGCATTTCGGCACGGCGCCTGGTGCGCTGTCACTCGCGTTGTTCCTCGCCTTCGCGGTGACGCCCGTGCTGGTCCGAAAATAGCAAAGCCGGGGCTCTCGCCCCGGCTTCTATGGTCGAGGGTCCAGGGGGCTCGGCCCCCTGGTGGGGTCCAGGGGCAACGCCCCTGGCCTTCCTCTACTCGTTCCCGAACACGATCGTGCCCGACGCAGCGAACATGCCGCCCACGCCGTGGCAGACCGAGACCTTGGCGCCCTTGATCTGTGCATCGGCCGTGCCGCGCATCTGGCGCACGCTCTCCTGCAGGGCGAACATGCCGTACATCCCGGTGTGGGTGTAGGAAAGGCCGCCGCCGTTGGTGTTGAGCGGGAGCTTGCTGCCTGGCGCGGTGTTGCGTTCCCAGATGAAGTGCGCGGCTTCGCCCGGCTTGCAGAAACCGAGGTCTTCCAGGCCGTAGAGCGGCAGGTGGGCGAAGGCGTCGTAGATCATGAGGTGATCGACGTCGCTGTGCTTGATGCCGGCCGCGTTCATGGCGGTGGGGCCTGCGACCTTGAAGGCGGCCGACGACGTGAAGTCGCGCATCTGCGAGATCATCGGGGTTTCGACGGACTCACCGGTGCCCAGGATGTAGACGGGTTTGTTGGGGAAGTCCTTGGCGCGGTCGGCGGAGGTGAGGATGAGAGCACCGCCGCCGTCGGTGACCAGGCAGCACATGAGCAGGCGGAAGGGGTAGGCGATCATGCGGCTGCCGAGCACGCCCTCGACGGTTGTCAGGTCGCGCATGGCCGCACGGGTGTTCTGGGACGACCACTCGCGCTGGATGACCGCGACCATGGCGAGGTGTTCCTCGGTGAGGCCGTAGGTCTTGAGGTAGCGCAGCACCGGGATGGTGAACATGGTCGGCGGGCCGAAGGGCCCATAGGGGGCTTCGAACTGGCCGGCGAGAGCCTGAGGGTTCGGGGCCGGGCGGTTGAGGCCGATGCGGGAGTTGCCGGATTCGCCATGGGTGATCAGCACGGTCTTGCAGAGGCCGGCGCTGATGGCGGCGGCCGCGTGGCGGACGTGGATCATGAAGGAGCAGCCACCGACGCCGGTGCCGTCCACGTATTTCGGGACGATGCCGAGATAGTGGGCGACGTTGGTGGGGCTCTCGCCGGCGCAGGCGATGCCGTCGATGTCGCTGACCTTGAGGCCGGCGTCGCGGATGGCGTTCAGCGCGCAGTCAGCGTGGAGCTGGATGTTGGACATGCCGGGGATCTTGCCCAGGCTGGTGGTTTCGGCCGCACCGACGACGGCGATTTCGCGGGGTTTCAGCATCGGATCAGCCCTTCGCCGGACGGAACAGGGGGAGCGAGATCTCGTCGTCGATCTTCTCGAAGGTGACCTCGACGGGCATGTCGAGCACCAGTGCCTCGGGTGTTTGCGGGCAGTCGACGATGTTGGTCATCATGCGCACGCCCTCATCCAGCTCCACCACTGCGATCGCATAGGGGGCGGTGAAGCCCGGCGGCGGGCGGTGGTTGATGACGTAGCTGTAGAGGCGGCCCTTGCCGGATGCCTTCACGACCGAGATGTCGGTGCTGCCGGTGCCTGGCACGAAGGGGCGGGGCGGGAAGTAGCACTTGCCGGTGGCGTTGTCTTTCTGGAGCAGGAGCTCGCCGCGCGCGCAGCCTTCCCAGAAGAATTTGGTCTCTGGTGTGGGCTGCGGCCGAGGCCGCTTGGGGGCATCCGACATTGTGGTTTTTCCTCCTTGGTGGATGTTCAGCCCTGTTGCTGGCGATACTTCTCGCGCAGCGCGGCCTTGTAGAGCTTGCCCGTGGGTAGCCGGGGCAGGGCATCGGTGAAGTCGATGGATTTCGGCACCATGTAGCGGGCGACGCGGGTGCGCAGATAAACGGTGAGTTCCTCGGCCAGTTCTGCATCGGGTTCCGCGCCATCGGCGGGTTCGACGACGGCCTTCACCTCTTCGCCGAGGTCAGGGTTGGGGATGCCGATGACAGCGGCATCGCGGACCTTGGGGTGGGTGACGAGCGCGTCCTCGATCTGCTGTGGGTAGATGTTGACCCCGCCAGAGATGATCATGAAGGCCTTGCGATCGGTGAGATAGAGGTAGCCATCGGCGTCGAGGTGGCCGATGTCGCCCAGTGTGGTCCAGGTGGGGTGGTGTGGGTGCTGGGCGCGGGCGGTCTTGTCGGGATCGTTGTGGTAGGCGAATGGCAGGCTTTCGCGCTCGAAGTAAACCAGGCCGTCCTGGCCGGTGGGGAGTTCGGTGCCTTCATCGTCGCAGATGTGGATGATGCCGAGGCGGGCGCGGCCGACGGAGCCGGGGCGCTCCAGCGCCTCCTGGCTGGTGATGACGGTGCGGCCGTTGCCTTCGGTGGCACCGTAGTATTCGGTGATGATCGGGCCCCACCATTCGATCATCTGGCGCTTCACCTCGGCCGGGCAGGGTGCGGCCGCGTGGATGGCGTGGGTGTGGCTGGAGAGATCGAAGCCAGTGCGCTCAGCCGGATCAAGCTTGAGCATGCGCACGAACATGGTGGGCACCCATTGGCTGTGGGTGACGCGGTACTGTTCGATGGCACGCAGGGCTTCGACGGGATCGAAGCGGGGCATCATGACGACCGTACCACCGAACCGCTGGGTGGCCATGCAGAAGGCGAGTGGTGCGGCGTGATAGAGCGGGGCGGGCGAGAGGTACACCATGTCACTGTCATAGCCGTGACCGAGGAACATCTCGTAGCCAGGGAATGCCTCGGTAACCTTCGCGACGGTCGGTGCGCGCTTCACGCCCTTTGGACGGCCGGTGGTGCCCGAGGAATAGAGCATGGTGTCGCCCAGCCATTCCTCGGCGAGCGGCGCTGCCGGCATGGTGGCTGCGGCAACCTCCAGGCTATCGTAGCCAGGCAGGAGACCGCCGATCGTGAGGCGGATGGTGCAACTGGGGATCAGATCCGCCAGAGGGGCGGCGACCTCGGCGCGGTCGAGCGAAGTGACGATGGCTTTGGCGCCGCAATCGTTGACGATGTAGGCGGCTTCTTCAGCGGTGAGGTAGCGGTTGATGGCGGTGATGACGAGGCCGGAGCGGATCGCGGCCCACATCACCACGAAGTAATCGAGCCGGTTCTCCATCAGGAGCGCCATGTGGTCGCCCCGGCGCAGCCCCTTCGCGTGAAGGAGTTGCGCCAGTTGGTTCGACCGCTGGTCGAGGTCGCGATAGCTGAGCGCCTCGCCGGTGTCGCTCCGGATTGCCGCCGCGCGGTCGGGCATAGAAGCGGCGTGCGCGCCAGGGTACATGGCCCCCTGCATGCGCGCCGCGCCCGGCTCCTCCCGCGGGGCGGGCTCCGGCATCGTCAGTCGAGGTCCTTGCCGTTCATGCCGGCATTCAGACGCGCCTTCTTTTGCAGTTCCATCATCGTCGGACCCAGCTTCGAGGGATCGTCCATCGGCGCTGCCTCCGGGCCGCGGTGCCAGCCCTCAGAGATCGCCAACAGCCCGCCGCCGGCTTCCACGATGCGTCCGGTGAAGTCCTTGCTTTCGGCGCTCGCGATCCAGACGATCGGCGGGGAGACCAGGGCCGGATTGCGGGCGGCCTTCTGCTCCTCGCTCATTTCGCGCAGGCCTTCGGTCATGCGCGTGAGTGCCACCGGGGCCACCGCGTTCACCGTCACGCCGTAGCGCTTCAGTTCGCGCGCCGCGATCACGGTGAATGCGGCGATGCCGGCCTTGGCCGCGCCGTAGTTGGTCTGCCCGGTATTGCCATAGATGCCGGAGACGGACGAGGTGTTGATGATGCGGGCGTTCACGGGCCCGTTGATGTCCTTGGACTTGTTGCGCCAGTAGGCCGCGGCGTGACGGGCCGGTGCGAAGGTCCCCTTGAGATGCACGTTGATCACGGCATCCCACTCCTCCTCCATCATGTTGGCCAGCACGCGGTCGCGCAGGATGCCGGCGTTGTTAACGAGGATGTCCAGCGTGCCCCAGGTATCGATCGCCTGATCGATCATGCGCTTGGCGCCCATGAAGTCGGCCACGTTCTCAGTGTTCACCACTGCTTCGCCGCCGGCTTCCTTGATGGTGCGGACGACTTCCTGCGCCGGCGTCTCGTCCTTGCCGGTGCCGTCGGTGTTGCCGCCCAGGTCGTTGACCACCACGCGGGCGCCGTACTTGGCCAGCATGATCGCGTGCTCGCGGCCGATGCCACGGCCAGCGCCGGTCACGATGGCCACGCGGCCGTCCAGGAATGTCGCCATATGTTCGTTTCCTCACCGGATAGGGGCGCGTCGGAATTCCCCGGCGCGCTGGTGCGCGGAGTTTGCTCCGCGTGCCGCGATGAGTCTAGGCTTGCGCAGCCCGCCGGCACGGAGCGGGAGGCAGGGGACGATGCGGCCATGAACTTCGATTTCTCCGAAGAGCAGCACCAGCTTCGCGACCAGGCGAGGCGCTTCCTTACTGAGCATTCCACCTCCAAGCGCATCCGCCAGGTGCTGGATGGTATTGCACCCTATGATCGCGCCATGTGGCAGGAGATCGCCGCCATGGGCTGGCTCGGCGCGGCGGTGCCTGAGGAATACGGCGGGGCGGGACTGGGGCATGTCGGCCTTTGTGTGCTCGCTGAGGAGCTTGGCCGGTCGCTTGCTCCGGTGCCTTTCTCCTCCAGTGTTTACCTCGCGACAGAGGCGCTGCTGGTGGCGGGTAGCGCCGAGCAGAAGGATGAATGGCTTCCCCGGCTCGTTGCCGGTGAGGTGATTGGCACGCTGGCGTGGGCAGAGGGCAATGGAAACCCGTCGCCTGCCCGGATCAAGGCGCGCGTCAGTGGCGGCAGGCTGACGGGAGCCAAGTGGCCTGTGCCCGATGGCGGCGTGGCGGATGTGGCCATCGTTGTGGCGCGCGACGAGAGCGACCGGGTTGTGCTGGCCCTTGTCCGCCTGGGTTCTGCCGGCGTGCACCCAGAGACACTCGCAACACTCGACCCCACCCGCGAACAGGTGAAGCTGAGCTTCGATGGTGTGCCCTGCGAAATTCTGCCCGGCGATGGCTGGGCCGCGCTGGAGCAGGTGCTGGAACGCGCTGCGATCCTGACTGCCTTCGAGCAGGTTGGCCTTGCCCAGGCGTGCCTGGACATGTCTGTTGCCTTTGCGATGGAAAGACACGCCTTTGGCCGCCCGATCGGCTCGTTCCAGGCGATCAAGCACAAGCTCGCGGACGTGTACGTCGCCACCGAACTCGCCCGGTCGAATGCCTACTACGGTGCCTGGGCCATGACGGCCGGTACGGCTGAGCTGAAGCTTGCATCGGCCAGTGCCCGGGTGAGTGCCACGGACGCCGCCTGGCTCGCCGCGAAGGAGAACATCCAGACCCATGGTGGAATTGGCTTCACCTGGGAGATGGACTGCCATCTGTATTACCGGCGCGCCAAGGTTCTTGGATTGTCGCTGGGCTCCGCGCCGTTCTGGAAGGACCGCGTGGTGGCCGCCCTCGAAACCCGCAACGCAGCATAGTGGGGCAGGATTTTTGGGAGAGGGATGAATAATTTATCCGTATGCTGCGAGCTTCCCTGATGAGTTTGCGCTGTTGGATAGAAAATTTCGTTTCTTCTGGTTCAAAAAATCTAGCTTCCTTCTAAGGAGACGGCACGATGGACTTTGAAGATACCCAGGAAGAAGCCGCCTTCCGCGCCGAGGTGCGGGCCTTCCTTGCCGCCAACGCGGAGCCGAAGAAGCGTGGCGTTCCTGCCCGTGCCCGCCATGTCGACGCCGAGGCGCTTTCCCGGGCGAAGAGCTTCCAGGCCGCAAAGCATGACGCCGGCCTTGTCGGACTCACCTGGCCGAAGCAATGGGGTGGCCGAGAGCTGCCGCAGATCTTCCAGGTGATCTACAACCAGGAGGAGGAGGCCTATGCCGCCCCTCGTGGTGTGTTCGAGATCGGCCTTGGCATGTGCATCCCCACCATGATGGCCTATGCCACGCCGGAGCAGCTGACGCGCTATGTGCCTAAGGCCCTGCGAGGGGAGGAGGTCTGGTGCCAGCTTTTCTCCGAGCCGGCTGGTGGCTCTGACGTTGCTGCCGTGCGCACGCGCGCCGAACGCAATGGCGACGAATGGACGATCAACGGCCAGAAGATTTGGACCTCCGGCGCCCAGTTCTCCGACTTTGGCATCATGGTGGTGCGCAGTAACCCCGACGTGCCCAAGCACATGGGCCTCAGCTTTTTCTTCCTCGACATGAAGTCGCCGGGGATCGAGATCCGGCCGATCAAGCAGGCTTCCGGCGCGTCCCACTTCAATGAGGTGTTCTTCACCGACGTGAAGATTCCTGACAGCCAGCGCCTGGGTGCGGTGGGCCAGGGATGGCGCGTGGCGTTGACGACATTGATGAACGAACGCCTTGCCATTGGCGACGTGCCCCGCCCGGATACTGAGGATCTGTTGGATCTGGCTCGCAGCATTGAGTTGGACGGTGAGCCGGCAATCAACAATGTTTCGGTGCGCGAGAAGATTGCCGATATGCATGTGCGGAGCCAGGGGCTGAAATACACCCGGTTCCGTACCATGACGGCGTTGTCGCGCGGCCAGACGCCGGGGCCTGAATCCTCCATCGGCAAGCTCGTCAACGCTGCCAAGCTGCAGGAGATTGCCAGCTTTGGCCTCGATCTGCTCGGCGCCGGGGGCAGTGTAATGGATAAAGACCTCGCCCCGATGCACGCCATGTTCCAGGAAGCACTGCTTGCTTCTCCGGCATCGCGCATCGCTGGTGGAACGGACGAGATTCTGCGCAACATCATTGCGGAGCGTGTTCTCGGCCTACCTGGGGATATCCGCGTGGACAAGGACATCCCCTTCAATCGCCTGCCCAGCGGCAAGCGGTGATGGAGCGCCGGCAATTCGGCCGCACCGGGCTGAATCTTGGCGTGCTTGGGTTCGGCTGCGGCGCGGTGGGCGGCCTTATGGTGCGTGGTTCGGCCGCGGACCAGGAGAGGGCCGCGGCCAGGGCCATCGCGGCGGGGGTAAACTACTTCGACACCGCGCCCGATTACGGCTCCGGCGAGTCTGAGATCAACCTGGGCCGGGTGCTGCGGGTACTGGGCGCCGATGTGGTGGTGGGAACCAAGGTCCGGTTGCGTGAGGCGGTTCCAGGGCGCATCGGTGCGGAGATTGTTGCGTCGTTGGATGCCAGCTTGAAGCGGCTCGGACGCGATAGCGTCGATCTGTTCCAACTGCACAATCCCATCGCGCCTTCGGGCGCTCCCGCGAACCTGACGCCGCAGATGGTGCTGGAGGAGGTGGTGCCGGCATTCGAGCGCCTGCAGGCGGATGGCAAGGTGCGGTGGGTGGGTGTGACTGCGATCGGCGAGGCGGAGGCGATGCACGAGGTGGTGGTGTCGGGGGCTCTCGACTCCGCGCAGGTGCCGCTGAACATGCTCAATCCCAGCCCTGTGCGCGGGTTGCCGAAGGGTTTTCCCGCAACGGATTACCGGCAGTTGATGCTGCGGGCGCGGGAGAATGGTGTGGGGGTCATCGGGATCCGGGTTCTGGCAGCCGGTGCGCTTTCGGGCCTGGAGGATCGGCATCCGACGGCGATGCAGAGCGTGGCGCCGATCGGGTCCTCGCCGACTTACGATGCGGACCTGGCCCATGCTCGGATGTTTCTGCCGCTTGTGCAGGAGGGGTTTGCGAGCTCCTTGGCGGAGGCGGCCATGCGGTACGCCATCAGCAACGATTGCATGACGACGGTATTGGTGGGGTTCTCCGATCCTGACCATCTGGATGCTGCGATAGCGGCCTTTGAGAAGGGGCCGCTTTCGCCTTTTGCAATGGCCAGGGTTGCCCAGCTACAGGCCAGGATCGCGATGGGGTAGGCGGGCTACCAGCGTCTGGCATGATCCATCGCGTCGAGATGCGATTGAAGCGAGCGTGTGCTTTGTGCGGTCGCTTCATCCTGCTCGATCTCGGGCGTGATGACTGGTGCGTGTGAGTCCTGCGGGGCATATCCGATCAGGCGCTTGGTCGTTTCAATGTCCCAGCGCATTCCGGGATTGTCGCTCATCAGGTTCAGCACGGCGAATGGCAGGTTTTCTGCCAGGACCGCTTGCTCCATCGCGTGGCAGAGATCGCGATTGGATAACCACATCAGTTGGCCCCAGCGCCCCCAGCCCATGTGTGGGCCGGGGAGGTTGGCACCGGTCTGGCAGTAGCCGATGCGGAAGCTGATGGAGGAGACACCGCGGTGCAGGGAGAAGGCGTGGCCAATGTGTTCGCCCACGAGCTTTGATATCCCGTATGGGTTGACCGGGGCGGGCTCTCGGTCGGTCGTGAGGGGGAAGTCGGCGAAGCGGTGGCCCGCCATCGTCCAGTTTGAGCTGGCGAAAATGACGCGCCTGGCACCATGGCGAGCGGCGGCTTCATAAACATTCTGGGTGAGGTCGATGTTCAGGCGCTGGACCGATGACCATGATGCAGACGGACTTGGGTTGCCGGCCAAGTGGATGACAGCATCGGCGTTCTGAAACTGGGCAGCCCAGCTTTCGCTGTAGGTTGCGAGGTCTGCCTCATGGATTGCGCTATCGCCGCCGGCGTTGGCGTCGATGAGCCTGACTGTCCAGCCCAGTAAGGTGAAGTGGTTTCGGAGTTTGGTGCCGAGGTTGCCGCGTGCACCGGTGATCAGGACTGTTCGGCTCATCCCAGAGCTTCCGCAACGAGATTGGTTGCGGTGCGAAGGGAAAAGGCGAGGCGATTCGCGGCACGGCGGGCGCTGACGGTGTGCAGGTAGGCTGCATCGGTGCCAGGCGTGGTTGCCGCGAGATCCCGCAGCGGCTGGAGTATGGCCCATTCCGGGACGGGCAGGGCAGGGTCGTGGCCGAAGCGGTCGGTCGTGGCGTAGTCGATCGGGACGAGAATGCGGGAGAGCGCCATCAACGCTTGGTTCGTTCTGGCGGGGTTGGTGGCGCCACTGGCTGGCGCCAATTGCAGGGCCAGACCGTGCAGGTGGTCGACTGCCTGTTGCAGTGCCGACAGGTCGAAGCGCTGTGCGAGCTTCGGCCCTAGTTCGGCGAGTTCGTCCCGCAGCGTTTCGACATGGGCGGGAATATCGAGCGGCAGAACCGTATCGACCAGAAGCCGACCGACGACATGCAAGAAGACCTTTGTGTCCCGCACAAGGTTGGCCTCGTCGACCTTGTCGATCAGGTCTTCCGGCGTATGCCACCACCAGCCGAGAGCATTGCGCATCTTGAGTTTCGTCGGCGGCTGCTCCGACAGGGCTCCCAGCATCGACGGGACGCCCAGTGCGGGCAGGGACTCGTCGCTGGAGCGGTTCTTGCGCTTGCCCTTTAGGGCCGCGCCGGTCTGGGTGCTCAAGGCATCGCGCAGGAGGGCTTGCAGGGGCGCCATCGCCGCGGCGTCTTCCAGCACTATCGCGCCCACCCCGCCGGTTGAATCCACGTTCACATGGGCTGCGCAGCGGCGATCGAGTTCATCCCAGTGATTGTCGACATACCAGGCGGAACCGGAGTAGCGGCCGTGGCTATGGCCGGACCAGAAGCAGAGACGCAGGCCGCGTTGCCAGGTGCTGCGGCACGCGGTTGCAAGGCGCGCCACCTCCAGCATGGTGGCGTTGGCGCTGCCGTTGTCCATTACGCCATAGTACCAAGTGTCGTGGTGGCCGCTGAACAGGATGAAGGGGGTGTCTGCGTTGCCGCCTGGCGCGCTGAGCTCGGCCTCCAGGATGGGGGTTTTGCGCCAACCGGTGTCGACCTCGGCGTGAAGGACAACCTGAGGTGATTCACCCGCGGCAAGCCGATCGCGTATCGCACTGCCGTCTGCGTTGGAGATGGTGCAGGCGACCGTGGCGGGCAGTTGGGTGACGGTCTCTGGATCTGGGTTTCCCCACACGGGCGAGATGCACATCTCATGGAGGTGGTGGTGTGGGCTGATGTGCAACTGCCCGACCGCGCCGGCGTCCCGCGCAAGCGCTGCGACGACCGGGGTGGCGATGCCCTCCGCCAGGACGATCTTGCCTTTGAGATCCTTGCCGGCGAAATCTGCGGCTGCACCCTGGCCGACATAGACGAGCGGTGCCGACAGGCCGCCAGCGGGTGACGAGCGGCTCATGGAATGGGTGATGGCCGTGAGCGCCGTGCCGTCGACCAGCACCCGCGCCTTTCCGGGGAGGCTGATATAGGCGTCGTGCAGGATGATGCGGGTCTGGTAGCCGTACTCGTCCAGCCGGGCACGGAAATAGCGGAGGCTTTCAGCCTCGTCTTCCGTACCGGAGAGCTTCACCCAACGCGAAAGCGCGCGGCAGTGATCCATCAGCAGGGGGCCGGACACTTCAGCAGCGAGCGCTGATGGGGAGATATCGGTCATCGGAGGTTGCTTCCTTCTTCGCCGGGAAAGCGTAGTGCCGACGATTGCGGGCCGCCAGGGGTGGTCTTAGGGTCTGGCACGAATGCTGACGGAGCCAACCATGAACGAGACTTCCACCAATCGGCCGGTCTTGGATGCGGACGAGATTCTTGCAGGCATTCGTGAGTGGGTGGAGATCGAAAGCCCCACCACCGATGCTGCTGCGGTCAACCGCATGGCGGACAAGGTTCAGGCAGACTATGCCGGGATCGGGGCGCGGCTGGAGCGGATTGCCGGGCGAGACGGGTTCGGTGACCATTTGCTGGTGACGTCGCCTTGGGGTGGCGATGGCCCGGGAATCCTGGTGCTGAGCCACCTGGACACCGTGCATGACATTGGGACGCTGGGGACGAAGCTGCCGTTCCGGGTGGAGGGCGATGTGGCCTATGGGCCGGGCATCTATGACATGAAGGGCGGCGCGCATCTGGCGTTCGCGGCCATGCGGCACCTGGCGCGGGAGGGGCGGGAGACGGCACTGCCGATCCGTCATCTGCTGGTGTCGGAGGAGGAGGTGGGAAGCCCGACCAGCCGGGCGATCATCGAGCGTGAGGCACGGCGGGCGAAGTTCGTTTTGGTGACGGAGCCGGCACGCGAGGGGGGGAAGATCGTGACGGCTCGCAAGGGCACGGCCAGGTTCGAGCTGCGGATCAAGGGGCGGCCCGCGCATTCCGGAGCGCGGCATGAGGATGGACGAAGTGCCGTGAAGGAGTTGGCCCGGCAGATCCTCGACCTTGAGGCGATGACGGACTACGCCTTGGGGGTAACGGTGAATGTGGGGGTCGTTTCGGGAGGGACGCGCGCAAACGTTGTTGCCGAGGAAGCCTATGCCGAGATCGATATGCGCGTGCCGAACCAGGCCGTGGGGGATGCGGCAGTGGCGAAGGTGCTGGCTCTCAAGCCCTATGATCCCGATGTCTCCCTGGCTGTGACTGGTGGACTGAATCGCCCGGGCTACGAAAAGGGAGCGGACATTGAGGCCCTGTTTCAGCACGCCAAGCGCATCGCTGCGGG
Organism: Rhodospirillales bacterium; assembly: GCA_947460455.1. GTDB lineage: Bacteria > Pseudomonadota > Alphaproteobacteria > Acetobacterales > Acetobacteraceae > CAMDGX01. The sequence goes on along the minus strand of CANHKG010000074.1, from coordinate 3,440 downwards.
CATTGGCTTCGAACTGAAGGACCTCAAGACCGGGGGCGGTAGCGATGGGAACTTTACGGCCGCCATTGCGCCAACGCTTGACGGGCTGGGTGTGGACGGCAAGGGGGGGCACACGGACTATGAGCAACTCTATGTGTCATCCCTGGTGCCGCGGGCGCGGCTGATGCTGGGGCTGTTCGAGGAATTGTCGTGAGCCGGGACGCGGCGATCGCGGCTGCGCATGCGCTCTGGGATGGCGGCAGCTATCTGGAGCGGCTACGGGCACTCGTTGCGGTGCCGACCGAAAGCCAGATGCCAGACCGGGTTGAGGAGCTGCAACGGTATTGCGATGCCGTTCTCGGTCCGATGGTGCGGGACATCGGCTTCGAGACCCTGGTGCTGGACAATCCGGAGCCAGGTCGGGGCCCTGTGTTACTGGCGAGCCGTGTTGAGGATCCTGCCCTGCCGACAGTGCTGGTTTATGGCCATGGCGATGTGGTTCGCGGGGAACCTGCACGGTGGCGCAAAGGGCTAGACCCCTGGGTTGTCACCGTAGAGGGCGACAAGATCTACGGTCGTGGTGTGGTCGACAACAAGGGCCAGCACCTGATCGCAATTGAGGCGTTGAGAGCTGTGCTGGCGACGCGTGGTCGGCTTGGTTTCAATGCCAAGGTGCTGGTGGAAACGGGGGAGGAGGTGGGCTCGCCGGGCATTCGCGCCTTCCTGGCGCGGCATCGCGACCTGTGTTCCGCCGATGTGTTCATCGGGCTCGACGGGCCCAGGCAGACAACGTTCATGCCGGAGGTGAAACTGGGCGCACGAGGCGGGGTTGCGTTCGATCTTGTCTGTGACCTGCGCGATGGTAGCCATCATTCGGGACATTGGGGTGGGGTTCTTGCCGACCCTGGCTTCATCCTTTCGCATGCAATGGCGACGATCGTCTCCCCAGGCGGGCGGATCCTGGTGCCCGACTGGCTGCCACAGCACGTGCCGAACTCAGTGCGGCAGGCGTGCGCCGATATTGTGTTCGAGGACATGCCGGGATTGCCAGAGGCAGACCCCGGCTGGGGCGAGCCTGGGATGACAAAGGCGGAGCGCATCTTTGCCTGGACCAGCGTGATTGTGCTGGCAAGCATCACGGGATCGCCGGATGCGCCGGTGAATGCGGTGGCTGGAACCGCGCGGGCACGGTTGCAGGTGCGGCATACCGTGGACATCGACGCAGCGCGGATCGTACCCGCGCTGCGCGATCATCTGGAGGCAAGGGGGTTCGCGCAGGTGCAGGTGCAACCCGTGCTCGAGCGTGATGCGTTCCCGGCTTCCCGCACTGATCCGGATGAGCCGTGGGTGAAAGTTGTGGTGGATTCCCTGACGGAGACGGCGGGGCGGGCACCGAACGTGATTCCGAATTCCTCCGGCTCTAACCCCTCCCAGATTTTCAAGGAGGAGTTGGGGACGCCGGTGATCTGGATACCGAACTCCTATGCCGGGTGCCACCAGCATGGGCCGGACGAGCATGGGCTGGGCTCGTTGCTCCGCGAGGGACTTGGGCTGATGGCGGGCCTGTGGTGGGATATTGGTGCAGGGAAAGTGCCCGGGCATCCGAGGTAACGAAAAGAGTCGCAGGCCGAAAAACCGTTCGGCCTGCGATACATCGCTTTGCTTCTGGGCCGAAACCCTGGCCGGCTGTTGCCTTAGCTGCTCCGCGCGAACAAGGCGAAGGCGTTCTGGCCGATATGATGGCCGGGAGGGAGTTCGCCGTAAGGGGGGAAAGGGACGCTGCCCAGGCAGCCTGTAAAGACGCTGTCGTGGATCAGGCAATTGCCGCGGATGGAGGGCCATACCGTCTCGGACAGCAGGTCCTGATCGATATGGTTGCCCTCGGTTCGCCAGCCGCGGCGATTGGTGAACAGCAGGTCCACGTTGGGGAGGATGCCGCCGACGCCGCCCCACATGCCTGCGAGGATGAGGTCGGTATGCGTGTAGAAGTCGCGCATGATGTGGAAATGATACTGAGAGGCCAACCAGGTATCGACCGCAACGCGTTCCTTGACCGTCAACAAGGAGTCGGCGTCACGGACCAGATAGCGGCGGACGGAGGGGTCGCTGAGGACGGCAAAACGCCAGAGCAGGCGCCGGTGGCCTGGCATGTTCGGTGGAAGTTCGAAGTGTACGACTTGTGCACCCATCCGTTGGAGGTCGCTGCGGAAGGATTCGGGCACCGAGGTGTCCAAGTGAACGCGGATCGTCCAGGCTGGGAAGAGGTGGTTCAGGAGCTTCAGGTTCTCGGCGAGGGGGGCGAAGTAGCGGTCGTTCTCGCCCCACAGGGAGTAGGAGATGACGTTCTCTGCCCGATTGTGGGGATTGAAGGGGGGAGGTGGCTCCGTAGGCATCGTGGCGAGGCGGGTGAAGCTGGAGAACATCCGGTCTTTCGCCTCCAGCGCGGCGCGGCCGTACTCCACTGCCAGATCGGCGCGGCCGATGCGCCCTGCTGCATCTGCCAGGCAATCATGCGTGTTGGGGCTGGTACTGCCGCATTCGAGGGCGCGCAGGCTGGCTTGGATCGCCCCACCATTGTCACCCAGCGACAAGAGCAACACGCCATGATTTTCGTGCAGGCTGGCTGAGTCTGGGAACTGGCGCAGTGCGTCGGCGATGACGCCGAGTGACTCAGGGATGCTCCCGCGCTGGAAATGAAGAAGGGCGAGGAAGAGATGGGCATCGGGTGTGGCTGAGTGGGTTGTGACCAGTTGGGCGAGATGCGCCTGCTGGGCGTGGATTGCCGTGGCCAAGTCGCCTCGCGCGTGGGCTTCCAGTGCCAGTTGCCCATTGTCGACCACCGGCTGTGGTAATGGGGGGTTCAGCAGGTTGGACATGGATCAGGTGGGGATCGGTGCTCGGGGGTCCAGCAAGCGGAGCAGGCGCAGTTCCTCCCACATCGCGGCAGGGATGGGATGCCGCAGGAGTGCGAAATTGCCGAGCATTTCCTCCTTTGAAACCGCGCCGGGGATGATGGCTGCGATCGCAGGGTGGGCAAGGGGGAACTGTAGTGCAGCGGCCGCGAGTGGCACCCCATGTCGGGCGCAGACCTCCTCGATGCGGGCGACACGGTTCATCACCCATTTGGGAGCGTCGTTGTAGTCGTATTTGGCTCCCTGGCGCGCGCCGGTTGCCAGGACGCCTGAATTGAGTGGACCGCCCAGGATCACGCTCACATTGCGTTTCTCACAAAGCGGCATGAAGTCGTCTAGCGCCTTCTGTTCCAACAGGGTGTAGCGGCCTGCGAGCAGGACGCAGTCGAAATCGCCAGCGCGAACGAAACGGGCAGACATGTCGGCCTCGTTGAGGCCAACACCAATGGCGCCGATCACGCCCTGGCTCCGCAGGTCCACCAATGCGCGGTGGGCGCCATCCATGACATCGCGGAAGCGATCCTCGAGGACCATGCGATCGCCGGTGGT
>CANHKG010000073.1 GCA_947460455.1 Rhodospirillales bacterium | reverse complement strand
GGGGCCGTAGAGCTTATGGCCGGTGAAGCAGTAGAAATCGGCGCCCAGCGCCTGCACGTCCACGCGCCGGTGCACCACGGCCTGGCTGCCGTCGAAGAAGATCTTGGCGCCGTACTGGTGCGCCAGGGCGGCGAGGCGTTCGGCCGGGGTGTAGGTGCCCAGCACGTTGGACATGTGGGTGATGGCGACGAGGCCGACCTTGCCATCGGCCAGCAGGGCCTCGGTGGCGGCCATGTCCAGCTCGCCGGCATCGGTGATGGGGGCCACGCGCAGTTCGATGCCGTGGCTGTCGCGCAGCATCTGCCAGGGCACGATGTTGCTGTGGTGCTCCATGCCGGAGATCAGCACGGCCTGGCCGGGCTTCATGATGCTGCGGCCGTAGCTGTGGGCGAGCAGGTTGACCGCCTCCGTGCTGTTGCGCACGAACACGATCTCGCTGCGGTCATTCGCGTTCAGCAGGCGGGCGGAGGCATCGCGCGCCATTTCATAGGCTTCGGTGGTGCGCTCGCTCATCCAGTGCAGGCCGCGATGGATGTTGGCGTATTGGTGCTCCATGGCGTGCACCATGGCGCCGATCACCGCGCGCGGCTTCTGGGCGGAGGCGGCGCTATCGAGGAAGACCAGATCCTTGCCGCGGATCTTCTCGCCCAGAATGGGAAACTGGGCGCGGATGGCCTTGAGATCGAAGGACTGGATGGCGTCGTTCATGTCTGGACTGTCCCCCCCTTGGCCCACCACGCCGCGATCGCGGCTTCCATGGCGGCGCGGGCCCCTTCGTGGCTGATCGGGTCCAGCGCCTCCGAGAGGAAAGCACGAACCAGGATCGCGCGCGCCTCGGCTTCCGGCACGCCTCGGCTGCGCAGGTAGAAGAGCTGGTCGGCATCCAGCGCGCCCACGGTGGCGCCGTGGCTGCATTTCACGTCGTCGGCGTAGATTTCCAGCTGCGGCTTGCTGTCCATCTCCGCGTTCGCAGAGAGCAGCAGCGCCTGGTTCATCTGGTAGCCGTCGGTCTTCTGGGCGATGCGCGCGACCTCGATCTTGCCTTGGAACACGCCGCGGCTGCGGCCCGTCAGCACGTTCTTCACCGTCTGCCGGCTGGCAGTGTTCGGCGCGTCGTGGCGCACGATTGTTGTGAAATCAGCGTGTTGCGAAGCGCCGAGAAGCTGGGCGGCGTTGAGATGGGCAGCGGCGTTGGGGCCGGCGAGGCGGGCATGCACCTCCATGCGGGCCAGCTTGGCGCCCAGGATCAGGGCGAAGCTGTCGTACGTGCCGCCCTCGGCGACCTCGGCATAGACGGTGGAGAGGTGGAAGGCCCCTGCCCCTTCGTCCTGCGTGCGCAGGTGGGTCACGGTGGCGCCGGCGGCGACCTCGAAGGTCAGCACGGGGTTGTTGAGGTATTCGCCCTCGCCGATGGTCACGTCCAGCAGGGTGAGCTTCGCGCCGGGCTCCAGCACGATGTGGTGGCGCGGGTGGAAGCCAACGGCGGCACCGGTGGCGAGGCTGGCGAGCAGCACGGTGCCGGCATCGGTGTTGGCGGGCACATGGATGGCGGCGCCATCCTCGGCGAGCATGGTGTTGAGTGCCACCAGCTTTTCAGCCGCCGGGCGGGCCAGCGTGCCGTAGGCCGGCTCGCCGGTGGTAACGCGGAAGCCCGCGGGCACGCCGGACAGTTCGGAATGGAAGCGGCCATCCACGAACACCAGGCGCGTCGCCTCCACCTGCGGCAGGCGGGCGAGCAGGGCCGCGGAGGGTTCGGCCTTGGCGGTGGGCTTGAACTGCGCCTCGGCGAAGGGGCGCAGCGGGGTGTAGCGCCAGGCTTCCTCGCGCGGGCCGGGCAAGCCGTTGGCGGCCACCAGGGCGGCGGATTCCGCGCGCACGTGGCTGTCGCCGGGCAGCGTGGTCTTGCGGGCCTGGTAGTCGGCGACGTAGGCGTCGGCCGCCGCCTTCAGCGCCGCGAGCGGCCCGGAGGGTGCGATGCTCATGCCGCCTCCGGCACGAACGCCGCGTAGCCGCCGGCTTCCAGCGCATGGGCCAGTTCGGGCCCGCCGGATTTCACGATGCGGCCCTGGGCCAGGATGTGCACGCGGTCCGGCACGATATGGTCCAGCAGGCGCTGGTAATGGGTGATGACCAGGGCCGAGAAGGTCGGGCCGCGCAGGGCGTTCACGCCATCGGCGACGATCTTCAGCGCGTCGATGTCCAGGCCGGAATCGGTCTCGTCCAGGATGGCGAGCTTGGGGCGCAGCAGGGCCATCTGCAGCACCTCGTTGCGCTTCTTCTCGCCGCCGGAGAAGCCGACATTCACGTTGCGCTTCAGCATGTCGTCCGGCATCGACAGGCGCTTGGCCTCGGCGCGGGCGAGCTTGAGGAACTGCACGGCATCCAGCTCCGCCTCACCGCGGGCGCGGCGCTGGGCGTTGAGCGCGGTGCGCAGGAAGTTGGCGTTGTTCACGCCCGGCAGTTCCACGGGATACTGGAAGGCCAGGAACAGGCCGGCGGCGGCGCGTTCCTCCGGCTCCATCGCCAGGATGTCCTGCCCGCCGAAGGTGGCGGTGCCGCCATCCACCTCATACCCCTCGCGGCCCGACAGCACGTAGGAGAGCGTGGATTTGCCGGAGCCGTTCGGGCCCATGATGGCATGGACCTCGCCCTGCGGCACAGTGAGGTCGATGCCGTTGAGGATGGACTTGCCGTCGATGGAGGCCTTCAGGCCGTTGATCTGGAGCATCAGAGTCTTTCCTTAACCCACGGAGCCTTCAAGGGAAATCGCGAGAAGCTTCTGTGCTTCCACGGCGAACTCCATCGGCAGTTCCTTGAGAACATCCTTGCAGAAGCCATTGACGATGAGGCCGACCGCGTCCTCTTCCGAGAGGCCGCGTTGGCGGCAGTAGAACAGCTGGTCCTCGGCGATCTTGGACGTGGTCGCCTCGTGCTCCAGCTTCGCGGTGGGGTTGCGGCTTTCGATATAGGGCACGGTGTGCGCCCCGCACTGGTCGCCGATCAGCAGGCTGTCGCACTGGGTGAAGTTGCGCGCGCCATCCGCCCGGCGATCGATGCGCACCAGGCCGCGATAGGTGTTGTTGGAGTGGCCGGCGCTGATCCCCTTGCTCACGATCGTGCTCTTCGTGCGCTTGCCGATGTGGATCATCTTGGTGCCGGTATCGGCCTGCTGGTAGTTGTTGGTGAGTGCCACCGAGTAGAACTCGCCCACGCTGTCATCGCCCTGCAGCACGCAGGAGGGGTATTTCCAGGTGATGGCAGAGCCGGTTTCCACCTGCGTCCAGCTGATCTTGCTGCGCGCGCCGCGGCAATGGCCGCGCTTGGTGACGAAGTTGTAGATGCCGCCCTTGCCCTCGGAATCGCCGGGGTACCAGTTCTGCACCGTGCTGTACTTGATCTGCGCGTCGTCGAACGCCACCAGTTCCACCACCGCGGCGTGCAGCTGGTTCTCATCGCGCTGCGGCGCGGTGCAGCCTTCGAGGTAGGAGACGAAGCTGCCCTCCTCCGCGATGATCAGCGTGCGCTCGAACTGGCCGGTGTTGCGGGCGTTGATGCGGAAATAGGTGGAAAGCTCCATCGGGCAGCGCACGCCCTTGGGGATGTAGACGAAGCTGCCATCGGTAAACACGGCGGAATTCAACGCGGCGAAGTAGTTGTCGTTGGTCGGCACCACGCTGCCGAGGTATTTCCGCACCAGTTCCGGGTGCTCCTGCACCGCTTCGGAGATCGGGCAGAAGATCACGCCGGCCTTGGCCAGGGTGGATTTGAAGGTGGTGGCCACCGAGACGCTGTCGAACACCGCGTCCATCGCCACCTGCGGGCGGTCGCCATCGGCAGGCGCGCCATCGGCCCCTTCCACACCGGCGAGGATCGCGCGCTCGCGCAGCGGGATGCCGAGCTTCTCGTAGGTGCGCAGCAATTCCGGGTCGACCTCGTCCAGGCTCTTGGGGCCGGCCTTCTTCTTGGGCGCGGCGTAGTAGTGCAGGTCCTGGTAGTCGATCGGCGGGTGGTTCAGCATTGCCCATTCCGGCTCGGTCATCTTGAGCCAGACGGCATAGGCAGCGAGGCGCCAGTCGAGCAGCCATTGCGGCTCGTTCTTGCGCGCGGAGATGAGGCGGATGATGTCCTCATTCAGGCCCTTGGGGGCCATCTCCATCTCGATATCGGTGGAGAAGCCCCATTTGTAGCCGCCTTCGGTGGCGGCCTGGACGGTGTCTAGGGTTTCGGCGACGGCAGGCATGGCAGGGCCCCCCTGTTACTCGGCAGCGCGGGAGAGAAGGGCCGGCGCATCCGCAGGGATGCGAAAGGCCGGCGGAACGGAGGCGACACGCATGTCGGCCAGCGTGATGGAAGACAGCGAATTCTGGATGGCGCCATTCACCAGGTCCCACCGCCCCTTGACGGCGCAGACCGAGGAGACGTCGCAGCCCAGTGTGGACCCGTCGACGCAGGCGGTCAGCGCGATCGGGCCATCCACGGCGGTGATCACGTCGGCCACCGTCACCTGGTCCAGCGGGCGCACCAGGCGATAGCCGCCGCGCGCGCCGCGGGTGGAGGCGACGAGCCCAGCAGAGGCCAGCGCCTTCAGCACCTTGGCCACGGTGGGCTCCGGCACCCCGGTGGCGGCGGCAAGGCCCGGCGAGGTCTGAACGCAATCGGGTACCGGCCGATCCCCCTCGGCGAGGCGGATCAGCACGACCACGGCGTAGTCGGTGAGCTTTGACAGGCGCAACATCGGAGCGTCCCGGAAGCGGTGATGGCTAATCGGACCCAACGGGTCCTGATTGACCGGAAATGGCCCACGGGACCCGGCACGTCAAGGCCACGCGGTCGGATTCCGTGGATTGCCTGCGGGATTGACGGTTGCGCTTGCAGCAGGGCGGGCGGCGGGCGCCCGCCCTGGCTGGATCATGCGCTGGGGCGGATCATCTCGAACAGGCTGGAGATCTCCGTATAGTCGCCGCGATAGCCGCAGCGGGCGATCGGGCGGGCGCCGGCGGTGTCGAAGATGCCGTCCTTCAGCCAGCGGTCGTCGATATGTACGCCCACCACCTCGCCCAGCACCATCCAGCTGTCCAGCAGCTTGCCGTCCACGTCGGTCAGCTGGATGATCTGCGTGACCTTGCATTCCAGCGCGGCGATGGCCTCGGCCACGCGCGGCGCCTTCACCCGCGTGCTCGGCGCCATGGCCAGCCCGGCCAGCTCGAACTCGTTCACGCCATGCGCCACGGGGGCGGAGGTGGCGTTCATGGCCCGCGCCAGCTCGGCGCTGACCAGGGAGCAGGTGAATTCCCGCGTCGCCTCGGCGTTGTCGATGCTGTCCTTGCGGCCTTCCGAGTTGAAATAGACCATCGGCGGGAAGGAGGAGACGGCGTTGAAGAAGCTGTACGGCGCGAGGTTGGGCCGGCCCTGCGTGTCGACCGTCGCCACCCAGCCGATCGGGCGCGGGGCCACGATCGCCTTGAACGGGTCATGCGGCAGGCCGTGGCCCTTGCGGGGTTCGTAGAAATAGTCGCTCACCAGGGGGCCCTCCGTTCGTTCGGGCGGACCATACCGGGGGAGGCCCGGCGCTTCAAACCCCTGTCACAGCCCCTTGTCACAGCCGGGCGCAGAGCGAGAGCGGCCAGATCTGCTGCGACATCTGCCTGATGTGCATTTCGGCATACACATGCCGGCCATGGAACAGCACCAGCACCGCCACGGCGGCCGCCGCCACGCCGATCCAGCCGCGCCGCAGCGCCGGGCGCGGGCCCGCGAGCACGGCCAGCACCACCGCACCTGCCGTGCCGATCAGCCCGCCCGCCACCACATCCGCCAGCGTATGCACGCCGAGTTCCACGCGGGTGAAGCCCACCAGCCCGCCCACGGCGGCACCGGCCAGCAAAGCCATGCGCGGCCCGCCGACCACCAGCGCCAGCAGCCCGCCATAGACCACGGCGGCCGAGGCCGCATGGCCGCTGGGGCTCAGCAGCCCGATCGGCGGCATCATCCCCTGGCAGGCCATGGTGGAAAGCTTGGCCACAAGCACCGCCCCCAGCGTGGCCGGCACGGCGGTGAACCAGGCCAGCGCGCCGCGCCACCAGCCGGCCAGCAGCAGCACCAGGCCAACCGCCAGCAGCAGGGGAAGAATCACGGCCTGGTCGCCGAGATCAGTGATGAGGTGCAGGTCCATGGGCCGCGGGACGCTTGGGTAAAGGGGAAGATGAAAATGCAGTCTGCCGCCGTGCAATCAACGCATCCTTAACACGCCACGGCACCCCCAGCCCCAACCATTGCGCGGCGCGGCCGGTTCCTGTCATGTGCCGCATATCCAGGCAGGAGGAACCGCCCCATGACCACCCGCAGGATCGGCGAAACCACCGTCACCCGTGTGTACGAAAGCGCCGGCCCCGGCTTCCCCGCCCAGCATTTGCTGCCGGACTGGGATCCCGCGATCCTGGCCGAACACGCCGGCTGGCTCTCGCCCAACTACTTCGAGGCGGCGACCGGCAAGTTCATCTCCTCCATCCATTCCTGGGTGATCCGCACCAGGCACCACACCATCCTGGTGGACACGTGCTGCGGCAACGGCAAGGACCGGCCGGGCTTCGAGCGCTTCCACATGCTCGATACCCCCTACCTCGCGCGCCTCGCCGAGGCCGGCGTGCAGCCGGAGGAGGTGGACTACGTGCTCTGCACCCACCTGCACGTGGATCACGTCGGCTGGAACACCAAGCTGCTCGATGGCCGCTGGGTGCCCACCTTCCCCAACGCCAAATACGTGTTCAGCAAGGTGGAGCGGGACCACTGGGACCCCAGCCTGAACAAGGAGCTCGCCCCCGCCCAGGGCGCCATCTTCCAGGATTCCGTGCTGCCGGTGATCGAATCCGGCCAGGCCATGGTGGTGGAGATGACCGACCAGCTCGGCGACGGCCTGCTGATCGAGCCCGCGCCGGGCCATGCCCCCGGCCACGTGATCCTGCGCCTGCTCTCCGGCGGCGACCAGGCGGTGTTCCTGGGCGACGTGATGCACCACCCGATCCAGGTCTATCGGCCTGAATGGAGCAGCCGCTTCTGCACCGATGTGGTCCAGGCCGAGCAATCCCGCCGCCGGGTGCTGGAGCTGTGCTGCGAGACCAATGCCCGCGTCTTCCCCGCCCATTTCGGTGCCCCGCATGTGGGCTGGGTGCGCCGCGCCGGCGCGGGCTTCCGCTTCGAATTCGACCACGGAGAGACGGCCTGATGTCCCGCATCGTCGACCTGCCGCACAGCATCGCGCTGGAAGGCGTCAGCAATTTGCGCGACCTCGGCGGCTGGCCGACGCGCGATGGCGGCACGGTGAAGCGTGGCCAGGTGTTCCGCTCCGCCGCCCTGCACGGGCTGACGGAGAAGGACATTGCCGCGCTGCGTTCGCTGGGCGTGCACCACATCGTCGATTTCCGTGGCGACGGGGAGCGCGAGCGCTGGCCGACGAAGCTCACCCAGGGCGTGTCGATCCACGAACTGACCATCCAACCCACCATCGGCGCCTCGCTGCGCGACCTGGTGCAAGACCCGAACTCCACCGCTGAGGACGTGGTGCGCGTGATGCGGGCGGCCTATGGCAGCTACATCACCGATTGGGCGCACCGCTACCGGACGATGTTCGACCTGCTGCTGCATGAGACGCCGGCGCCGCTGCTGTTCCACTGCACCGCCGGCAAGGACCGCACCGGGGTGGCCGCCATGCTGCTGCTCTCGGCGCTGGGCGTGGAGGAGGAGGTGATTCACCACGACTACCTCGCCACCAACCGCCTGTGGCGGCGCGATGCCGAGGTTTCGGCCGGGCTGCCGCAGGTGGTGGCCGATACGCTGCTGTCGGTGCAGCCGGCCTTCCTGGAAGCGGCCTATGAGGCGATCCACGCCGGCTGGGGCAGCATCGACGCCTATCTGCACCAGCAGCTGGGCCTGGACGATGCCCGGATGGCCGTGCTGCGCGCCCGGCTGGTGGAGTAGCTCAGCTTCGCCCAACGGGCGGCCAGCCCAAAATCCCCTCCGGCCCCGGGCGGTTGCGCAGCCACCAGGACCAATCCTGCGGCAGCAGCGCCACCGGATCGGGGTGGCCAAGTTCGCGCGCGGCGTAGAACGGCCAGTGCGGGTTGGCCAGCGCCGGCCGGCCCAGCAGCACCAGGTCGATCTGCTCCGCGCGGATGGCCGCATCGGCCGCGGCGGGAATGCCGAGGTTCCAGCTGACGCCCACGGGAATGCCCACCTCGCGCCGCACCCGCGCCGCGCGCTCCACCATGAAGCCCACCTCGTTGAACGGCACGTTGCGCACGTCGTCCGTGTTCATGCCCAGGCTGAGATCGGCGAGATCGAGCCCGTGGCCCTTCAGCTCGCCCACTGCCCACACCGCGTCGTCGAACTGCACGCCATCGGGGTGGAAATCGTCGCTGCCCAGCCGCATCGTCAGCGGCAGGCGCTCCGGCCATACAGCGCGCACCGCATCCATCGCCTCGCGGTGGTAGCGCAGGCGGTTTTCCAGGCTGCCGCCGTAGTCATCGGTGCGCTGGTTGGCCAGCGGCGAGAAGAAGCTGGCGCCGAGGTAGCCATGGGCGAAGTGCATCTCCAGCCACTCGAACCCCGCCACCACGGCCCGCCGCGCGGCATCGGCATAGGCGCGGTGGATCTCGTGGATCTCCGCCACGCTCAGCTCCTGCACCGGATAGGTGTAGCGCCCGCCGAAGGTGATCGGGGAAGGCGCGCGCACCTGCCAGCCATCGGGGTGGTCCGGGGCGATCTGCGTCTTGCCGTCCCACGGCTTCTTCTCGCTGCCCTTGCGGCCGGTATGGCCCAGCTGGATCGCCGGCACCGCGCCCATGTCCTTGATGATGCCGGCCACGCGGGCCAGGCCCTCGATCTGGCTGTCATCCCAGATGCCGGCGCAGCTGGTGCCGGTGCGGCCATCGGGCGTGATGGCGATCTGCTCCGGGAACACCAGCCCGAACCCGCCGGCGGCGCGCGAGCCCATCAGCATCACGTGGAAATCACCCATCTTCCCATCCACCGAGCGGTACATCGTCATCGGCGACATCGCGATGCGGTTGCGCAGGGTCACGCCCTTCAGGGTGAAGGGGCTGAACAGATCGGGCATTCGGCGGTCCTGCACTGGCAAAGAGGCGCCGCATAGACCGGGCGGGCGGGATTGGAAAGCCGCCGCCCTACCGCACGCGCACCGTGGCGCGGGCCGCGCTGCCTTCGGCATCCAGCACGGTCAGGCGGTAGAAGCCGGGCCCTTGCGGCAGCCAGGCCGCCTCGCGACGGGCCGGGTCGGCCGGCAGGCGGGCCCCGTCCACCAGGAAGGTCAACGGCCTTCGCCCGCCCATCACCCGCAGCACCACCGGCCCCTCACCGCCCAGCACGGCGCCCGGCGGCGGGAACAGCAGGCGCAGCGCCTCCTCCTGCCCCGTGCGCTCCCGGTTCGGCCCCGCCACACGCTCCGCCCGCGGCTCGGGGCGTGGGGAAGGTGGCAGCATGCCCATCACACGCGACAGCAGCGGCAGCGCGAGGTTGCGCCCCGTCGCCCCCGGCAGCGGCGTGCCGTCTGGCCGCCCAACCCACACGCCGGCCACATGCGCGGCATCGAACCCCATCGCCCAGGCATCGCGCCCGCCCCAGCTGGTGCCGGTCTTCCACGCCACGCCTGCCGGCCCGCCTTCGGGGAAAGGCTGCGTCAGCACCTCGGCGATCACCTGCGCGCCGCGCGGCTGCAGGAAGGCGCGCGCCTCGTTCGGCCCGGGCCGCAGCCGCAACGGCACCGCGCTGCCATCGGTGCCGAGCGCCGCATAGAGCCCGGCGAGGTCGCGCAGCGTGATCCCCGCGCCCCCCAGCGCCAGCGGCAAGGAAGGGTCCGCCCCCGGAGGCAAGTGCAGTGACGCCCCCGCCCCCTTCACCGCCGCGGCAAAGCGCAGCGGCCCCACGCGGTCCAGCAACGCCACCGCCGGCAGGTTCAAGGAGCGCCGCAGCGCATCCGCCGCTGTCACCCCGCCCTGGAAGGTTCGGTCGAAATCCTCCGGCGCATAGGCGCCGAAGCGGCGCGGCAGATCATCCACCCGTGTGGCTGGCCCCGCGATCCCGTCCTGGAACGCCATCGCGTAGATGAACGGCTTCATCGCCGAGCCCGGCGAGCGCACTGCCCGGCTGAGATCCATCGCCGCCGCCCGGCCCGCCTGCATCCCCGCCCCGCCCGAGACCACAGCGCGCAGTTCCCGCGCCCCCATCTCCGCCACCACAATGGCCAAGGAAGCCCGCTCCGGCAGCCCGCGCAGCCGTTCCTCCGCCAGGCGTTCAAGCGCGCGCTGCAAGGAAAGATCGAGCACCGTTTCCACCCGCTCGCCCTTCAGCCCCGCCACCGCCTGCCGCGCGTGCCGTGGCAGCGCCACCCGCCGGTCCGGCACCGCCCCGCCATCCCAACCCAGAATCCTGTCCCGCAGCGCCCGCGCCCGCGCCGCATGCCGGTCTGGCCGCAGCGCCTCCGGCCGGCGCGGGATCGCCACCAGCAGCGCCGCCTGCGTCGTATCCAGGTGCTGCGGCCCCACCCCGAACCAGGCGAGGCTCCCGGCCCGCACGCCTTCCAGATTGCCGCCATAGGGCGCCAGCGTCAGCCAGATGCCCAAAATCTCCCGCTTGGAGTAGCGCCACTCCAGCTGCACCGCCCGCGCCACCTCGATCAGCTTGCTGCGCACCGTCCGCGGCCGCGGCTCCAGCAACCGCGCCGCCTGCATCGTCAGCGTCGATCCGCCGGAGACGATGCGCCCCGCCCGGATGTCCTGCCAAACCGCCCGCGCCAGCGCCACGGGATCCACGCCCGGGTGCCACCAGAAACGCCGGTCCTCCACCTGCACCAAGGTCTCCAGCAACGCGGGCGAAACATCCTCCGCCCGCACGCGAAAGCGCCACACGCCGCCTTCCGCCGGCAGCAGCGCCAGCGTGCGGCCGTCGCGGGCCACTACCTCTGTGCCGACGGCATGGAGCCGCCCGAGCGCCGGGGGGAAGGCGCGGTCGAGCACCCAGAGCGTTGCTATCAGAAACAAGCAAGCAAGAATCTTCTTTTTCTGAAGAAAAAGAAGCAAAAAGACTTTTCTCACTGGCGCCCGGCTTTCCCGGGCGCCAAGCGGATAAAAGTTTTTTGGTTCTTTTTTTCAAAAAAGAACATTCTTCCTTACTCTGTCGGCAACACCCGTATCTTCGCCACCGCCTGCCGCGCGAAGATCGCCGGGCGATACATGTCGAACATCTCCGCCCCGGGCAGTTCGAAGAAGCCCGGCGTTACCGCCCGCACCCGGGCCGCCACGCGGAAGCCCTGCTTCTGCTCGGTCAGTTCCAGCGCCGCGGCAAAGCGATCATCCGCCGCCGGTTGCGCCTCCGTGGCGGTCAGTTCGCCGAGCCAGGGCATGCCCGGCACCGCACCGGCCGGCAGCCGGGCGGTGATTTCCCATCCCGCCGGCAGCCCCTGCATCGCCAGCGCCCGGTGCCCCTCGCGCGTCTGCGCCTCGCCTTCCAGCAGCACCACGAACTCGGTGTTCTGCTTGAGCTGGTCGAGGTTCAGGGCAGTGCCGTCCAGCGCCAGGAAGCGGCGCGAGATGCGCATGCCGTTGCGCGCCGCCGGCAGCGCCTCGGCCGGCACGCCGGTGACGGAGACGCTCTGCCACAGCGGCCGGTCGGTGAGGTTGCGCGCCGCCACGGGGCCGGAGAGCTTCGCCGCCACCACCGGGCCCGAAAGCTCC
Organism: Rhodospirillales bacterium; assembly: GCA_947460455.1. Taxonomy (GTDB): domain Bacteria; phylum Pseudomonadota; class Alphaproteobacteria; order Acetobacterales; family Acetobacteraceae; genus CAMDGX01. The sequence continues at coordinate 9,756 of CANHKG010000073.1, read as the reverse complement.
CTCCCCTCGACGGTCACCCGCACCGGCCGCCCGTCCCGCCCCAGCGCCGCCCCGGCCGCGGCCATCCAGGCCTGCTCCTGGGTGGAGAGCGCACCGGGCAGCAGATCCACCCCCGGCAGGCCGGCCACCAGGCGCTGCAGCCGATCCGGAAGCAGGCCGCTCTCCTTCAGCAGCACCGCCATCGCCGCGATGTCGCGCAGCCCGGTGCCGTAATCCGCCCCCCACCAGCGCCGCGCCGGCGTATCCAGCGCGGCACGGAACATCGCCTCCGCGCGCGGACGGTCATGCGCCAGGGCCAGGGCCGCGGCCACCTGGGCCTTGGCCAGCGGCGTGGGCAGCGTGTTGGGGCTTTCAGCCATCACCCGCGCCGCCCCCGGCCGCCCCTGCCCGGCCAGCGCCAGCACGTAGAGGCGGTAGGCCTGCGCGGCCAGGCTCTCCGGCCGGCTGCCGGGATACTCGGACTGCTCGTTGAGGTTCTTCAGCGCCTCGTCCAGCGCCGCCTCCGGCACCGTGGCGCCGGCCGTGCGGGCGCGCAGCAGGAACTCCACGGCATAGGCCGAAAGCCAATCCTCGTTCGCCCCGCCTGCGCTCCACAGCGCGAACCCGCCATCGTAGCGCTGGCGATCGAGCACGGAGGCCACGGCCGAGCCCAGCCGGGCCGCGCGCTGATCGCCCGCCACCGGCCCATCGGGCAGCAGCGCCAACGGCAGGCCACGGCTGACGGTCTGCTCCAGGCAGGCCATCGGGAAGGCATCCAGCGCCCGCACCAGCGCGGTCACGTCGTAGCGCACCGGCGCGCCGAAGCTCGCCTCGGCACTCCAGGTGCCCGGCAGGAAGCGGCCGGTCGGCGGCTCCAGCCGCAGTTCCGCCCCCGGCGCCAACTCGCTGCCCGCCACCACGCTCACCGGCCCGCGCGCCGGGCGCACGGTGATGGCGGTGTCGCGCTGCAGGCTGAACCCGCCGGCCGCCGAGATGGTCAGCTTCACCACCCCGCGCCCCGCGCCATTTGCGCGCAACAGCGTCGCCGGCAGCGCCCGCGCTCCCGGCGCCAGCGTGGCGCTGATGGTCGTATCGCCTGCGATGGCCAACGGCCCCTCGGTGGCGACCTGCACGGAGACCGGGCCTTCAGGCAGGTCGATATTGTGCAGCATCACCACCAGCCGCGCCTCATCCCCGGGTGCGAGGAAGCGCGGCAACAGCGCCTCCGCCACCACGGGATCGCGCACCACGGCCGGCTTGCCGGCGGAGCCCACCTTGCTGCCCTGCCAGGCCACGGCCATCAGCCGCACCTCGCCGTTGAAGTCCGGCATGTCCAGCGGCACCTGCGCGATGCCGTCGGCACCCGCCTGCACCGGCGGGGTGAACAGCGTGACGGTGCGGATGGGAATATCCGGCAGCACGAAGCCGCCCTCGTCGCCGCCCTGCTTCAGCAGCGTCGCCTCGCCCTCCGCCGGCGCGATCAGCCGGCCCCAATCGTCGCGGATATCCAGCCCCAGCCGCCGCCGACCGAGATAATGCCCGGCCGGGTTCGGCGTTTCGAATCGCGTCAGCCGCAGGATGCCTTCGTCCACCGCCGCCAGCGTCACCCAGGCGCCCGGTGCCACGCGCACCGGCACGATGCTGCGCGCACGGGGCGGCAGCCGCTCCGGCGTGTCGATCGCCACCGCCAGCGTGCGCGCGGCGGGATCGACGCCCACCCAGGTGAGCCCGATCGCCCGCCCGGGCCGGTCATTGCCCGAACCACCGCGGAACACGTGCACCGCCACATAGGCGCCGGGCCCCCAGCTTTCCTCCACCGGCACATCCACATCGGCGCCACCGGCCGGCACCGACACGGTGCGCAGCGAGAGCACCCGGTCCGACAGCACCGCCACCGTCGCCTCGCCGGCGAAGGGCGGCGCGATATGCACCTTCACGCTCTCGCCCACCTTGGCGGCGCGCACGGCGGCAGACACATCCACCCGGTCCGGCACATCGGGGCTTTCGCTGGCCGCCCAGCCGGCGCGGAAGCGATAGGTGGTCACCGCCATCCCGTTGGCCTGCGAAACCTCCACGCGGTAGCGCCCGAAATCCAGCTTGCGCGCGAAGCGGTGCGGCGTGCCGGTGCCGATCGCGATGTCCTGCGTCTCCAGCGGCTCGTCGCGCCACACGGTTTCGTACCGTGCCAGGGAGCCGCGCATCACCATCCGCCAGTCCGGCCGTTCCCGCACCAGGCGCAGGCGGGCATTCAGCGGCACGCGCGCCCCATCAGGCCCCACGGCCACGATGTCGAACCCGGCTTCCGCCTGGGCATCCACCGCATTGCCCTCGAACAGCGGCTTCAGCCCGATCAGCGGCCCCGCCGGGCGCACCGGAACGGAAACGCTGGCGCGCGAGGCCCGGCCCGCCGGGTCGTTCACCGCCACCTCGATCTCCGCCTTAAGCGCGAAGGTGGTGTCCGGCAGGCGGCCGACATTCAGCACCATCGTGGTGCGGCCCTGCGGGTCCGTCTCCGCCAGCTCGATCTGCCGCAGGGAGGGCGCGAACACCTCGCCCACCTGGCCGATGCGATAGCCCGCCAGCGCCGGGAAGGGCGCGGGATCGGCCACCAGCCGCATCGTCGCCTCGCCGGTCAGGCCCGCGCCGGGCGCGCCATACAGGAAGCGCGCCGCCACCGGCACGCTCTCGCTGCGGCCAGCCACAAGTGCGGCCGGCAACGGGCCGACATCCACTGCCATGCGATCCGGCACGAAGGCATCCACGCGGAACTCGCCCTTGCCGATCGCCGGCAGCGCGGGGTCCACATGCAGCTCCACCGTCCAGGTCCCCGCCGAGGCCCCGGCCGAGAGTGCCACCGGCACATGGATCGAAGCCTCCGCCAACCGGGCCGGCGTGGTCTTCAGGAAGGTCTGCCCGCCCGGCCGCTTCACCGTCACCTGCACCGGCAGGTCGGCTGGCAGGCCGGCGGCATCGCGCACCAGCGCCATCAGCTGCACCGTCTCGCCCGGCCGGTAGATGCCGCGGTCGAACCACACGAAGGCATCGATCGGCCCGGGATGCGGCATGCCTTCCACCCCGCGGTCCGACAGGTCGAAGGCGGCGCTGTTCAGGTCCAGCGTGGCGAAATCCGTCTCCGCGAAAGCATGGATCGACCCAGGCTCCAGCGTGCCCTCGCCGCGCAGTAGCGCGCGGGCGAAGCGCGCCACGCCCGCCTCATCAGTCGTCGCCTCGGCCAGGATGTCGTTGTTGCGCGCCAGCAGCCGCAGCATCACGCCGGGCTTCGGCTTTGCGTCGGAATAGCCGCGCACCTGCACCGTCAGCCCATCGGAGCCACGCCACACCGTGGGGGCGAGGTCCGTGCGCAGGATCATCTGCACCGCCGAGGCACCGCGCCGCGGCGAGCCGTCGCCGATCTCAGCCGACAGCGCATAGAGGCCGGGGCCGGCACTCGCCAGCGCATCCGGCATCGGCAGCGCCGTGCGCGCCGGCTTGTTCGGCTCCCATTTCGGGATCTCCGCCGTGCCGGTCCACACCGTGCTGCCAGAGCTCTCGGCGATGCTGTCCACCGACCAGCGGTCGATCTCCTGACCCAGGCGATAGTCGCGCATGAAGCCGGCCACGTTGCGTTCGGTCATGCGCACCAGCGTCATCTTCACGCGGGACATGTTGACGGTGGTCAGCGTCACCGCCGGCGCCTGGCCGCGCGGCAGCACGAACATGCGCGTGTCGAACGCCACGCGCGGCTGGCGGTTGGGCATGGAAACATTGCCCCAGGCCTCCCGCATCACCGCAATGCCACCCTCGCCCGGCATGCCCTGGCGCACCGTGATGCGCGTGGTGGCGCCGAACGGCAGGCCGGAGACGCAGATCTGGTCGCCCTCGCGCGTTACGGCCGCGCCGGGCACCGGCGGGCTCAGCACGATCCAATCCTGCGGGTTGAAATCAGGCCGCCGGCTGGGGGGGGAGGTGAACAGCAGGCAGGCACGCGCCGGCTCCGCTTCCGCCTCGGTGCGCACGCTGCGCACCTGCAGGCCGACCTCGCGACGTGCCGCCTCCAGCCTCGCCTTATAGTCGGCGTTGTCCGGCGCGCGTTCCACCACCTGCTGCAGCGCCTGCAACTGCTGCGCCGGGCGGTTCAGCACGCGCAGCGCATCGGCCACCAGCAGCAGCGGGCGAATTTCCGGCGCGCCGGGCTCGGCCATCTGGAAGGCCTGCCAGCCGGCCCACAGCGCCCGCTGCGCATCGGGCGGGCTGCGACGCAGATAGGCATCCGCAAGGTCGACATAGGTCTGCACCACCGGCTCGCCCTGCGCCACGCGCAGTTCCAGCGCCGTCACCGCCGCGGCGAAATCCCGCTTGGCCAGCGCCGCGGCCGCCTGCTGCTCCGCCGTCTTGCGCGCTGCGGCGGCCGCCCCGCTGGGGAAGCGGCGCTGCAGCCCCTCCACCCAGGTGCTCGCTTCCTGCTCCACCCCGGGCAGCTCGAAATCCTGCGCCCGCGCCGGCACCACCGCCAGCAGCGCCAGCAGCGCCAGCAGCAGGGCGGGGAGCAGGAGCCATAGGCGGAAATGCTTGAACATGGGCCGCTCCAGCGGAAAGGCGAAAATCAGGCGTTGTCGGTGGAAAGTGCCGCCATCTCGGTATCGACGAGGCTGGCGATGCGCTCCACGAACGGGCAGTGGATCGCAAGCTCCCGCAGCCCGTCGCGGGTGCGGTAGAGGTATTCGGCGGCCGTGCCCATGCGCCCGCTGGCGGTGGCGAGGCGACGCACCACCACCTCTTCCTCCAGGTCGCAATAGCCGGGGCCTTCGGGGTCGATGGTGAAGGCGATGCCGTGGCCCACCAGCGCGCCCGCACGATCATGCAACGGCACCCAGCGCGGGATGTAGCCGCGCGCCACCATCTCCCGCCGCCACAGCAAATCGAGCTCCGGCGCGATCAGGTCTTCCTCGATGCGGAACGCCACCCCGGTGCAGCCACCGCCGGGGCGCAACCCCAGCATCAGGCCGGGGTTCTCCGGCGTGCCGCGCCCGCCCTTGGTGGAAAGGCAGAAATTGCGGTGCCAGTCCGGCGTGTGCGCCACTTCGCGCTGCACGAAATGCACCATCGGGTTCCAAATCAGGGAGCCATAGGCAAACACCCACACGCCCTGCCCCGCCCCGCCTGGACCGTCATAATCCGGCCGTTCCTCCAGCAGGCGATGCAACGAGGCATTGCGCTCCTCGTCGCTCAGCACCCGCGTCTCGGGCGACCACTTGCGGATCTCCTCGGCCAGCCGGCCGGAGAGCAGGAATTCGCGGTTCAGGACGTGCTGGCTCATGGGCTACTGGCGCGCCTTCAGCAGGTCGCGGATTTCCTCCAGCAGCACCTCCTGGCGGGAGGGCGCGGCCGGGGCGGCGGGCTTGGCCTCCTCCTTGCGCTGCAGGCGGGAGAGCACCTTCACCAGCCAGAACACCGCGAAGGCCACGATGGTGAACTGGATCACCGCGTTGATGAACAGGCCCGCGTTCAGCGTCACGCCGCCGGCCTTCTGGGTCAGCTCCAGCGTGGCAAGGCGCTCGCCCTTCAGCACGATGAAGATGTTGCTGAAGTCGATGCCGCCCACCAGCAGGCCGATCACCGGGTTGAAGATGTCCTTCACCAGGCTGGCCACGATGGCGGTGAAGGCGGCGCCGATGATGATACCGACCGCGAGGTCCACCACGTTGCCGCGCATGATGAACTTGCGGAATTCTTCCAGCCAGCCCGGCGGGCGGATCGGCAGCTGTGCCATGGGATATGTCCTTTTCCGATGTTTTTTCAGGAAAGCGGCAATTGGCGGGTGATTTCGCCCGCCACCGAGTCGGTCGTGGCACGCCACACCCCACCCTGCCCCAGAATGCGCGACAGCGCGTCCGTGAGATAGCGGATGCGCGAGGCCTGGCCGGTCAGCCAGGGATGCAACGAGAGGTTCACGGCCGCACCACCCTCCGCGTGCAGCACGGTGAAGCTTTCGGCCACCAGATCAGCCCAGGCCTGCGGCTGGGTGCGGCGCAGCCACATCGCCTCCAGGTCGTTCCAATCGGCATGGGCGGGAACGGCGAGCAGGCCGGAGGTGAAACGGTAGGGCCGATCGTCGTTGCTCCAGTCCGTCGTGTAGGCAAACCTGGCCTCGGCCAGCAGCGCGGTGGTGCGGGTGCTCTGGTTGAAATCCTGCCCGCACCAGCCGGCCGGCGCCTGGCCAGTGGCGCGCTCCACCGCGGCTCGGCTTTCGTCGATCAACGCGCGTTCCGCCGCCTCGTCCATCGCCTGGGTGATCCGGCGGGTGGCGAAGGTGCCGTGCGCCAGGAAGCAGGCGCCGCGGCGGGCACATTCATCCACCAGCTCCGGCCAGCGCCGCGCCGCCTCCGCACCCAGTGCCACCGACGGCACCACGCCGAAACGGTCCAGCACATCCAGGATGCGAAAGATACCGACGCGGGCTCCATACAGGCGCTGCGACCACGTCAGCCAATCCGGAAAGAATTTCCCGAGCGGCGAGACGATGCGCGGATCGGCACTGGCGCCCGCAGGCGGCTCCACCTCCCAGTCGTCCAGCATCAGCGTCACGGTCAGCGCCGTGCGCGCGCCGCCGGGCCAGGCGATGCGCGGTCCCTCCGCCAGGGTGCGGAACGGATGGAGCGCATGGTCCATCCCCGGCAGGCGTTCCTCGCCGATGGGTGGCACCTTGCCGGGCTTATGCGCGGCCATGCAGCGCCTCCCGGGCCGCGAGATGCGCCTGCATCGCGGGCAGATGGTGGGCACGGTAGTGGGTGGCGATCTCGCCCGCCGTCGCGCACCACACGCCGGGGTGGGACAGCAGATAGGCCATCACCTGCTGGAACTGCCGGATCCGGCCCGGCTGGCCGACCCAGAACGGGTGCACCGCCACGCACATCACCCGGCCCTGCTCGGCCCCCTCGGCATACACCGTGTCGAAATGGTCGCGGATCTGGCGGCAGAAATCGCCGATCTCCTCGCCGCGGCGCGACACGATCACGTCGTTCAGCTCCATCGTGTAGGGCACGCTGAGCAGAGGCGAGCCGTCCGGCCGCGGTGCCTTGGTGATCAGCGGCGTCGGCTGGTCGTCGTGATACAGGTCGCAGGTGTAGTCGAAGCCCGCTTCGGCCAGCAGGTCGAAGGTGTTCAGCGTGTTGGTCACCGCCGGGCTGAACCAGCCGGCCTGCTCCGTGCCGACGAACCGGCGATGGATCTCCCGGCTCTCCTGCATCGCCGCGCGCTCTTCCTCCGGGGTGAAATCCCAGTGGTAGCGGGTGTTGTAGATGCCGTGGCTCATCAGCTCCCAGTCGCGCTTCAGCATGCCCTCGGCGATCTGGGGGAAGTGCTGCAGCACGGCCATGGAAAGGCTCACGGTGCAGCGTATGCCCAGCGCGTCCGTCGCCTCGAACAGGCGCCACAGCCCCACGCGGTTGCCGTAGTCGCGGAGGGAATAGCCGAGCACATCCGGGTGCGGGCTGCGCGGCCAGGGGTCGCGGGTGCGCTGGAAGGCGGGCAGGAATTCGTAGTGCTCGATGTTCGGGCACAGCCACAGCGCCACCCGCGCGCCGCCAGGCCAGGTCAGGCGCGGGCGGTGCCGGATCGGCGAATAGGCGACGAGGTCGGGCTGCACCCCACGCGCTCCATGGTAACGATGCGACACCATACCAGCGTCAGGCGCGCCGCGAAAATCCCGCATTGCGCCACGCTCCTGCCCTACAACAGCGCGATGCAGGCTGCCCCGCCCGAGTCGGGCAGGACGATGGAGGACCCAAGCATGCGCGTTCTGTTTCTCGCGGCCACCGCCGCGCTGCTGGCCGGCTGCGGTGCCAGCCAGTTCGACCGCGTTTCCACCGGCGCCGGCACCGGCGCGGGCACCGGCGCGGCGATCGGGCTGCTCGGCGGGCCGATCGGCGTGGGGCTGGGGGCGGCGATCGGCGCCGGCGTCGGTGCCGTGACCGGCGGGGCCACCAGCCAGGACCAGCTGGACCTCGGCAAGCCGGTCTGGAAATAAATCAGGCGCCGCCGGCGACGTAGGCGCGCAGGCCGTCCACCTCGGCTTCCTGTTCCATCATGCGCGCCTTCACCACGTCGCCGATGCTGACCAGGCCCGCGAGGCGGCCGTGGTCCACCACCGGCATGTGGCGGAAACGGCCCTCGGTCATGGCGCGGAACGCCTCGTCGTAGGTGGTGGCCAAGCCGGCGGTGATCACATCGGCCGTCATCACCTCGCCCGCCCGGCGCTCCAGCGCCGCGGGGCCATGCGCTGCCAGCGCATAGACGATATCCCGCTCGCTCAGGATGCCGGCCACGTCCCCGGCAGGGCCCAGCACGACCAGCGCGCCGATACGGCGGCTGGCGAGGTCTCGCACCGCGTCCGCCAGCCGGCATTCCGGCGTGGTGGTGGCAACGAAGCTGCCCTTGTGCTTCAGGATGGCGGCAACAGTCATGGCCCGGTCCCTCCGTTGTTGGCGGAGGCGCCTCCCCTGTCGGGACGGCTTGTCGGGTCGGCGTGGCTGGGGAGGAGCCCCGCACGTGTCCGGGCAGTCTGCGCCCGGCCGGCTGGCCGTTGCAACGTTATTGCGCTGGCGTCAGCTGCGTGGCCACCAGGCTGGCGAAGGGGCCGCCCTGGGCGACCAGTTCGGCGAAGCTGCCGCGTTCCACGATGTGGCCGTGCTCGAACACCAGGATCTGGTCGGCATCGCGCACGGTCGAAAGGCGATGGGCGATGATGAAGGTGGTGCGCCCGGCCATCAGGCGGCGCAGCGCGGTGGCCACGCGGGCCTCGGTGGCGGCATCCAGCGCGCTGGTCGCCTCGTCCAGCACCAGGATCGGCGGGTCCTTCAGCAGGGCGCGCGCGATCGCCAGGCGCTGGCGCTGGCCGCCGGAGAGGGTGGCGCCGCGTTCGCCCACCATGGTGTCGTAGCCATCTGGCTGGCGGACGATGAACTCATGCGCGTCCGCCACGATGCAGGCGGCCTCCAGCTCCGCCTGGGTGGCGTCCGGCTTGCCGATCAGCAGGTTCTCGCGGATCGTCCGGTTCAGCAGCATCGCCTCCTGGAACACCACGCCGATGTTCCGGCGCAGCGATTCCACCGTCACGTCGCGCAAATTCTGGCCGTCGATGGCGATGCGGCCGTGCTGCGGGTCCCACATGCGCTGCAGCAGGGCCATGGCGGTGCTCTTGCCCGCGCCGGTATGGCCCACCAGCGCCACCACGCTGCCGGGGGCGGCGGTGAAGGTGACATCGGCCAGCACGCGCTCCCCGCTGGGGTAGCGGAAGCCCACCTGCTCGAAGGCCACCTCGCCGCGCTGCACCGAAAGCGCCGGCGCGCCGGGCTTCTCCGGCACGGTGCTCTGCGCATCGAGCACGGCGAAGAAGGCATTGAGGCCAGGCACCTCGCTGAACAGCCGGGCGAGGAAGATCATCGCGCTGTCCAGCCGGTTGATCAGCAGGGTGGCGAGGCCCATGAAGCTGACGATCTCACCCACCGTCGCCTGGCCGCGCAGATGCAGCACGGTCCCATACACCACGATGGCAATCACCGTGATGGTGCAGGCCGCCCGCGTCATCACGCCGACCACGGCCCACCAGTTGAGTACCGGGAACTGGTGCTGGATCACCTTCTGCACGATCTCGCGGAACAAGCTCTGCTCCGCGGCGAGGCGGGTGAAGCTCTGCATCACGATCACATTGGCCAGCGCATCCTGCGCGGTCCCAGCCAGCTGGATCTGCCAGCGCTGGGCGCGGGCCTGGCCTTCCTC
>CANHKG010000072.1 GCA_947460455.1 Rhodospirillales bacterium | reverse complement strand
CCGGCCCGCACGGCCCGGTCGGTCGCCACGCGCCGCGCCTCCTCCAGCGCCTGCTCGCGCGACAGGCCCTGGAACACCTGGTCCACCTCCCCGCTCACCTGCGCGATCGCCGCCCCCAGCGCATTGGCCACGCCCTGATGCGCCACCCGAACCACCTGGCTGATCCCCGGAATCCCGTCCGGCACCAGGAACGCCGCCCCGCCCACCGCCACCAGCGGCCGCGGCGTGGCATCGGCCCGCATCCGGTCCACCGCATCGGCCGCCAGCGCATGGATACGCGCCAGCGCCGCCCGCACGAACCCGCCATCCAACCCCGCCACCCGCGCGGGATTGCCCAACGCCACCAGCCCCGCCGCCACCGCGATATCGGTGCAGGTCAGGTCGGGACCCCCGAACACCAAGGCCCGTTCCTTCAGCCGGAACCCCACGCTCACCGGCCCCACCAGCGCGGGGTCCGCCTTGTCCACCAGCGTCCCGCCGCCCAGCGCGATGCTCACCAGATCAGGCATGCGGAACAGCGTCCGCACCCCGCCCACCTCCACCACGTTGTTCGCCTCGCGCGGGAACCCGGCCACCAGGCTGCCCACATCCGCCGTGGTGCCACCCACATCCACCACCATCGCGTCCGCCAGGCCGGAGAGGAACGCCGCCCCGCGCAACGAATTGGTGGGGCCAGAGGCAAAGCTGCGCACCGGATACCGCGCCGCCTCCTCCGCCGTGGCCACCGTGCCATCGTTCTGGGTGATGTAGAGCGGGGCATCGATCCCGGCCCCGGCCAGCGCGGCATGAAAGGCCGCCACGGTGCGCGCGGCCATCGGCACCAGGGCAGCGTTCAGCAGCGCCACGTTCTCCCGCGCCAGCAACCCGATCCGCCCCAGCGCGTGGGACAGCGTGGCCGAAACCGCCGGCGCCTCCGCCGCCAGGATCGCCGCCGCGCGCTGCTCATCCGCCGCATTCAGCGGCGCGAACACGGCACAGATCCCCGCCGCCGCCACGCCGGAAGCCGCAATCTCCCGCGCCGCCGCCCGCATCGCATCCTCGTCGAACGGCACCAGCGCCCGCCCATCCACCTCATGCCCGCCGCGGATCATCGCCACCGGGCCTTCCACCGCCGCGCGCAGATCGGCCGGCCAATCGACAAAGGGCGGCAGCGTCGCCGCCGCCGGCAAGCCCACCCGCACCGCCGCGATCCGCGCCAGCCCGCGCCGCTGCACCACCGCATTGGTGAAATGCGTCGTCCCGATCATCACCGCCCCAATACGACCGGCCGCGATCCCCGCCCCCTGCAGCACCGCCGCCAGCGCCGCCAGAATGCCGCCGGTCACATCCTCAGTGGTGCCCGCCTTGGCGGCATGCAGCACCGCGGTGCCATCCAGCAGCACCGCATCGGTATTGGTGCCGCCGACATCGATGCCAACGCGGATCATGCGCGTTCTCCGAATAGCGGCCGGAAATCGAGGTCGTAGCCGAACGCCCGCGGCCCCACATGCGCCAGCCCCTTCGGCGTCGTCAGCACCGGCGGCGCCGCCAGCGCGATCACCGAAACCCGCTGCCCGAACCGCACCGTCTCCGTCCCGATCGCCTCGCCCGAGGCGGTGTCGAGCAGGATCACCAGGTCCGGCACCGTGGCCACCACCTCGTCATCCCGCCACGCCACCGACCACTCATTCTGGAAATCGATCCGCATGGCATGGCCGGCATCGCCGCCCAGCCCCTCCAGCTGCACCGTGCCGCGCAGCCAGCCTTCGGTGGCCCGGCGCATCACATCGCCCACCTTGCCGGTGAACAGCATCACGCCGCCCTCGCTCGCCACCACGGCGGAAACCGCATCCGCATGCGCCGCCCGCGCCGCCCGCACCGTCCGCCCGATGCGCAACGCCCAGGACAGCGTGTGCAGGCAACTCGCCCGCTTCACCTCCGCCCCCGTCCGCGGCGCCTTGCAGGTGGCCGCCGTGGAGCCGAGCACCACGCACATCCGCCGCGTCATCCGCTCCATCCACGCCCAGTCCACCGCCTCGGTGAAGATCAAGGAGTTCTGCCGGATATCCACCATCGTCCACGGCGCGGCGCTCAGATCGGCAATCGCGAAACTGGTCATGTCCGCCTGCGGAAACGCCCGCCCCATCGCATCCGCATCCACCACCGGCAGCCCCAGCAACTGGGCGGCCAGGATCGACTGGAACCCGTTATTGCCCCCGATCTCCCACAGCATCAGCGCATCGAAGCGCCGCCCCAGATGCGCCTCCATCATCGTGACGGTCCGCGCGATCACCGGGCCGTCGCACATCCGCTCCTGCATCGCCAGCGGCGCCCCCATCTGGCCGACGCAGCCGATCATCGCATCATCCGGCAACCCCAGCGGATCGATCACCCGCACGCCCTTCCCGGCCGCGAGGTGCAGCTTGGCCTCCAGCAGCGAGAAATACGGATCACCCCCGCCCCCGGTCCCCAGGATCCAGGCCCCGGTGGCGAGGTCCTCAAGGTCGGTCACGGTCAGGTCGAAGGGCGCGTTCGGCATGATGGAAGGCTGGGGCCAGGGCGGGGCGGATGTCCAGCCTCGCCTACACCGCCTCGCACAGGAACGGGCGCAGCTTGCCGGCCGGGGTGCGCGGGATCGCGTTCATGAAACGCAGGTCGTAGCGGAAGCCCGCGCCGAAGGATTTCACCAGCGCGGCGCGCACCGCCGCCGCCTCCGCCGCGTCCAGCGGGCGGGCCACCACCATGCGCATCTCGATCGCCTCGCGGCTGGTCTGCACCACCTGGAATTCCCGCAGCGAGGCAATGCGGGAGAGGTCGTAGTGCCGCACGTCGGCGCGCCTGCGGGTGCCGTCGGGCAGCAGCAGGTGGTCCAGGATGCGGCCGTGGATGCGGGCCAGCACCGGCAGGGTGCGCCCGCACGGGCAGCCCTCAGCGAGTTCCGCCTCGTCGCCGATTTCATAGCGCAGCAGCGGCATGGCGAAGTTGTGCAGCGGTGTCACCAGCACACGCCCGGTGGCGCCGGGCGGGCAGGGCGCGCCGTGTTCGTCCACCACCTCCAGCAGCACCGTCTCGCTCATCACGTGATAGGCGTCGCTGGCCGGGCATTGCAGCGCGATGTAGCCGGTCTCGGCGGAGGAGTAGTTGTCCACGATCCGCACCCCCAGCACCTCCCGGCACAGGGCGCGCAGCTCCGGCTCCACCGCTTCGGACAGGGTCCAGACACTGCGCAGGGCCGGGAAGCGGATGGCGTGGTCCCGGCAATGCTGCAGCAGCACGCGCAGGCTGGAGGGGAACATGAACAGGTATTCCGCCACCAGCCGGGCCACGAAGTTCGCCTGCACCGCCACCGGCAGCTGGCTGTCCATCAGCCCCATCGGACCGGTCTGCCACAGCAGCGTGGCGGGCGGCCCCCAGTCCGGCAGCAGCAGCCCCTGGGCGGAGCGGGCCTGGGCAACCATCTCCGGCGCAAGCCCCGAAGGGACACCACGCAGCCGGGCGATGGTGGCCAACGGGTTCTCGCGGTTCCACTCCTCTTCGCGCAACTGCAGCGCAAGCCAAAGCAGGCGTTCCAGCCCCGCCTTGCGCACCCGCACCGGCTGGCCGGTGGAACCGCCGGAGGCGACCTCGATCACCGGCCCATGCGCCTTGGGCACCGCCGGCGCATGCAGCGCCGCGCCCTGCTCCTGCAGATCCTGCCGGCGCAGCACCGGCAGCCGGCGCCAGGCGGCCCAGAAGGCGGTGTCGTCCTCGGGCGGCTCGGCCAACCCCGCTTCGCGCAGCCGGGCGGCATGGAACGGGATGGTCATCGCCTGGCGCAGCACCAGGCGCAGCTGCATCGCCTGGGCCTGGGCCATGCGCGCGGCCGGCCAGCGTTCAGAGGCATCGAACTGGCGCAGCAGCGCCATAAGCTCCGCCGCAGAGCCGCCGAGCAGGGCGGGGAAGACGACGGTATCCAAGGCGGAACGCAAATCCATGCACTCACGTTACCGTGAAATGCCGCGGCTGGCAGCCCCGGCTGCCGCTACCGGTGGAGTTTGCGTTTTGCGCCCGCCGCACGATCCCCTGGAGGGTTATGCAAGGCCCGCTTGGCAGTCGCAGGCGCGAGGTAGAGCGCCGCCGATGCCGCATTCGAACCGAGGGTGGCTTTATGCAAAACACCGCAGCATTGGCCGCTGCCACCCTGATCTGGGTGACGATCCAGTACAGCTCCGGCGACACGTTCGGTGATTTCGTCCCTGCCAGCATCACGTGCCGGCACGGTGGATATCATCGCGGGGCGGAGGCTCAGCCGACGGCCACCCGGGCCGCCGCCCGTGCGATGCGGCCGCGCGCGTCTGTCCAGCTGACGGTGATCTCGGCACTGCGCTCCAGGCGCAGGAACACCACGTGATAGGGGTTCGGCGACGTGCCGCGGCCCAGGTCGGCGGCGAAGACCAGCGCGCCGTCGCGCCGCACTTCCAGCCGTTCGATCAGGTCGCGCGGCGGGGCGGCGCTGCCGTCGTGGCGCAGGCCGGTTTCCATCGGATGGTCGATCAGCATGCGCAGCTCGATCACCTCGCCTGGCTTGGCGCGGGCCGGGATGCGCAGGCGGGGGGTGCCGGGTAGGGTACTCACGAAAGGCACCCGCCGCGGGTGACCTTCAGTGCGGCGCTGGCCCGGCGCACGGTGCCGTTCGCATGCACCGCCAGCACCAGGATCGCCTGTTCCTCCGCCACGCGGATGCGGGTGTGCACCTCGGCGCGGGCCAGGCCCGGGAACAGGTGGAAGCTCGCCACGCCCGGGGTGGGGTTGCCGGGGGCGAAGACGTGGATTGCCGCCACGTGGTCCTCGGCGGTCATCGCGCTGTCGGCCACGATGGCCAGCGGCACCTGGGCGCCGTTCTCCGCCACCGCGGGCACGCGCAGCTCAATGCCACCTTCCACCGGCACGGCATCGCCGATCGCCGCTTCCAGCGCCGTGGCGTCGGCGGCCTGCCCGGCCCAGGGCACCAGCGCGAGGCTGGCGGCGAGGAAAACCCGTCGCCTCACCCCCACGCATCCGCGGTGATGGAGGCGTACCAGGCATCGGCATAGGCCGCCTCGGCGCGGCGCTGCTCCGGCAGGTCGCCGCGCGGGGAGACGCCGCCGGAGTTCGGCACTTCCGCAATCCCCGTATCGGTCGGGCGGAACACGCCGACGATGGAGATGCCGTACTCGTCGCCGACATGGCTGTAGCAGGTGTTGAAATACACCGCCTCCGGCACCGCCTCGCCACGCAGCAGGGCGGCGGCGGCGGCCACGGCCTGCTTGGCGGTGTTGTTGGCCACGAAGCCGGATTTCGGCATCGGCGCGCCGTTGTTGGCGTCGCCCACCACATGGATGCCCGGGGCTGCGCGGGATTCGAAGCTGCGCGGGTTCACCGGCACCCAGCCGGAATTGTCCGCGAGCCCGGCGGAGATGGCGATGCGGGCGGCGGATTGCGGCGGGATGATATTGGCCACCGCCACCTGGTGCTTGGCGCCGAACTCCGTCTCCAGCGTGCGGGTGGCGGCATCCACGCGCACCACCTTGCCGTCTTTCGACAGCGGCACCCATTCGATCATGTCGCCATAGAGCTGCTTCCAGCCATCCTGGAACAGCGCCTGCTTGCTGAAGGCGTCCTTGGCATCCAGGGCCAGGATCTTGGATTTCGGCTTATGGCGCTTGAGGTACTGCGCGATCATGCTGATGCGCTCATACGGCCCTGGCGGGCAGCGGAACGGGTTGCCGGGGATGGCGATGCCCACCACCCCGCCATCCTCCATCGCCTCCAGCTGGCGGCGCAGCAGTGCCGTTTGCCCGCCATCGGCCGGCACCCAGGCATGGGGCAGCAGCTGGGAGGCGGCTTCGTCGTAGCCCTCGATCGCGCCCCAGCGCAGCGCGATGCCGGGGGAGAGGATCATGCGGTCATAGCCCAGCGAAGCGCCGCCGCGCAGGCGGACGGATTTCGCCACCGGGTCGATGCCCTCCACCCAATCATGCACCACCCGCACGCCGCGGGCGCGCAGCCCGTCATAGGAATGGGTGATGTCGGCCATGCCGCGTTCGCCGGCCAGCACGAGGTTGCCGTAGGGGCAGGTGACGAAGCGGCTCTGCGGTTCCACCAGCGTAACGTCGAGCCAGGGATAGGCGATGCGGGCGAAGCGCGCGGCCGATGCGCCACCGAACCCGCCGCCGACCACCAGCAGGCGCGCGGCGCCCTGGGCACGGGCGATGGAGGGGCGCGCCAGAACCGCGGCCCCGGCGGCGGCCCCGGCGGCGGCCCCGGCGGCGGCCAAGAAACCACGGCGCGAAAGAGTGGTATTCATCGGCTACCTCCCGCCGGCAATGCGGCGAAATGGGCGGCGAGTGCGGTGATCTCGGCCTCGGTGTAGCCGCGGGCGATGCGGCCCATGATGGTGCCTGGCCGCTCATTGGCCGCGAAGGCGCGCATGGCCGCCGCAAGCTCCGCCGCCGGGCGGCCAGAGAGCCCGGGAATGGCCGCGGACCCCGCCCCGCTCGCGCCATGGCAGCCCAGACAGCCCTGCGCCACCAGCGGTGCCTGGGCGGCGGCTGCGGTGGGCAAGGTCAGGGCCAGGGCCAGCCCGAGTGCGGCGCGTCGCATCGCTTCTCCGAATTCACAGCATTGAATCGTTATTTAGTGGAATAATTCAACACGACGGAATGGGCATTTGTCAAATCCCCCGTTCAGCCGTCCCGAATGCCGAAGCCCGGCCGCAGGTGCAGCCCCAGCCAGTTGCCCAGCAGCGCCGGGCCGATCCACAGCCAGCCATGCAGGCTGCCGGAGGCAATGCCGGACACATAGGCGCTGATGTTGCAGCCAGAGCCCAGCATCGCGCCGATCCCGAGCAGCAGCCCGCCCAGCACGCTGGCCGCGACCTCCCCGGCGGTGAGCCGCCAGTGCCGCGCCAGCCGCCCGGCCAGCGCTGCGGCCACGAAGGCGCCGGCCAGCATGCCGAGGTCCATCGCCGTGGTGCGATCCGCCCATACCGGGCGCAGCAGCGCCTCGATCCGCGTCGGGTCTTCCCACCAGGGCCAGAAGGCCGGCTCGTCCAGCCCCAGCGCGGCCACCACCTTGGCGCCCCACAAGGGAAATGCCGCGGTGATCGCCCAGGGGCGGCCCAGCACCAGCAATGTCGCGACGTTCAGCCCCGCCAGTGCCAGCGCCGCCCAGAGCAATGCCCGCGGCATCGGCGCTGCCGCCCCGTGCCGCCGCCGCTCCAGCCACAAAAGGCAGGCGAATGCCGCCGCCAGCGCGGCCAGCGTCGCGGCCAGCGCCGGCCCCGTCCCCAGCACGTTGCCGAGCGCCACCGGTGCCGGCGCCCACCAGCCCGTCCACCATTCCGACTGCCAGCTCGCCAGCGTCGCGCCCAGCACGAAGAACACCAGCGTCAGCCACAGCCGCGCGCTGCCGCCGCCGGCACCGAACAGGCACCCGCTGGCGCAGCCGCCGCCCAGCTGCATCCCCACCCCGAACAGGAAGGCGCCCACCACCACTGCCAGCCCGGGCGCGAACACCAGCCCGCGCACCGCCTGGCCCAGCACCTCGCCCGACGCCGTCGCCGGCAGGATCAGCACCGAGGCCGCCGCGATCATCAGCAATTGCGCCCGAACCCCGGCCCCACGCCGCTCCGCCAACAAGCGGCGGAACGCGCCGGCAAAGCTGAAGCTGGCCTGGAACATCACGAAGCCCAGCGCGGCGCCGAGGGCCAACGCGGTGCCCTGGCGCCAGCCTTGCTCCGGCGCGAGCCACAGGGCGCCGGCCACGGGCAGCAGGAGAGCGTGTTCTTTTTTGAAAAAAAGAAACAAAAAACGTTTTTCCATTGGCGCGTTGCCTTGGTCGAGACCCAGGCGAATAACGTCTTTCTGCTTCTTCCGCGTCAGAAAAAGAAGGGCCTACCCCTGGATCACCCGAAGTGCCGTCAGCCCGCCTGCCAGCACCTCCAGCAGGTCCGCGCGCACCAGGGCGACGCAGCCGGCCGTGGGGCCGTAATCGGGCCGTGCCAGATGCAGGAAGATCGCGCTGCCGTGCCATGGCACCACCGGGGCGTCGTTCCAGCCCAGCTCGCCCACGATGTCGTACAGCTCGTCGGCCCTCCACATCTCCTCGTGGCTGGCATCAAAGGGCTTGCGCACCAGGCGGTTGTAGCTGGCGTGGGTGGGAGCGTCGCACCAGAGGTCGTCTGGCGCGATCGGGGCGCGTGGGAGGGGTGTGGGCGGTAGTTTCACGCGGTCGGCGCGGTAGTGGAAGCGGCGCAGGGGGAGCAGGCCGGTGGGGGTGCCACCATCGCCTTCGCGCTTGCGCTCCGCGGGCACCACGCCGGCGCGGCCGAGGGCGCAGCGGAAGGTGCGGCCCTGGAAGACCAGGCGGCCGTCGGCGTGGACGATCGCTTCCGTCATGGTTGCAGTTTCAGGCCGAGCAGGTGGCCGAAGCGGCGGGCCTTGGTGGCGAGGTACTCATCGTTCACGCCGTTGGGCTCGATCTCGTGCTGCTCGCGCACCACGCTGCGCAGGCCGGCGGCCTGGAGGGCGGCGACCTTGCCCGGGTTGTTGGTGAGCAGGCGCACGCGGTCGATGCCGAGTTCCTGCAGCATGGTGGCGGCGATCAGGAAGTTGCGTTCATCCGCCCCCCAGCCCAGGGCGCGGTTGGCATCCAGCGTATCCAGCCCGCGGTCCTGCATGGTGTAGGCGCGCAGCTTGTTCATCAGCCCGATGCCGCGGCCTTCCTGGGCGAGGTAGAGCAGCACGCCACCGCCCTCGGCCGCCATGCGCGCGATGGCGCCGCGCAGCTGCGGGCCGCAATCGCAGCGCAGGCTGCCCAGCAGGTCGCCGGTGAAGCATTCCGAGTGGATCCGCACCAGCGGCGCGGCGCCGGCCTGCGCGGCTTCCTCCGGCCGGCCGACCAGGATCGCCATGTGCTCGATCCCCGCATCCGGGGCGCGGAAGGCGACGATGCGGGCATCGGGCGCATCCTCCAGCGGCACCGGCACGTCGGCCACGCGGCGCAGGCCGAGCGAGGCTTCCACCGGGTGTGCCAGCACGGCCTCGGCGCCCACCGCGATCAATCCCATCGCCTCGGCCCGGGCGGCGGCATCGTCGGGCGCGGGGGCGGCCAGCACGGCGGGCAGCAGGCGGGCGAGCTTGGCCAGGGCGAGGGCGGCCGGCGCCAGGGCGGGGCAATCCGCCGGCACCGGCTCCTCCGGCAGCATCTGCGCGGCGGTGGGGTCGGCGAGGCCGAGCAGCACCTCCGGCTGCAGCAGGGCGGGGGAGGTGCGGAGCGCGATCGCGGCCTCGGCGGGCTCCATCGCCTGGGCCACCGGCCGGCGCATCAAGGCCGCGGCCCGGGTGGGCGCGAGCAGCAGCACCGCGGGCCCGGCCGAGAGCGACCGCAGCTCCGCCAGGCCGCGCGCGCCCACGGTTTCGGCCGGCACCATCACCAGCGGGGTGGCGCCCAGCAGCAGCACCGGGGTGCCACGGCGCAGCTCGCCCGCGGCTCGATGGACAGCGCGCAGGCGCGCCAGCATCTCCGGGCGCGGGGCGGCCGCGTCGGTCGGTGCCGGTTCTGGCCGTGGCGGCAGGCGGTCTGCTGGATTCATTCGGGTCCCGGCGTTTCGCGATCGCATTACCATGACCCTCATGTGTGGCCAAAATGGCGCCTGCCTAGCCAGCCAGGTGCATGCCGCCTATACGGATGGCGACCCGCACTGGATGCGATGCCCCACAAATTTGGGCAGCAGCACGAAAACGTGACGCGGCCATGCATCCCTTGGCCAAGATGCACGTTCAATGCATGCTTGCTGCGACTCGATTGCGGCGGTCTGTTTTGGTCGGTGCAAGGCGAATTGTTCGCAAGTCGGGGATGCAGGCGGGAGAAGGAGAACGGCATGGCGGGCGAGCGCCCCATCCTGATCGTGGATGACGACCAGGCTTTGCGGGAAGTCCTGACAGAACAGCTCGCGTTCGACGGCGAGTTCACCGCCGCGGAAGCCGCCACCGCCACAGAGGCGGAGGCACGGCTGCTTGCGGGCAACGAGCGCTACGACGCGCTGATACTCGACGTTGGCCTGCCGGATGGCGATGGGCGGGACCTGTGTGCCCGGCTGCGCCGCCAGGGCATCAAGGTGCCGATCATCATGCTCACCGGGTCCGACGACGAGTCGGACGTGGTGCGCGGGCTGGATGCCGGTGCCAACGACTACATTGCCAAGCCGTTCCGGCTGGCGGAGCTGCTGGCGCGGTTGCGCGCCCAGCTGCGTACCTTCGAGAACAGCGAGGACGCGGTCTTCACCATCGGGCCCTACACCTTCCGCCCGGCGGCGAAGCTGCTGCAGGACGTTGCGCGCAACCGCAAGATCCGGCTGACGGAAAAGGAAGCCGCGATCCTGAAATACCTGTATCGCGCCGGCAGCCGGCCGGTGGCGCGCCAGGTGCTGCTGAACGAGGTGTGGGGCTACAACGCCGCCGTGACGACCCACACGCTGGAGACGCATATCTACCGACTGCGCCAGAAGATCGAGCCGGACCCGAGCAATTCCCGCCTGCTGATCACCGAGGGCGGTGGCTACCGGCTGGACCCGATCGGGGTGAAGCCGGCGATTGCCTGAAAACGAGGGGCGGGGGAAACCCCGCCCTAAGTGTTTTTGGGCTCGTTCGCCTTGGCCTGGGCCTCGGCCGCCTTTTCGCTGGCCGGCTTGTGCAGCGCCAGGAAGGCGGCGCCCAGCATCAGCGCCATGCCCGCGGCATCCACCAGCCCCACCTGCTCGCCGGCCACCAGGATGCCCACCAGCACCGCCACCACCGGGGAGATGAAGGCATAGGTGCCCACGCGCCCTGCCCCCCAATCGCGCATCAGCCGGAAATAGATGATCGTGGCGCCGAGCGAGGCCGGCAGCAGCAGGTACCACCACGAAAGCCAGGCCACCCAGCTCCAGTCCAGCCGCGCCGCGCGCAGGGCGCCGGGCTCGAAGGGCAGCGCGAAGACCAGCAGCACCACGCCGCCGATGAAGTTGGTGATCGCCACCAGGTGCACCGGCGGCAGGGAGCGCATCAGCGGCCGGGCGGAGACGGAGGACCAGCAATACAGCAGGTTGCCGATCATGACGCCGAGTGCCCCCAGCACCTCCAGCGTATCCAGCGCGCCCACCGCCGCCTTCGGCCCGAACAGCACCAGCACGCCGGCCACGCCCACGGCGAGCGCGCCCAAATGGCGGCGGCTGAACCGCTCCTGCCCCAGGATGGCGGCGAAGCCGACCATGGCGATCGGGGTCAGGGCGGAATTCAGCACGGCGGCGAGGCCGCTGGAGACGTGGCGCAGGCCGTAGAGCATGATCACCGCGTTCAGCGGGATCATCATGATGCTGACCCAGATGATCCGGCCCCAGAGCCGCGGCGGCACGCGCACCGGGTCTCCGCGCAGGGCCAGGAAGATCAGCAGCACGGCGCCGGCCACGGTCCAGCGCAGGCCGGAATAGATGCCGGGCGGCACCTCTGCCGTGCCGGCCTTCATCGCCAGCCAGTTGGTGCCCCAGACGAGGCAGAGGAACAGGAACAGGCCGCGCTGCGTGGCGGCGGTGGAGAGCGCCATGAACGGCCCTGGTCAGGGGAAGAAGCGCATCCTAGCCGCGGTGCCCGTTGCATGGCCGTGCCGTGTCGGCATGGCCGGGTGGCGCTGGCCGCCCCACTGCCGGGTGGCGTCAGGTGGCGCCCACGGCAGTTCGGGCGGCGCGCGCGAAAGCGGCCACCAGCACGGGGTCCTTGATGCCCATCTCGCGCTCCACGCCGGAGGCGACATCCACCGCCGTGGCGCCGGTGGCGCGGATCGCCTCGGCCACGTTGTCCGGGCCGAGCCCGCCGGCCAGCAGCCAGGGGGCGGGGGCGTGCCAGCCGGCCAGGATGGACCAGTCGAAGGTGACGGCGTTGCCGCCGGGCCGCGTGGCGCCCGGCGGGGCCTTGGCCTCGATCACGAAGCCATCCACGCCGCCGGGATCGCGCGGCAGTTCGGCGGCCGCGGAAACACCCACGGCGCGCCAGACCGGCAGGCCGAAACGGGCGCGGATCTCCGCGGCGCGGGGTGCGTCCACATACACCTGCAACACGTCGAGCTTCACCGCGGCCAGCACGGCGGCGATCTCCGCGTCCTGGGGCTTCACGAACAGGCCGACCAGCGTGGGCAGGCCGGGCCGGGCGGCCAGTTCGGCGGCGCGCTGCGGCGTGACGTGGCGCGGGGAGGCGGGGAAGAAGTTCAGCCCCACCCAATCGGCCCCGGCCGCCACGGCGGCGTCCATGCCGGCTTCGGTGGTGATGCCGCAGATCTTGACCCGCGCGGTCATGCCCGCACCACGTCCCGCCCGGCGGGGGGCAGGATGGTCTGGCTGGGGGCCCGGCTGGCGCGGGCGAGGCGCGTCTGGGCCGCTTCCAGCTCCGCGCGCAGGCGCACCGCTTCCTGCTCGAAGCGCCGGGCGCGCATGCGGGCGCCGATGCCCACCACCCAGGTGGAGATGGCGCCGAACAGGAAGGCAAGGCCCATGGCGCCCAGGATCATCAGTGAGAGCGGCGCTTCCACCATCAGGTCGGTCGGCCACAGCCCGATCCGGGCCGGTTCGGTGTTCGAGAGCGCGAACAGCACGAACAGCAGGAAGAACGGGCTGAGGAGGATCAGGCGCCAGAACAGCGAACGCATGCGGGGCCAGCCATGGGGTTGGGGTGAGCCGGTTTAGGCCAGAACGGCAAACGGGGGAATGGCGCTGACGTTCCCCTCTCATGTCGGCCGCCACCGGCCAGCCCGGCGCGCGATACCAACCGCCCGAAATGCCGGAAGAGTCGGCATTTCAGGCGTTTGGTATCAACCACTGGCTTCGTCCACCTGATGCGGCTGCGACAAGGCGCGGTGGCTGGTCATTGGGCTTTGCACGCCGGTGGCATCGAAGCGCTGCTTGATGCGCCGGTTCAGCTCGCGGCCCACCGCCCAGCGCTGGCCCGGGGTGGTGCGGATGCGGATGCGCAGCACCAGGGCGTTGTCGATGAAGCGGTCGATGCCCAGCACCTCCAGGTCGGCGCTGATCGCGATGGCCCATTTGTCCTCCGCGCGCATCTCGGCCGCCACCTCGCGCAGGATGCCGCCGATGCGCTCCGGGTCCTCGTTCAGGCTGATGCTGACATCCACCACGGCGTAGCCGAAATCGCGCGTCTGGTTGGTGACGGTGGTGACCGCGCTGAACGGGACGATGTGCATGGAGCCATCCATCGCGCGCAGGCGGATGGTGCGGATGGAGAGGTTCTCCACCGTGCCGCTCATGCCGCCCAGCGTGACCACGTCGCCCACCTGCATGGTGTTCTCCAGCAGCAGGAACAGGCCGGTGATCACATCCTGCACCAGGCGTTGGCTGCCGAAGGCCAGCGCCACGCCGAACACGCCGGCGCCGGCCAGCAGCGGGGCGATGTTGATGCCGATTTCCGACAGCACGATCAGCCCCACGAACACGCAGATCGCCACCAGCAGGGCGGAGCGGAACATCGGCAGCAGGGTGCGCAGCCGGGCGGAGCGCGCCGCCTGGGCGCTGGCGGCGAGGCCGGCGAGGTGGCGCTCGATGGCGAGGTTCGCGATCTCCCACACCCCCACCGCGAGCGCGATGGTGAGGGCCACGGAGCCCAGCATGCGCAGCAGCCTGGCACCCAGCTCGGCACGCAGGAACCAGCCCGCCACCGGCAGGCCCCAGGCCTCCAGCAGGCCCAGCACGGCCAGCGTGACCACCACCACCCGCAGCACGGCGCGCAGGATCGGCTCGTAGGTGGCCAGCCGGCCGGCCACGCCGATGCGGCGCTCCGCCTCCGGCTCGTCTGCCTGGGCGTTCAGCAGCCGGTGCAGGCCGCCGAGCGCCAGGATCAGCGCCACGCGCGCCAGCCCCAGCACGGCGGCCGTTTGCACCGAGACCATCAGCAGACGGATGAAGCCGCGCGGCACTTCCAGCGCCAGCACGAACCACAGCGCGGCGACATAGATCACGGCGATGATGTGCCAGACCGGGGCCAGCATGGCGCGGGCGCGGGGGAACAGCCCCTCCGCTTCCTCCGGCGGGCGGATGCGCGCGGCCACGGCGGTGCGCTGCTGCAGGATGATGGCCACCACGAAGCCGGCCAGCGCCAGGAACAGCAGCTTCACCAGCGCATCGTGCGCCAGGCGGTAGAGGCCGAAGAGCAGCCCGGCCTCGATGGTGGCGTAGCCGAAGATGCCCACCGCCGTGCCGCGCCGGGCCCAGCGCGCGATATAGGTCGCCACCTCGTCCGACACCGGCAGCAGGCGCATCCGCGCCTCCCGCGGCGCCACCAGCATGCCCACCATGCCGTTCAGCAGGCGATACACGACATAGGCGTTGATCGCGGCCAGGATCACCAGCCGCGGCGTGGGCTGGTCGCCGAACACGCCGCCCACCAGGATGTAGCCGGTGGCGAGCACCGCCAGCATCGGCAGCAGGTCCAGCGCCAGGGCGGCCACGCCGAACGGCACGCGCCGCAGCCAGCCCCCCATGCGGCGCGCCCGGCCCCAGATGCGCGCGGATTGCCGCGCCTCGTCCTCCAGGCGCGTGGCGGGCCGCGCGGCATCCGCCCCTTCCCCGACCTCCTCGGCGGCGGACGGCACCGGACCGGCAGGCACGCGCTCCGCCAGGCGGCGGTAAAGCGGGCGCAGGGCGCGCGCCACCAGCCATTCGGCGGCCAGCCCGGTGCCCATCACCAGCGCCAGCCGCCACAGCGTATACAGCATCAGCCCCTGGCGACCGGGATCGCCGGCCAGCTGCACCAGCCACAGCACGATCAGCGGGAAGCTGATCACCGTCTGCACCGCCATCACGATATCCTCGGACAGCGTGGCCAGGCGGTCTGACAGGCCCATCAGCACCTGGGCGCCCAGGCTGTCTGGCGCCAGCGGCGCGGCGTCCGGCGCGGCCGGGGCAGGGGCTGGTGCCGCGGCGGGGGCAGGGGCTGGGGCCGCGCCGGGGGGTGTCGCGGGGCCTGAATCCGCCGCGCTGGTTTCCTCCACCGGGGCGGCCGCCGGGCGCGGGCCCGGGGGGGGCTGGGATGGGGCGGGCTGGGACGGGGCCGCGGCGGGGCGCGCCGCCCCCGCGCCACCCGGTGCCGCGCGGGCGAGCGTTTCCAGCACCGAGAGGATCTCCGCCCGGCGCTGCGGGTCGCGCAGGATCTCCAGCGCCTGCTGCGCCTGCTGCGGCGTGACCGCGGGCGCCGGCTGGGGCTGAGGCTGGGCGAGCGCCGGGCCGGCGAGGGCCAGCCAGACCAATGGGAGCCAAGCGGGGGCAAGCCAGGCCAGCAGGGCAGGCCACGCGCGGGCAGTGGGGTTCGGTCTCATGCGGTTAGCCCCATCATGGCGCACCGGGCGGTGTCAATGCCGGTGTGAGG
Organism: Rhodospirillales bacterium; assembly: GCA_947460455.1. Taxonomy (GTDB): domain Bacteria; phylum Pseudomonadota; class Alphaproteobacteria; order Acetobacterales; family Acetobacteraceae; genus CAMDGX01. The sequence goes on along the minus strand of CANHKG010000072.1, from coordinate 6,109 downwards.
TCGATGCGTGATCCGTCAACCCGACGGCGGCCGCCGGGCAGCCCCGACGGATAAGCGTTGCCGCCTTCGCGCCTGCGTGCCTAGCTAGCTGGCATGAAGACAGCGCTGATGATCCTGGTTGTTCTCGCCATGCTCGCCACGCTCGGCGTGCTGTTCGCCGGCCTGGTGGGCCTTGCCCGCAACACCGACGGCACGCGCCAGAACCGCCTGATGCAGGCGCGCATCGGCCTGCAATTCGTCGCCCTGGCCCTGTTCGGCCTGTTGCTGCTGATCTCCAAGTCCTGATGCCAGCCCTGACCTGCCGGCGTTTGACAGCCGCGCAAGCGCGCAACTATGGTCCGGCCCATCTATTTCGCAGGTGCGAACCTACGGGCGCGGGCTGTTCCTGGCGACCGTCGAACGCCCCACCCTCATCCAGGAAACGGCACGGCAGCCCATGAAAATCCTTGTCCCCGTCAAGCGGGTGGTCGACTACAACGTCAAGGTTCGGGTGAAATCCGACGGCACCGGCGTGGAAACCGCCGGCGTGAAAATGTCGATGAACCCGTTCGATGAAATCGCGGTGGAAGAAGCCGTGCGCCTGAAGGAAAAGGGCGCCGCCACCGAGATCATCGCCGTCTCCCTCGGCGTGGCCGCGTGCCAGGAAACCCTCCGCACCGCCCTCGCCATGGGGGCCGATCGCGGCATCCTGGTGGAATCCGATGTCGACCTGCAGCCGCTGGCCGTCGCCAAGATGCTCAAGGCGATCGCCGAGAAGGAGCAGCCCGGCCTCATCATCCTCGGCAAGCAGGCGATCGACGACGACATGTCGGCCACCGGCCAGATGCTCGCCGCCCTGCTCGGCTGGTCCCAGGGCACCTTCGCCAGCAAGGTGACCATCGAGGGCGAGAGCATGACCGTGATCCGCGAAGTGGATGGCGGGCTGGAGACCGTGGTGCTGACCCTGCCCGCGATCATCACCACCGACCTGCGCCTGAACGAGCCGCGCTATGCGTCGCTGCCGAACATCATGAAGGCGCGCAAGAAGCCGATCGACACCATGAAGCCCGCCGATCTCGGCGTGGACCCCACCCCCCGCCTGACGGTGGTGAAGGTGGAAGAGCCGGCGAAGCGCCAGGCCGGCAAGAAGGTCGGCTCGGTGGCCGAGCTGGTTGAGAAGCTGCGCAACGAAGCCAAGGTGATCTGAGAATGACCGCTCTTGTCCTGATCGACCACGAGGGCGGGCTGATCAAGCAGCCGTCCCGTTCCGCCATCGCCGCCGCCGCCCAGCTGGGCGAAGTGCATGCGCTGGTGGCCGGTTCCGGCGTGCAGGCCGCCGCCGATGCCGCCGCCAAGCTGCCCGGCGTTGCCAAGGTGATCCTGGCCGACGCGCCAGCCTACGCCAACAACCTCGCCGAGCCGATGTCCGCGCTGATCCTGGCGCTGGCACCGGCCTATTCGCACCTGATGGCCGCCACCACGGCCATCGGCAAGAACATCATGCCGCGCGTGGCCGCCCTGCTGGACAGCCAGCCGATCAGCGACATCGCCGGCGTGGTGGATGCCGATACCTTCGTGCGCCCGATCTACGCGGGCAACGCGATGGCGACGGTGAAGAGCAGCGACGCCAAGAAGGTGATCACCGTGCGCGCCGCCAGCTTCGACCCGGTGGCGAGCGAAGGCGGCTCCGCCAGCATCGAGGCCGCGCCTTCGGTTGATTCGCCGGTGGTTTCCAAATGGATCTCGGCCGAGCTTTCCAAGAGCGAGCGCCCGGAACTCACCGCCGCCCGCGTGGTGGTTTCCGGTGGCCGCGGCATGCAGAACGGCGAGAACTTCAAGCTGCTGGACCCGATCGCGGACAAGCTGGGCGCCGCCGTGGGTGCCTCGCGCGCCGCCGTCGATGCCGGCTTCGTGCCGAACGACTACCAGGTGGGCCAGACCGGCAAGATCGTCGCCCCCGACCTGTATGTGGCCGTCGGCATTTCCGGCGCCATCCAGCATCTGGCCGGCATGAAGGACAGCAAGGTCATCGTCGCCATCAACAAGGACGAGGAGGCACCGATCTTCCAGGTGGCCGACTATGGCCTGGTGGCCGACCTGTTCCAGGCCCTGCCGGAGCTCGCCGCCGAGCTGGAGCGCGGCTGATGAACGTCCAGGCGCCGGCCGCCGCGTCTGATTCCGCGGCGGCCAGCGCCGAGATGCCTGTGATCCGGACGGTCGGCGTGATCGGCGCCGGCCAGATGGGCAACGGCATCGCCCATGTCTGCGCGCTTGCCGGCTTCCCGGTGGTGCTGCTGGACGTGAAGCAGGATGCGCTGGACCGCGCCATGGCCGTGATGGGGCGCAACCTGGATCGCCAGGTGAACCGCACCCTGATCTCCGAGCTGGACAAGCTGGAGGCCCTGGCGCGCATCACCACCAGCACCGACTATGCCGCCTTCGGCGATTGCGACTTCGTGATCGAGGCCGCCACCGAGAAGGAAGACGTGAAGCGCGCCGTGTTCAAGACACTGGTGCCGCACCTCAAGCCCTCCGCCATGGTGGCCTCCAACACCTCTTCCATCTCCATCACCCGCCTTGGCGCCAGCACCGACCGGCCCGAGAAGTTCATCGGCATGCACTTCATGAACCCGGTGCCGGTGATGAAGCTGGTGGAGGTGATCCGCGGCATCGCCACGGACGAACCGACCTTCCAGGCGATCCAGGCGCTGTCGCGCACGCTGGGCAAGACCACGGCGGTGTCGGAGGATTTCCCCGCCTTCATCGTGAACCGCATCCTGGTGCCGATGATCAACGAGGCGGTGTATGCGCTGTACGAGGGCGTCGGCTCCGTGGTGGCGATCGATACCGCGATGAAGCTGGGCGCCAACCACCCGATGGGGCCGCTGGAACTGGCCGACTTCATCGGGCTGGATACCTGCCTTTCCATCATGCAGGTGCTCTACGAAGGCCTGTCGGACAGCAAGTACCGGCCCTGCCCGCTGCTGGTGAAGTATGTCGAGGCCGGCTGGCTTGGCCGCAAGTCCGGCCGCGGCTTCTACGACTACAGCCAGACCCCGCCCCGCCCGACGCGCTGACCGTGCCGTGAGCCGCCCCGCCCTGCTCGGCATCGGCGGCCACGTGGTGGGCGCCCTGGTGGAACAGCTGGGTGCCGTGCCCGGCCTGGCCGAGGCGGTAGACCTGCATCTCTGCCCCAGCCTGCCCGGCGGCCGCCCGCGTGCCGCGCCCGATGTGCTGGCGCGCGCCGCCGTGGTGCTGGCCGAGGCCGGCGCGTTGGATCCGGCGGAGCGTGCCCTGCTGCCGCCCGGCTGCGCGCTGATCACCCTGCCCCGGCTGGAATTCGAAAGCCTGTGGCCGCTGGCCGCCGAGCACCCGCCGCGCGGGGCCCTGCCCGGCGTGCCCGCCGCGTTCGGCGACCGCATCGCCCTTGGCGTGCTGCGCAGCGCCGCCCCGCCTTCGGGCCGCCGCGCGGCCTACGAGGCCGTGGCGCTGAACACCCTGGTGGATCTGGACCGCATGCACGCCTTCGTGGCGCGGGAGATGTTCCGCCGCGAGGAGGGGTGCGACATCCATCTGGCCGGCTTCGTGCTCGCCCGCTTCCGCAAGGAACGGCTGTTCCACAGCGCCCTGCATCCCGCCGAACCGCTGCTGGCCGTGGCCATGTCCCAGTTGCTGGGCCACCCCGCCATCGCCGCCCTGGGCACCGGCAGCCATGATGCCCGCCTCGCCGCCGTGCTGCCCGGGCTCGCAACCCTTTTCGCCGACCAGCAGGCGCCGGTGCATCCCGCGGTGGCCGCGCATTTCGGCCTGGCCTGGTGGAGCCCCGCCCTGCGCTACCGCCAGGGTGAGGCCGAGCGCAGCTTCGACGAATGGCTGGACTGGCACCTGCAGCCGGCACCTTCCGCATCTGCCACCCCAGCCGTGGCGCCGGGCCCCGATCTGGCCGCGCTGCGCGCCTCCGGCGCCCTGCCGCACATGGCGGAATTGCAGGCCGCCGCCGAAGTGGTGCGCGCGCCCCCCTTCTTCGCCACCACCATCAACCCCGATATCGCCCCGCACGGGGCCGCGCTGCTGCATCCGGATTCCGGCCGCTACGCCCTGCCCGCCACGCTGATCGCCCAGCTGGACCAGGCCATCGTGCTCAGCGGCAGCGGCACCGTGCTGCACCAGGGCCTCGCCCTGGCCGACACGCTGCCGCAGCCCCCGCCGCCCGCACCCGCCGCGGCGCGCCAGACCAGCGCGGCCCAGTCCCTGCTCGCCTTCGGGCCGGGCTGGGAGAGCGATCCGCACGGCATGCTCACCCTGCTGCCGCGCCTCGTCACCGCCGCCCGCCTGCGCCGCCAGCACCCGGAGCTGCGCGTTCTGCTGCCGCAGGCCGCCCGCGCGCCCTGGCTGGAGGAGATGCTGGCCCTGCTCAACCTCACCGCCGCGGCCGACTGGCTGGCGGAGGAGGCGGTGGCCTGCACCAACCTCGTCGTCACCGGCCGGCTCGGCCTGGCCGAGGTCTCGCCGCTGGCCCGCAGCACGGCACAGGCGCTGGCGGCCCTGGTGCCCATGGCACCGCCCGGGCCCAGGCGCCTCTACCTGCGCTCGGCCGAATTCGCCGGCAGGCTGCTGAACGAGCCGCTGGTGGCCGCCACCCTGGCTGCGCGCGGCTTCACCCTGGTGGATGCCGACCGCACGTCGCTGGCCGATCGCATCGCCCTGCTGCGCCACGCCAGCGCCGTGGTTGCTCCCCAGGGCGGCGCCCTGGCCGAATGCATCTTCTGCCCGGAAGGCGCCGGGGTGCTGGAGCTGCTCGGCCCCGCCGACCCCTCGCCGGTCTTCTGGTCGCTCGCCTCCGTCTGCGGCCTGCGCTACGGCTATGTGGTAGGGGAGGCCCAGGGCGCTGCCACGCCCGGCAGCCCGTACCAGGTGCCGCTGCCCATGCTGGAGCATGCCGCGAGCCTCCTGCCCGCATGAGCATGGCCGCCGGCCTCGCCCAGCGCCTCGCCCGCTTCCCCCGCCTCGGCCTGGCCACCCTGCCCACGCCGCTGGAACCCATGCCCCGCCTCTCGGCCCATCTCGGCGGCCCGCGCCTGTGGGTGAAGCGCGAAGACCTCTGCGGCCGCGGCCTGGGCGGCAACAAGCTGCGCAAGTTGGACCTCGTGCTGCATGAGGCCGTGCAACAGGGCGCGGACACGCTGGTTTCCGGCGGCGTTGTGCAATCCAACAGCCAGCGCCAGGTGGCTGCGGCCGCGGCGCAACTCGGCCTCGCCTGCCACCTCGCCGTGTATCATGGCCGCGTGGCACCCCAGGGGCCGGCCTACGGCACCTCCGGCAACGCGCTGCTCAACCGGCTGTTCGGCGCCACGCTGCACGACGTGCCCTGGACCGGCGACCGCAACGGCGCCATCGCCGCCCTGGTTGAAACCCTGCGCGCCGAGGGGCGGCGCCCGTTCCTCGTGCCCTATGGCGTCTCCAGCCCGCTCGGTGCCGTGGGCTACGCCTCCTGCGCGCTGGAGATCGCCGGGCAATGCGCCGCAGAGGGCTTCACCCCGGCCGCCATCGTGTTCTGCTCCGGCAGCGGCGCCACCCAGGCCGGGCTTGCCGTGGCGGGCCTTCCCGGCACCGATATCGTGGGCATCGATATCGACGCGGAACCAGACCGCGTGCGCGCAGATGTCGCCCGCTACGCCACCGGCGCCGCCGCGCTGCTCGGCCTGCCCTTCGATCCCCGCACGCTGGAAGTGGTCGCCGGCCATGCCGGCCCGGCCTATGGCGTGCCGCACACAGCCACGCTGGAGGCGCTGCGCCTCGCCGCCCGGCAGGAGGCGCTGGTGCTGGACCCCGTCTATTCCGCCAAGGGGCTCGCCGGGCTCATCGCGCTGCTCCAGGCCGGGCGCTGGCGGGCAGACCAGCATGTGGTGTTCATCCACACCGGTGGGGCGCCTTCGCTGTTCGCGCATGAAGGGATGGCGTGAAAGGAAGAGCCTTCTTTTTCTGAAGAAAAAGAACGCGCCTAGAGCGTTAGCCGATCAGTCTGGATCATAGCCTGCCGCGGTGAAGTAGTTGGCGCATTCTGCTGGCGTGAAGGTGTCGATGATCCGTCCGATGGCGGACCAGAGCCCGTCGACGGTGCGCTCGCCTG
>CANHKG010000071.1 GCA_947460455.1 Rhodospirillales bacterium | reverse complement strand
GGTGCCGTCGCCGGCGCGGCGGAGCGGGACGCGGCCGGTGACGTAGAGGGCGATGCCGCGGCGGTCGGCGATTGTCATGTTCTGGACGAGGCCGTTGATGCGTTCGGCGGCCAGCGCGGCGGCGGCGCGGTCTGGGGCGCGGTTGAGGGCCAGCAGGCCGGCGGCGGAGGTGTCGCCGGGGGCGAGGTTGGCCATGGTGATGGCGAGGATGGGGCCGGCGGGGTTGGCGAGGTCGCTGATGACGGGGCCGTGGCGGGTTTCGCGGATTTTCAGGATTTCATCCTCGCGGCCGCGGATGCGGATGCGTTCCTCGCGCAGGACGAAGGGGCGGGGGCCTTCGGGTGCGAGGTAGAGGGTGGGGCCGCCCAATCCTTGAGAAGAGATGGGGGTTTCGATGAAGAGGTCCTGCACGTCGGCGCCGTTGGTGGTGAAGCTCCAGGCGATGCGGCCGTTATGGCCCATGACGACGAAGGGGACGCCGGGGGCGGTGGCGCCGGCCAGGGTGCCTTCGGGCGTGTCGATGCGGGCGAGGTACCAGATGCCGGGGAGTGAGAAGCCGAGATGCGGGTCCCCGGCCAGGAGCGGCGCGCCGGTGGCGGAGTGGCGGGCATCGACGGCCCAGGCGTTGCTGGCGCTGGCGGGCAGGGTGAAGGGATCGGGGAAGCTGGGCAGGATGGCGGCGAGGCGGGTTGCGGTTTCGGCCAGGGCTGGGTCGAGGGCTGCGTGCGGGGCGGCGGTGGAGCCGGTGGGCGGCCAGGGGGCCTTGTGGCCCTGGGCGCGGGCGAGTTCGGTGCGCCAGTTGGCCGAGAGGTAGAGGCCCATGGTTTTCGCCCAGAGCAGCGAATCCGTTGGTGTCCAGGGGCGGGGGGCGCCGAGGGGGAGGAATTCGGCGGCGCTGAAGCGGCCGCGGGCGGTGATCCAGGCGTTCACGCCGGCGGCATAGGCTTCCAGCATGGCGCGGTTTTCGGGATCGAGTGCGGCGACGTCCCGTTCCGCGCTCTGGCGCAGGCCGATTGTGCGCATGAGGCGGTCGGTGGGCAGGGTCGCTTCGCCGGCGATTTCGGAGAGTTCGCCGGCGGCGGCGCGGCGCATCATGTCCATCTGGAACAGGCGCTCGCGGGCGTGGAGGTAGCCGAGCACGGCGGCGGCATCGCGCTGGGAGGCGGCGCGGATGCGCGGGATGGCGTGTTCGTCCAGTTCCACCGTCGCCCCCTGGGCGAGGCCGGCGATGGTGGCGCTGTGGCTGCCGCCCGGGAGCGTGTTCCACAGCGCGGCCGCAGCCAGGCCGGCTGCCACGGCGAGCAGCACGACGAGGCCTGCGGCCAGACGGACGGCCCAGCGGAGGATGCGGCGCATGTGGATCACATGGCGCCGCGGTACCGGAACAAAAAGGTTAGGCGCTGGGGTTCATGTGCAGCAGCACGGTGTTCTCATCGGTCGGCAGCTTGGGGAAGCGGCGGGTCACCTCCGGGTCGTGGCCGGGGATGATGTGGTCGGGGCTGTCGGCGAGTTCCTCGCACAGCACCCAGCCCTCGATCATGTCCTGCAGGCTGTGCAGCAGCACGAAGGGCGAGCGGCGGCGGATGTTGTGCCAGAAATGCGCGGCATCGGAGGCGAGCACCACGTTGCCGCGGGCGGTGGGGACGGTGAGGATTTGCTGGCCCTTGGAGTGGCCGCCGACCTTGTGGACGTGGACGCCGGGCGCGATCTCGCCGGTGCCGTTGTGGAACTTCACGCGTTCGGCATAGACGAAGCGGACGGCGGTGCAGACCTGCTCGACATCGAAGGGCAGGCGCATGGGGCCGTGGCACATGCAGCGGCCGGTGGCGTATTCCATCTCCGCATCCTGCACGTGGAACTTGGCGTTGGGCAACTCGTGCCAGTGGCCGGCATGGTCCCAGTGGAGGTGGCTCAGCACCACGTCCTGCACGTCTTCCGGCTTCACGCCGATGCTGGACAGGGCGGCGATGGGGGAGCGGATCCAGCTGCGGTTGCGGCGGGCGGCACTTTCGGCGTCGAAGCCGGTATCCAGCATGATGACCCGGCCCCCCGCTTCCTCATTGGCGCCCTTGATCACCCAGACGAAGAAGTCGAGCGGCATGGGGGCTTCGTGGTCGTCGGGGAAGATCAGGTTGCTGCCCTGGTTGCGTTCGGCGAGGTGGGCGTAGCGCAGGGCGAAGATCTCATAGAGCGGGGCGGACATCGTGACTTCCTCCGGGGATTTTCAATGTGCTTGCCGATTGACGCGGCGGCTGGCAATCCCTTCGCAGCAACAATGACGACCGGAGGAGAATCCACCATGGCCAAGGCCGCCGCGAAGACTGCGAAGAAACCCGCCGCCAAGGCGGCCGTGAAGAAGGCTGCCGCCCCGAAGGCCGCTTCCCCCAAGGCGGCCAAGGCCGCGGCGCCGGCGGCGAAGCGTGCGCCGAAGCGGCGGGCGGAGTTCTCCTCCAAGCTGTTCCAGCAGGGGCTGGACGTGCGGCGCGCGGTGCTGGGCGGCGAGTACGTGGATAACTCCATCGCCAATGCCAGCGAGTTCATGGTCGATTTCCAGAAGCTGGTCACGGAGTATTGCTGGGGCGACGTGTGGACGCGGCCCGGCCTGGACCGCAAGCATCGCTCGATGCTGAACCTGGCGATGCTGACGGCGCTGAACCGGCCGAACGAGCTGAAGCTGCATCTGCGCGGGGCGATCACGAATGGCGTGAGCCGGGACGAGATCAAGGAGATCCTGTTGCAGGCCTGCATCTATGCCGGCATTCCCGCCGGGCTGGATGCGTTCAAGGTGGCCGACGGGGTGTTCAAGGAGATGGACGCGAAGTGAGCACGCCAGGAAACACGCCGGTTGGGTTTATCGGCGTCGGCAATATGGGCTGGCCGATGGCGGCGAACCTGCTGAAAGGCGGGTTTGCTGTTGCGGTGGCCGATGCGCGGCGCGAGGTGGCGAACAACTTCGTGCAGCAATTGGGCGGCACCGCGCCGGACACGCTGGCGCAGCTGGCGGCGCAGTCCGACGTGGTGGTGACGATGCTGCCGACCAGCGCGCATGTGGGTGCCGTGCTGGCCGAGGGGGAGGACAACGTGCTGGCCGGGTTGAAGCCGGGCAGCATCGTGGTCGACATGACCTCTGGCCAGCCGGCGGTGACGCAGGCGCTGGCGCTGAAGCTGGCCGAGGCCGGGTGCGTGCTGATCGATGCGCCAGTCTCCGGCGGCGTGCCGCGGGCCAAGACCGGGCAGCTGGCCATCATGGTCGGCGGGCCCGAAGAGGCGATCGAGCGGGCGCGGCCGGTGTTGGCGGCGATGGGCACCACGATCACGCGCTGCGGCGATGTGGGCGCGGGCCAGGCGATGAAGGCGCTGAACAACCTGGTGAGCGCCGGCGGGTTCCTGATCGGGATCGAGGCGCTGCTGATCGGGCAGAAATTCGGGCTTGACCCCGGGTTGATGACCGATGTGATCAATGCCTCGACCGGCATGAACAACTCGACCCAGAAGAAATTCCGGCAATTCGTGCTGTCGCGCGGGTTCGATTCCGGGTTCTCGCTGGAGTTGATGGTGAAGGACCTCAGCATCGCGTTGGAGCTGGGGCGGGAGGGTTCGGTGCCGACGCCGTTCGCGGCGCAGTGCCGCGAGCTGTGGGCGGCGGCGAGCCATCTGCTGGGGCCGGGCCAGGACCACACCGCGGTGGCGAAGCTGCCGGAGGCGCTGGCCGGGGTGGAGCTGAAGACTCGGTCATGACCTTGGTGCGCGCCGTGCTGGCCACCGCCGTGCTGCTGGGCAGCGCGCACGCGGCCAGTGCGGCCGTGCTGAAGGTGGGGCCGGAGGAGGCGTTGAAGGGCCCCGGCATGGCGGCGCGTGTGGCCAAGGATGGCGACACGATCGAATTCGCGCCGGGCGAGTACTACGATTGCGGCGTGTTCTATCAGCAGCGCCTGATTTTCACCGGGCCCGCCGATCCCGCGACTCCGGCGGTGCTGACGGACATGACCTGCCAGGGCAAGGCGATCCTGGTGATCGGCGGCGCGGATGTGACGGTGCGGCACCTGACCTTTGCGCGGGCCCGGGTGGGCGATGGCAACGGGGCGGGAATCCGGGCCGAGGGGCGCGGGCTGACGGTGGAACACAGCCGGTTCGTGAACAACCAGTCTGGCATTCTTTCGGCACCGCAGCCGGATGCCACGATCGCGGTGCGGGACAGCGTGTTCGAGCGCAACGGCGTGGCCGGCGAGCGCTGCGTGCCGACGTTGGATATCGGTGAGACGGCGCGGCTGGTGGTGGAGCGCAGCCGGTTCGTGGGGGCGCGGGGCTGCGACGTGGTGCGGGCGCGCGGGGTGGCGCGGACCGAGGTGATTGACAGCCGGTTCGAGGACGGGCCGGGGGGCGAGGTGCGCCACCTGGTGCTGGTGGACGGCGGCGGGTTGCTGGTGCGCGGCACCACCTTCGCGCGCGGGCCGGCAGCCGAGGCGGCGGCGGTGATGCTGCGTGATCTCTCGGGCACCGGCAGCGGCGTGGAGATGCGCGATTCCGTGCTGGAGAACGGCAGCGGCCGGAAGCTGGTGTTGCTGCACGCGCTGACACCGAAGCCGGCGGTGCTGGCCGGCAACAAGGTGGGCGCGCGGGATACGGAGCTGGACCAGTCCGGCTACTGGACGGCGTGGGCGCGTGGCTCCGCGCGCGCCATGATCGACACGGGCAAGCAGGCGGCGGGGGCGGCGAAGCGGGCGGTGCGGAGCGTGCTGCCGTTTTAGGCCGTTTATGCCCGGCCGGTGGCCTGGGCGAGGAAGGCCAGTGCCTCCTGCCAGGAGCGTTCTGCTGCGCGGGCGTTGCCCGGGGGCGTGCCGCCATAGACCATGAACAGGCCGCTGACGGCGTGTGGGCGGCGGATGACCGTGGTGGGCTGGTAGGGGAAGCTGATGGTGTGCCCCGTATCGGGGTTTCGCACATGGCGGACCGGGTGGCGGAACTGGCGGTCGGCCAGGTCCTTCTCGGCCATTTCGCTGAACACCTCGCTGGGCCAGAGCTGGTCGTCGCTGCCGCTGATGAACATCACCGGGCCCTGGATGCGCTCGATGGCGATGCGGGCGCGGGCCATGGCTTCGGGGTCGCCGAGGCAGGAGAGGAAGGCGGGGGTCTGGCGTTTCGCCTGGCGGTCGTTGTCGAACATGCTCCAATCGGCGGTGCGGTTGTTGGCGGCCAGGGCCGGGAGGTATTCGCCGTTCAGGGTCCAGGTGGGGTCGTGGCGGTCTTGGCCCGGATGGCCGGCGTTGAGCACGCCGTTGGTGAAGTGGCAGGGGACGTAGGCGATGACGGCGCTGACCTTCTGCGGGAAGGTGGCGCCGAGGAGCAGCGAGAGTTCGCCGCCACGGGAGACGCCGGAGACGGCGATGAAATCGTTCTTCGGCTTCAGGGTTTCGCGAATCCAATCCAGCGCAGTTTCGAAATATTCGAGCCTGGTGCCGGAGATGCGCGGCGGCAGGCCGGGCGCGTTGAAGTAGCCCAGGGCGAGCGCCTGGTAGCCGTGCGCGGCGAACAAGGCGGCGCGGGTTTCGAAGATGCCGCCGCCGGAGCCGGCGAGCATGACCAGCGCCGGGTGCGGGCCGGGGCCGGGGGGCGTGAACAGGGCGCCGACCAGGCCACGCTCGTGGATCTCGGTGCGGGTAACGCCGGGGGCGAGGAAGCGTTGGGTGAAGCTGGCCTGGGCGATGTGGCCCATGCCGCGGGCGGTGATGTGGATGGTGAGCGGCTCCGTCTGGCCGCGCGCCTCGCCGCCCGCGCCGATGCTGCGCATGGACCAGACGAGGCCCATCGGCTCCACGCCCTTCCAGTCGCCGGAGAGCGGGGCATCCTGGGTGAGGTCGAGCGTGCCGTTGGCGTCGGCCACGAAGGTGGCGTGGCTGCGCCAGCGCGTGCCGTCGTTCTGGGTGAGGTCGGCGGTGATCTCCACCGGGCGGCCGGGGGCGAAGCCGGCGGCGGTGATGCGGCGTGGCACGTCCACCATGGCGTCTGGCGGGGTGATCTGGAGCGATGCGGTCATGCGGGCCTCCCTGGCGGCATATTCTGTCCTGCTTCGGGGGGTAGGACGCAAGTCGGCGTTGCTAGCGGGGCGGGGCGCATCTACTTTGGCAACCCTTGGAAACATAAACGAAACGGCCCCTCGCGGGCGCCGGCCTGCAGGATGGAACGCCGATGAACATCAAGGACGCCCACGGCCCGTTGAAGGGCCTGCGGGTTCTGGACCTGACCCGCGTGCTGGCGGGCCCGACCTGCACCCAGATGCTGGGCGACCTCGGCGCGGAGGTGATCAAGATCGAGCGCCCCGGGGCCGGGGACGACACGCGCGGATTCGCGCCGCCGGTGATGCCGGGGACGGAGGAGAGCGCCTATTTCATCGGGGTGAACCGCAACAAGCGATCGGTGACGCTGGATATCGCCACCAAGGAGGGCCAGGCGATCGCCAAGCAGTTGCTGGCCGATACCGATATCCTGGTGGAGAACTTCAAGGTCGGCGCGCTGGCGAAATACGGCCTGGGCTATGAGCAGCTGCACGAGGAATTCCCCGGGCTGATCTACTGCTCCATCACCGGGTTCGGGCAGACCGGGCCGTATGCGCCGCGGCCGGGCTATGACAGCCTGATCCAGGGCATGGGCGGGGTGATGAGCCTGACCGGGGAGCCCGATGGGCTGCCGCAGAAGGTGGGCGTGCCGGTGGCCGACCTGTTCGCCGGGCTTTATGGCTGCATCGGCATCCTGGCCGCGCTGCGCCATCGGGAGAAGACCGGGCAGGGCCAGCAGGTGGATATCGGCATGCTGGACACGCATGTGGCCTGGCTGGCGAACCAGGGCATGAACTTCCTGGCCACGCGCGAGAACCCGGCGCGGCTGGGCAACCAGCACCCCAACATCGTGCCGTACCAGGTGTTCCCGACCGAGGATGGCTACATGGTGCTGAGCGTGGGCAACGACGCCACGTTCAAGCGCTTCTGCGACGCGTTCGGGCTGGAGGCTCTGCTGGCCGATCCCCGTTTCGCCACCAACCCGGCCCGCGTGGCGAACCGGCAGCTGGTGACCGACACGCTGACGCCGGTGATGAAGACGCACCCGACCGATTGGTGGGTGGAGAAGCTGGAGGCGCTGAAGATCGGCTGCGGGCCGATCAACACGCTGAAGCAGGTGTTCGACGACCCGCATGTGAAGGCGCGCGGCATGGAGGTGCAGATGAAGCACTCCAGCGGCGCGGAGGTGACGGTGATCGCCAACCCCGTGCGGCTTTCGGAGACGCCGGCGGATTACCGGATCCCGCCGCCGCTGCTGGGCGAGCACACCAGCGAGGTGCTGCAGGACCTGCTGGGGATCGACAGCAAGACCTATGAGAGCCTGAAGAAGAAGGGGATCATCTGATCCCGCCTGTCATCGTTTTATCTTCTTTGTGAGGGTGGCCCGCCGATAGGATGGGCCACCGTTACAGGGGAGAGGATGATGGCGGTGTTCGAGGGCGGGTGCCTGTGCAGCGCGGTGCGCTACCGGGCGGAGGCGGAGCCGGTGTTCACCGGCACCTGCCATTGCAGCGACTGCCAGCGCGGCACCGGCAGCGCCTTCTCCTGCGAGGTGGCGGTGCCGACCCCGACCGTTGCGGTGACAGGGGCGCTGACCCGGCATACGCATACCGGCGGCAGCGGCAAGGGTGTCACCACCGCCTTCTGCCCGGTCTGCGGTTCCCGCCTGCTGGCGGAGGTGGCGCTGATGCCGGGGATCACGATGATCGCGGCGGGCACGCTGGACAATGCGCGGGATTTCGTGCCCGAGGCGCATATCTTCCGCGACAGCGCGCAGCATTGGTTCCCCTTCGTGGAAGGGATGGTGAGCTTCCCGAAGATGCCGCCGATGGGGGACTGACGGCTACTTCACCCCTTTCAGGAAGCGCGCGAAGGCCTGCAGGGTGATGTCGCTGACATGGTGCTCGATGCCCTCGGCATCCTGCTCCGCCGCGTCGGGCGGCACGCCGATGGCGCGCAGCACTTCCACCACCAGCAAATGGCGGGCCTTCACGCGGGCGGCGAGCTGTTCGCCTTCCTCGGTGAGAAACACGCCGCGATAGGGGCGGGCGGTGGCCAGGCCCTCCCGCTTCAGGCGGGTGATCGCCTTGATGGCGGTGGCGTGGGTGACGCCGAGGCGGCGGGCGATGTCGGTCGGCCGGGCCTCGCCGCCTGTGGCGTGCAGGTCGGCGATCAGCTCCGCATAGTCTTCCAGCAGCGCCATGGATTGCACGCGGCGCGCCTGTTCGAACCGGCCCGCCTGGGTGGGCTCGGCGGGCAGGTCGGGCGCGGCTTGGCGCTGCTGCGCGTCGGCGGGGCGGCGGGGCAATGCGGGCTCCTGGTATCGGCGGGCACCATGGCGAAAGCGGCGTGGCGGATCAACCGGTTGGGTGGGGCATTCGGGGGCTTGAAGAAAGTGTAGCCTTGGCATCATATTCGTGTCGTGGGGACATGGTATGGTGCAGGCATCGTGTCGGCGCCCCCGCTACGACGGCCGCGGCGGCCAGGGGGCTGCGCGGCGGGAGAGGAGGATGGGCATGCACGAGGTGGTGTCGCGTCGATTCCTGTTGGGCAGTGCCGCTGCGTTGGTGGCGGCGCCGGCCTGGGCGCAGGCGGGCCGGCCGCCGGGGTGGAAGCCGCGCGTGGTGACCACTTTCACCATCATCCAGGACATCGCCCAGAACGTGGCCGGCACGGCGGCGGTGGTGGAATCGATCACCCGGCCGGGTGCGGAGATCCATGACTACCAGCCCACGCCGCAGGACGTGGTGCGCGCCCAGGGGGCGGATCTGGTGCTGTGGAACGGCATGAACCTGGAGCGCTGGTTCGAGAAGTTCATCGACACCGCGAAGGGTGTGCCAAGTGCGGTGGTGTCCGAAGGCGTGGTGCCGATGCCGATCCGCGAGGGGCCGTACCTGGACAAGCCGAACCCGCATGCCTGGATGTCGCCGAGTTCGGCGCTGATCTACATCGAGAACATCCGAAAGGCCCTGGCGGCGCTGGATCCGGCGCAGGCCGCGACCTATGCCGCCAATGCGCGCGCCTATGCCGAGCAGGTGCGCGCCATCGAGGCGCCGCTGCGGGCGCGGCTGGCGAAGATCCCGGAAGGGCAGCGCTGGCTGGTGACGAGCGAGGGCGCGTTCAGCTACCTGGCGCGCGATTTCGGGCTGCGCGAGGCCTATCTGTGGCCGATCAACGCCGACCAGCAGGGCACGCCGCAGCAGATCCGCCGGCTGATCGACACGGTGCGGCACAACAAGGTGCCGGTGGTGTTCAGCGAAAGCACCATCAGCGAACGGGCGGCGCGGCAGGTGGCGCGGGAGACGGGCGCGCGCTACGGCGGCGTGCTCTATGTCGATTCGCTGAGCGAGGCCGGCGGGCCGGTGCCGACCTACCTCAAGCTGCTGGAGGTGACGGTGGAGACGGTCGCGCGCGGCTTCGGGACATGACGGCATCCCTGGAGGTCCGCGACGTGACCGTGCGCTACCCCAACGGGGTGGTGGCGGTGGACCGGGCGGGGTTCATGCTGGACCAGCCGACGATCTGCGCCCTGGTGGGGGTGAACGGCAGCGGCAAATCCTCCCTGTTCAAGGCGCTGATGGGTTTCGTGGCGCCGGGTGGCGGGACGATCCGCATCGGCGGGCTGGCGGTGGATGAGGCGCTGAAGAAGGGCCTGGTGGCCTATGTGCCGCAGAGCGACGACGTGGACTGGAATTTTCCGGTGCTGGTCGAGGATGTCGTGATGATGGGGCGCTACGGGCATATGGGCCTGCTGCGGATTCCGCGCGCGGCGGACCGGGCGGCGGTGGATGCGGCGCTGGAGCGGGTGGGGATGGCGGCCCTTCGCACGCGCCAGATCGGCGAACTCTCCGGCGGGCAGAAGAAGCGCGCCTTCCTGGCCCGCGCACTGGCGCAGGGGGCGCAGGTGATCCTGCTGGACGAGCCGTTCACCGGCATCGACCTGACCACCGAGCAGGCGATCGTGACCCTGATGCGCGAGATGCGCGGCGAGGGGCGGCTGATGCTGGTTTCCACCCATAATCTGGGCAGCGTGCCGGAATTCTGCGACCAGGTGGTGCTGTTCAACCGCACCGTGCTGGCCTTCGGGCCGACCGAGACCACCTTCACCGCCGCCAACCTGGCGCTGACCTTCGGGGCGGCGCTGCGCCATGTGCGCCTGGGCGGGGCCGACCTGCACGATGATGCCGATGCGCGCCACGTGACGGTGCTGACCGACGATGAGCACCCGCTGGTGCTGTACGGGCCCGGAGGCAACCAGGCCGTGGTGCCGCCGGGGCAGGGGCCGGCCGCGACGTGATGGAACTGCTGCTGGAGCCCTTCACCTATTCCTACATGGCGCGCGCCATCTGGGTGAGTGCGCTGGTGGGCGGCGTGTGCGCGTTCCTGTCCTGCTACCTGGTGCTGAAAAGCTGGTCGCTGATGGGCGATGCGCTCTCCCACGCCGTGGTGCCCGGGGTGGCGCTGGCCTACCTGCTGAAGCTGCCCTATGCGGCCGGCGCCTTCGCCTCTGGCATGTTGGCGGCGCTGGCGATGGCGGCGGTGCAGCGGGTGACGGTGCTGCGCGAGGATGCCGCGATCGGGCTGGTGTTCACCGCGATGTTCGCGGCCGGGCTGTTGATCGTCTCGTTCCATCCGGCCTCCATCTCCGTGCAGACCATCGTGATGGGCAACGTGCTGGCGATTGCCGACGAGGACGTGGTGCAGGTGGTGGCCATCGCCGGCGTATCCCTGGCGGTGCTGCTGCTGCGCTGGCGCGACCTGATGCTGGCCTTCTTCGATGCCAGCCACGCCCGCGCGGTGGGGTTGAACCCGTGGCGGCTGCGGGTGCTGTTCTTCGTGCTGCTGAGCGCCTGCACGGTGGCGGCCCTGCAGACGGTGGGCGCCATCCTGGTGATCGCGATGGTAGTGACGCCGGGTGCCACGGCCTATCTGCTGACCGACCGGTTCGTGCGCATGCTGGTGATCGCGGTGGCGATCGGCACCGCCACCGCGGCGGTGGGGGCCTATGTGAGCTACTTCATGGATGGCGCCACGGGCGGGCTGATCGTGGTGGCGCAGACGCTGGTGTTCCTGGCCACCTTCCTGCTGGCGCCGAAGCACGGGCGGCTGGCGGCATGGCGCCGGGCGAGGCCGGTTACGTGATCGAGTGGTTCACGGCGCCGCTGGCGCATGAATTCATGCTGCGTGGGCTGATCGTGGCCATGCTGGTGGGCGCCGGCTGCGCGGTGCTGTCGTGCTACCTGGTGCTGAAGGGCTGGTCGCTGATGGGCGATGCGGTTTCCCACGCCGTGCTGCCGGGGATCGTGCTGGCGCATCTCGCGGGGCTGTCGACGAAGCTGGGGGCGCTGGCGGCGGGCCTCGGCTGCGCGCTGGCCACCGGCTACATCCGGCGCAATTCGCGGGTGCGCGAGGATGCGGTGCTGGCGATCGTGTTCGCGGGCATGTTCGCCGCCGGGTTGGTGCTGTTCGTGAAGGTGGATACCGACCAGCACCTGAGCCACATCCTGTTCGGCAATGTGCTGGGCGTGACCTGGGCGGAGGTGGCGGAGACGGCGGCTGTGATCGTGCCGGTGGCGTTGCTGGCCTGGGCGCGGCGGCGTGACCTGTTCCTGGTGTGCTTCGATCCCGCCCATGCGCGCGCGATCGGGCTGGATGCGCGGCGGCTGGAGATCGCGCTGCTGGTGGGCCTCGCGCTGGTGATCGTGGCAGCTCTTGCGGCGACGGGGATCGTGCTGGTGGTGGCGATGCTGATCGCGCCGGGGGCGATCGGGTTCGTGGCGACGCGGCGGTTCGATGCGATGATGGCGGTGGCGACCGGGGTTTCGGTGAGCGCCTGCGTGCTTGGCGTGCTGGCGAGCTTTCATCTGGATGTGGCCACCGCGCCGCTGATCGTGGTGATCCAGGCGGGCTGCTTCCTGCCGGCGCTGTGGATCGGCAAGCGCCTGCGCTAGCATGCGCCGATGCGCCGCATTCTGTTCCTGCTGCTGTTGCTGACCCTGCCGGCCCGCGCCGAGACGGTGGCGATCCCGGGCCCCGAGGGCGTGACCCTGACGGCCGCGTTGCTGCTGCCGGACGTGCCCGTGGTGGCGCCGGCCATCGTGGCGCTGCATGGCTGCGGCGGGCCCTATCCGCAGCGCGATGCGCAGTGGGGCGAGGTGCTGCGGCGCCGTGGCCACATCGTGCTGTTTCCCGACAGCTTCGGCTCGCGCGGCCTCGGCTCCCAGTGCAGGGAGCAGCACCGGGCGTTAACGGCCGCGGGGTTGCGGCGGCGCGATGCGCTGGCGGCGGCGCAGTTTCTGTTCGACCGGGCGGGCACGCCGCCGGGCGGGGTGGTGCTGCTGGGCTGGTCCGATGGCGGCAGCACGGTGCTGGCGGCGGGGCGCGACCTTTCGGAGCGGCGCGGGCTTATCCGCGGGCTGGTGGCCTTCTATCCCGGCTGCCGTGCCGCGGCGCGGCTGGGCGGGTGGCGGCCGGTGGCGCCGATGCTGCTGCTGCACGGCGAGGCCGACGATTGGACCCCGATCGCGCCGTGCCGGGCGCTGGCGGAGGAGGCCGGGCCGGACGTGACCCTGGTGGCCTATCCCGGTGCCTGGCACAATTTCGACGTGGATATCCCGGTGCGGCAGATGCGCAACATCCCGTCCAGCCAGCGTGGCGACGGTATCGTGCATACGGGCGGCGACCCGGCAGCGCGGGAGGATGCGCTGGCGCGGGTTCCGGCCTTCCTTGCCACCCTGCCGATGCGCTAGGACAGGGCATGTTCAACTGGATCGTCGGCTCCATCGCCATTCTGCTCTGGATCGCCGCGACGCTGCTGTACCTGCGGCGGCCGATCGCCCAGATGCTGGCCGATCGGCGCAAGCAGCGGGAGGTTGCTGCGAAGATCCGCGAGCAGCAGGCGAAGGGGCCGCCGGCCTAGCCCTATGCGCGCGACGCCTCGTACACCTTGAGGTGGGTGTAGGCGGTGGCGAGCATGGTGTGCGGCGTGCCGAAGCCCTTGGCGCGGGCCAGCATGTCGCCCACCACGTGGTCGGCTTCCACGGCGCCGCCCTTCTGCAGGTCGCGCAGCATGGAGGCCATCCACTGGCCCTTGGGATCGCTGAGCTGGCTGCGAGCGCGGGCATCGGCCGGCGGGCGCGGCTTGAAGCCGGCGGCGGTGGCCACCGCGGTGCATTCATCCACCATCTGCAGCATCAGCCCGGCGGCTTCCGTGCTGGCGCTGACGATGCTGCCCACATTGCCGCGGAACAGGCAGTTCATGCCGGCGATGGAGCAGAGGAACACCCATTTCTCCCACATCATCTGGAGGATCTCGGGCGAGTTGGTGAGGTCGAAGCCGCCTTTGGCCAGATGCGGCTGCAGCGCGTCGCAGAACGCCACCTGGCTGGGCAGGCGGGCGCCGTAGCCGAAGGTGGCCATGGTGTTCAGGTGGCGCACGGTGCCGTCGGCCTCCAGCGTCACGGCGATGCCGGTCATGCCGCCGAGCACGGCTTCGGCGCCGAATTCGGCCTCCAGCCTGTCGAGGTGCTGCATGCCGTTGAGCTGGGGGATGATCTTGGCGCCGGCGGCGGCGGGGCGGATCGCCTCGATGGCGCTGTCGAGGTCGTAGGCCTTGCAGGAGAGGATGATGGCGTCCCAGCCGGGCTTCACCGTATCGGCCTGCACGGTTTTGGCGGCGACGGTGGCGTCCCCCAGCGGGCTTTTGATCACCAGGCCGTTGGCGGCGATCTGCGCGGCGCGCTTGGGGCGGACCAGGAAGGTGACGTCGGCGCCGCCGGCGGCCGCCCGCCCGCCATAGTAGCCGCCGATGCCGCCCGCGCCGAGCACCAGAATGCGCATGTCGATCGCCCTCGTTCGATTCGGCGGCATGATGGCGGCGGGGGCGCCGGTTGCCAACCACATGCCCGAAAGCATGGCGGCATTGCGGCAGCAGGGGCGTGCCGCGCTTCGCCCGCTGCACGAACGCGTGATAGGAACCCGGGATGGATAGCGAGACCATGCCCACGATTGCGATCGGTTGCGACCATGCCGGCCCGGCGCTGAAGCGCCAGCTGGCCGATGGATTGCGCGCGGCCGGCTATGCCGTGCTCGACATGGGCACGCATGACGAGAACAGGGTGGACTACCCCGACATCGCCCACGCGGTTTGCGCGGCGGTGGAGGATGGCCGGGCCCTGCGTGGCGTGCTGGTGTGCGGCTCCGGCGTGGGCATGTCGATCGCGGCGAACCGGCATGCCGGCATCCGCTGCGCGCTGGCCAGCGAGAGCGAGACGGCCCGGCTCTGCCGCGAGCACAACGATGCCAACGTGATCGCCATGGGCGCGCGGCTGATCGATGCTGCGACCGCGGAGGAAATCCTGCGCGTGTTCCTGGCCACGCCGTTCGAGGGCGGGCGGCACGTGCAGCGGCTGGCGAAGCTTTCCCCTGCTGCGAAGCCTCTCGCAGACGCGCCGGCAACCGTCTAGAACGCCGGCTCTTTCCCCGCGTCCCGGAGGGTTGGGCATGAACGATCGCGCGAACCACGCCAGCCTGCAGCGCTTCTTCGCCGCAAGCCTGGCCGAAACCGACCCCGAACTGGCCGCCGCCATCGGCCGCGAACTGGTGCGCCAGCAGGACGGCATCGAGCTGATCGCCAGCGAGAACATCGTCTCCGCCGCCGTGATGGAGGCGCAGGGCTCGGTGCTGACCAACAAGTATGCCGAGGGCTATCCCGGCCGGCGCTATTACGGCGGCTGCGTGGAAGTGGACGTGGCGGAAACGCTGGCGATCGAGCGGGCCAAGCTGCTGTTCGGCTGCAGCTACATCAACGTGCAGCCGCATTCCGGCGCGCAGGCCAACCAGGCGGTGTTTCTGGCGCTGGTGAAGCCGGGCGACACCATCCTGGGCATGAGCCTGGATGCCGGCGGGCACCTGACCCATGGCGCGGCGCCGAACCTCTCCGGCAAGTGGTTCCGCGCCATCCAATACGGCGTGCGGCGCGAGGACGGGCTGCTGGATTACGACCAGCTGGAGGCGATGGCCCGCGCCGAGAAGCCCAAGCTGATCATCGCCGGCGGCAGCGCCTATCCGCGCGTGATCGATTTCGCCCGCATCCGCCGCGTGGCCGATGAGGTCGGTGCGTTCTTCATGGTGGACATGGCGCATTTCGCCGGCCTGGTGGCGGCCGGGGTGTTCCCGAGCCCGCTGCCGCACGCGCATGTGGTGACCACCACCACCCACAAGACGCTGCGTGGCCCGCGTGGCGGCATGATCCTTTCGAACGACGCCGACCTGGGCAAGAAGTTCAACTCGGCGGTGTTCCCGGGCCTGCAGGGCGGGCCGCTGATGCATGTGATCGCCGGCAAGGCCGCGGCCTTCGGCGAGGCGCTGCGGCCGGAGTTCAAGACCTATCAGCAGGCCGTGGTCGACAATGCCCGCGCGCTGGCCGCCACGCTGGTCGAGCAAGGGCTGGCGATCGTCACCGGCGGCACCGACAGCCACCTGATGCTGGTGGATCTGCGCCCCAAGCGCGTGACCGGCAAGGCGGCCGAGGCCAGCCTGGAGCGGGCGCACATGACGGCGAACAAGAACGCGATCCCGTTCGACCCGGAGAAGCCCGCCATCACCTCCGGCGTGCGTCTCGGCTCCCCGGCCGGCACCACGCGTGGCTTCGGCGTGGCGGAGTTCCAGCAGATCGGCCAGATGATCGGCGAGGTGCTCGATGGGCTCTCCGCCTCCAACGACGGCAGCAATGCCGTGGTGGAAGCGGCCGTAGGCGCGCGGGTGAAGGAGCTGTGCGCGCGCTTCCCGATCTACACCCGCTAGGCTGCCCCGATGCGCTGTCCCTTCTGCGGCCATGACGAGACCCAGGTGAAGGACAGCCGGCCGAGCGACGACGGCATGACGATCCGCCGCCGCCGCTTCTGCCCCGCCTGCACCCAGCGCTTCACCACTATCGAGCGCGTGCAGTTGCGCGAGCTCACTGTGGTGAAGACCGATGGCCGCCGCGTGCCGTTCGACCGCGACAAGCTGGTGCGCTCCATCCGCGTGGCGATCCGCAAGCGGCCGGTTTCGGAAGAACGGCTGGAGCGGATCGTGAACGGCATCGTGCGTCAGCTGGAGGCCTCCGGCGACAGCGACGTGCCCTCCAAATCGATTGGCGAGGCGGTGATGGCCGCGCTGCGCGAGGTGGACGAGGTGGCCTATGTGCGCTTCGCCTCCGTGTATCGCGATTTCCGCGAAGCCAAGGATTTCGAAGCATTCCTGGGCGGGCTTGGCGGCGAGGACACCCTGCCGGATCCGAAGCCGTGACGGCCGGGGCGCAGGATGCCGCGCATATGCGCGCCGCCCTTTCGCTGGCGCGGCGCGGCAATGGGCGCACCTGGCCGAACCCCTCCGTGGGCTGCGTGATCGTGAAGGACGGGCGCGTGGTCGGCCGGGCCACCACGGCGCAGGGCGGGCGCCCGCATGCGGAACCGCAGGCCCTGGCCATGGCTGGCGCCGCGGCCCGTGGAGCGACCGCCTACGTGACGCTGGAGCCCTGCTGCTTCCATGGCCGCACGCCGCCCTGCACCGATGCGCTGGTGGCCGCCGGCGTTTCGCGCGTGGTGGTGGGGGTGCGCGACCCTGATCCGCGCGTGAACGGTGCCGGCCTCGCCCGGCTGCGTTCGGCGGGGATCGAGGTGGTGGAAGGCGTGCTGGAGGATGAGGCGGCGGATGTGGTGGCCGGCTTCGTCACCCGCGTGCAGCGCGGCCGGCCGCTGGTCACGCTGAAGCTGGCCTCCACGCTGGATGGCCGCATCGCCACCCGCACGGGCGAAAGCCAGTGGATCACGGGGGAACCGGCGCGCCGCATGGCCCATGCGCTGCGCGGCCGGCACGACGCGATCATGGTGGGCGTGGGCACCGTGCTGGCCGACAATCCAGACCTCACCTGCCGCATCCCCGGCTTCAAGCCCTTGCCGATGGTGCGCGTGGTGGCAGACAGCCATCTGCGCCTGCCGCTCACCTCCCGCCTGGTGGCCACGGCGGCGGCGGCGCCGACCTGGGTGCTATGCCGCGGCGGCGCCGATTCGCGCCGGGTGTCGGCGCTGGAATCGGCCGGAGTGATCGTGGTGCAGGTGGGCGATTCGCCCGCCGGAATCGACCTTGCCGCCGGGCTGCGGGTGCTGGCCGAGCGCGGCATCACCCGGTTGCTGGCCGAGGGCGGGGCGCAGATTGCCGCGGCACTGCTGCGCGCCGATCTGGTGGACCGGCTGGCCTGGTTCCACGCCCCCTCCGTGATGGGCGGCGACGGCTGGCCCGCGGCGCAGGCCTTCGGTGTGGAGGCGCTGGCGCAGATGCCGCGGTTCCGCAGCACCGGCACGCGGCCGGTGGGCGCGGACCTGTTGAGCGAGTATGTTCGCGTACCCGAAGCCGGGGCGCAGAAGGGAGCGAAGGTCTGATGTTCACCGGGATCGTCACCGGCCTGGGCGAGGTTCGCGCGATCACGCCGATCGGCCGCGGGCAGGACATGCGGCTGGTGGTGGGCGTGCCCTTGGGTTGGGCCGACATGGCCACCATCCCGCTCGGCGCCTCCATCGCCTGCAACGGCTGCTGCCTGACGGCGGTGGAGCTGGGGCCGGACTGGTTCGCGGTGACCGCGTCGGCCGAAACGCTGTCGAAGACCACGCTCGGCGCCTGGGTTGTCGGCACGCGCATCAACCTGGAACGCCCGCTGAAGGTGGGCGACGAGCTGGGCGGGCATATCGTCTCAGGTCATGTGGACGGGC
Organism: Rhodospirillales bacterium; assembly: GCA_947460455.1. Classification (GTDB taxonomy): domain Bacteria; phylum Pseudomonadota; class Alphaproteobacteria; order Acetobacterales; family Acetobacteraceae; genus CAMDGX01. Next base: position 4,015 of record CANHKG010000071.1, on the reverse strand, counting down.
TGGGCGAGGTGCTCGCCGCCACGCCGGACCAGGGCTCCACGCGCTGGCGCTTCCGCGTGCCCGGGGCCATCGCACGGTTCATCGCCCCTAAGGGGTCGGTTGCCATCGACGGCGTTTCGCTGACCGTGAACGAGGTGGAGGGAGACACGTTCGGCGTGAACATCATCCCGCACACGGCAGAGGTGACGGGGTTCGGCCTTCTCAAGGTGGGCGACAAGGTCAATATCGAGATCGATACCGTGGCGCGCTATGTGGCCCGCCTTGCCGACTATGCCGCCTGAGGGGCCGGGAATGAGCCAGATGCTGACCAAGTCGCTGTCGCAATACCTCGCCTCCGCCGAGGAGCTGATCGCCGAGGCGCGTGCCGGGCGCATGTTCATCCTGGTGGATGACGAAGACCGCGAGAACGAGGGCGACCTGGTGATCCCCGCCCAGTTCGCCACGCCCGATGCGGTGAATTTCATGGCCCGGCACGCCCGCGGCCTGATCTGCCTTTCCATGACCCGCCAGCGCGTGGAGCAGCTCGGCCTGCCGCTGATGAGCCAATCGAACGGCACCCGCCACAGCACCGCCTTCACCGTCTCCATCGAGGCGCGCGACGGGGTGACCACCGGCATCTCCGCGCATGACCGCGCCCACACCATCGCGGTGGCGATCAACCCGGAGCGCGGGCCGATCGACATCGTCACCCCCGGCCATGTGTTCCCGCTGGTGGCGCGCGAGGGCGGCACGCTGGTGCGGGCCGGGCATACCGAGGCGGCGGTCGATATCGCCCGCCTCGCCGGGCTCAACCCCTCCGGCGTGATCTGCGAGATCATGAACGACGACGGCACCATGGCCCGCCTGCCGGACCTGGTGACCTTCGCGCAGCACCACAACCTCAAGCTCGGCACCATCGCCGACCTGATCGCGCATCGCCGCCGCACCGAGCGCTTCGTGCGCCGGGTGACGGAAGGCTCGCTGACCCATGCCGTCGGTGGCGAGTGGAAGGCGATTGTCTATGCCAACACGCTGGAAAACAACGAGCATCTGGTGCTGGTGAAGGGCGACCTCGCAGCGCCCGGCCCGGTGATGGTGCGCATGCACGGCGTGGACCTGCTGAACGACGTGCTGGGCGAGACCACGCGCGATGCGCTGACCCAATCCATGGCGATGATCGCGCGCGAGGGCCGCGGCGCCATCGTGCTGCTGCGCGAGATGGGGCCCACCACGCTGTCGGAACGCGTGAAGCAGCTGGCCGCCGCCGAGCGCCCGCGTTCAACGCTGCGCGACTACGGCATCGGCGCGCAGATCCTGCTCGACCTCGGGGTGCGGGACATGATCCTGCTCTCCAACCACCCGCGCACCATCGTCGGCATCGAGGGCTACGGCCTGAACATCGTCGACCAGCGCCCGCTCGACGGGCTGTAAGAGATTTTTCCATGAGCACCCCCCGATGAGCACGGCCGACGCCAAGCTGCCCGAAGCGCCGAAGATCGGTGGCCGCCCGCCGCGGATGCTGGTGGTGCGCGCGCCGTACTACACCCAGATCGTCGATGGGCTGCGCGATGGCGCGGTGCGCATCATCACCGAGGCCGGCGGCACCTGCGACGTGCTGGACGTGGCCGGCGCGCTGGAACTGGCCACGGCGATCCAATTCGCCGTGAAGGGGGACAAGGCCTATGACGGCTTCGTCGCGCTGGGCTGCGTGGTGAAGGGCGAGACCGACCACTACGAGCATGTCTGCCGCGAGGCGATGCAGGCCCTGACGCGCGTGGCGCTGGACCACACGCTGAGCCTCGGCAACGGGCTGCTGACCGTGGCCACCGAGGCCCAGGCCCTCGCTCGCTCCGGGCAGGACGGCCACAACAAGGGTGCCGAGGCCGCCGCCGCGGCGCTGCTCCAGATCCGTGCCGCACGCCAGCTCGGCGCGGCGAGCTAGGAATGACCAAAGCCAGACCACAATCGCCTGGCAGCCGTCCGCGCACCTCGGCCCGTGTGGCCGCCGTGCAGGCGCTGTTCCAGGCCGAGCAGATGCAGGTTTCCGCCGAGCGGGTGATCGACGAGTTCGTCCGCCACCGGCTGGGGGCCGAACCCGGCAGCGGCTTTGAGGACGGGCGCGCGCCCGATGCCAACGTGCCGCTGTTCGGCCGCATCGTGCGCACCGCCACCGCCCAGCAGGATACGCTGGATGCGGTGCTGGCCGACACGCTCTCGGCCGACTGGCCCATGGAGCGGCTTGATCCTGTGCTGCGCGCCCTGCTGCGCGCGGGGGCGGCGGAGCTGTGGATGAGCGACGGGCCGCCGGCGCGCGTGGTGATCAACGAGTACCTGGACATCGCCCACGGCTTCTTTGATGGCGACATCCCGGGTATGGCGAATGGCGTGCTGGACCGCATTGCCCATCGCCTGCGCACCGGCGAGTTCCAGGGCGGCTGAGCGCGGCTGCATGGCCGGCTCCATTCCTCCCGAATTCTCCCTGATCTATAAGCATTTTTTGCCGTTGGCCGGTGCCGGTGCGCTGGCGCTGGGCGACGATGCCGCGGTGTTCGCGCCACCGGTCGGCCGGGAACTGGTGGTGGCCGCCGATGCGATGGTGGCCGGCGTGCATTTCCTGCCGGATGACCCGCCGGACCTCGTGGCGCGCAAGCTGCTGCGCACCAACCTCTCTGACCTCGCCGCCATGGGCGCCACGCCGCTGGGCTACCTGCTGACGGTCTCCGTGCCGCGCGACACGCCGGAGGCCTGGTTTGCCGGCTTCGCTGCGGGGCTGGCGGCCGACCAGGCGGAATTCGGCCTGCAGGTGCTGGGCGGCGACACCACCTCCACGCCCGGGCCGGTCAGCCTTTCTCTCACCATTCTTGGTACCGTTTCGCCCGGCATGGCGCTGCGGCGCAACGGCGCGCGGCCCGGCGACGGGGTGTGGGTCACGGGCACGATCGGCGATGGCGCGCTGGGGCTGCTGGCGGCCACGGGGCGGCTCGATGATCCCGATGGTTTCCTGGCTGGCCGCTACCGGTTGCCGCAGCCGCGCGTGGCGCTGGGGCAGCGCCTGGCCGGCATTGCCACGGCGGCCATGGATATCTCTGACGGCCTGGTGCAGGACCTGGGCCATCTCTGCCGCGGCGGTGGGCTGGGGGCGGGGATCGAGGCGTCGCTGGTGCCGCTGTCGTCCCAAGCCGCCGCGGCGGTCGCCGCCGATCCGGCGCTGCGGGCCCGCTGCCTGACGGGCGGGGACGATTACGAGTTGCTGCTGGCCGTCCCCGAGTCGCGCGAGGCAGCGTTGCGCGCAGCGGCGGTGGCCTGCGGCGTGGCGGTGACGCGGATCGGGCGCTTCGTGTCAGGCGCCCCGCAGGTCTCCGTGCGGGGGCCGGATGGCGCGCCGATGGCTCTCGCCGCCGGCGGCTGGAGCCACTTCGCCTGAGGCGAAGTCAGTAGTTGCCGCGCGAACCCGGATTGGAGCCGGAGCCGCTGGAGCCGATATTGCCGCCCGGGCTGAAGCGGCCGACATTGCCCAGCAATTGCTGCAGGAAGTTGGTGTCGTTGCCCGGAGTCGGCGTGGTGCGCGACGCGATGTCCACCGGTACCGCATCCTCCGGCCCCTTGCGCTCCACCTTGCGCAGCACGCCCTGCTGGTCGAAGGAAATGGTTACAACCTGCTGATCCCGAATGGTATTTGTCGAGGCAATCACCGGCTTCGTCATTTCGGAGATGTAGAGCCAGGTGTTGTCATCGAAGGTCGCGCGGGTGGTGGGCGAGCCGATCAGCGCCATCACGTCGTTGCGGGTGGAGGTGCCGGGCACGAGCTGGGACAGCTGCTCCGGGTCCACGCGGTTGCCGCGGGCCTGGATCGGGTGGCTGAGAAGGCCCCCGGCATCGCACGCCGCCAGCGGCACAGCCGCCAGGGCCAGGGCGAGGAGCTTCGGCAGGAAGGAGGGTGGCATGCTACGCAATGGGTGGTCCCCGGCAGTGGTCTGGCCCCGCGCGCGGCCCCTGCGACCATGCGGGGCGGCACCCGCCCCGCCATGCCCCATCG
>CANHKG010000070.1 GCA_947460455.1 Rhodospirillales bacterium | reverse complement strand
ATGGCGATGTCGTAGGGTGTGTCACTCATGCGGCGGGGTCCGGTTGGCGGGTGCGGGTCAGGCGGGGCGCCAGTTCCTCGCTGAAATGGCAGGCCACGTGCTGCTGCGGCGCCACTTCGCGCCAGGCCGGCACCTCGCTGCGGCAGCGATCCTGCACGAAGGGGCAGCGTGTGTGGAAGCGGCAGCCGGGTGGCACGTTGGCGGGGCTGGGGATCTCCCCTTCCAGCCGCTGCGCGCGGCCACGATCATCGGGGTCCAGCGACGGGATCGCCGAGAACAGCGCGCCGGTATAGGGGTGGCGCGGCTGGGCGAACAACCGACGCGAGGGGCCTACCTCCACGATGGCGCCCAGATACATCACCGCCACCATGTCGCAGACATGCGCCACCACGCTCAGATCGTGGCTGATAAACAGGATGGTGAGGCCGAGTTCCTCACGCAGCGTCTTCAGCAGGTTCAGGATGTCCGCCTGGATCGAAACATCCAGCGCCGCCACGCTCTCATCGGCCACCACGAAGCGCGGCCGGGCGGCCAGCGCGCGGGCGATCGAGATGCGCTGGCGCTGCCCGCCAGAAAACGCGTGCGGAAAGCGGCGCAGATGCTCCAGGTTCAGCCGGCAGCGCGCGGCGATGTCGCGCACCCGCTCATCGGTCTCCTCGCGCGACTTCGTGAGCTTCATCACCTCCAGCGGCTCGGCGATGATGTCGCGCACCGTCATGCGCGGGCTGAGTGCCGCATAGGGGTCCTGGAAGATCAGCTGGGCGCGGGTGCGGTAGTCGCGCAGCCCGGCCTTGTCGAGCGCGCCGACATCCACCTCCACCTCCTCATCGCGGTAGGTGATGCGGCCGGCGGAAACCGGGGCGGCACGCAGGATGGCCCGGCCCAGCGTGGTCTTGCCGGACCCGCTTTCGCCCACCAGGCCGAAGAAGGAATTGCGCGGAATGTCGAGCGATACGCCATCAACGGCCCGCACCGTGGGCGACGTGCCGAACAGCCTGCGGCCGAGTGCGTAGTGCACCGACAGCCCATCGAGCGAGACATGGATCGGGTGCGGGGTGGTGCTCATGCCGGCACGCCCGCCAGCGCGAAGCAGGCGGCCACGTGGCCCGGCGCCACCACATGGGCCGAGGGCACAGCGGCATCGCAGGTGCCGGGGATCATCCGCGGGCAGCGCGTATGGAACACGCAGCCCGTGGGGCGGTCCAGCGGGCTCGGGATGTCACCGGCCACCGGCGTCAGCGGCGCGTCGGGGTCGTTCACGTTGGGCAACGCGTTCAGCAGGCCCGCGGTGTAGGGGTGGGCGGGCGTGCGGATCACCTTGCGCACCGCCCCGGTTTCGGCCACGCGGCCCAGGTACATCACCGCCACCCGGTCGGCCATCTGCGCGATCACGCCGAGGTCATGGGTGATGAACAGGATCGCCATGCCGTATTCGGCCACCAGCCCGCGCATCAAATCCAGCACCTGCGCCTGGATCGTCACATCCAGCGCCGTGGTCGGCTCATCGGCGATCAGCAGGCGCGGGCGGGTGGACAGCGCCATGGCGATCATGGCGCGCTGGCGCATGCCGCCGGAGAATTCGAACGCGTATTGGTCGATCCGCGCAGCGGGGTCGGAGATGCCCACCCGCGCCAGCATGTCGATGGCATGCGCGCGCGCCTGGCGCTTCGTCATGTCGGTGTGCAGCACCAGCTGCTCCACCATCTGCTGGCCGATGGTCAGCGCCGGGGCGAAGCTGGCCATCGGCTCCTGGAAGATCATCGAAACGCGCCCGCCGCGCACCACCATCATGTCGCGCGCGCGCTTCAGCGCCAACACGTCGATCGCCCGCCCCTCATCGTGCAGCACGATCCGGCTTTCCGGCGCATAGACGGTGTTGCCGGGGTTGAGCCGCATCAGCGCCTTGGCGGTGACGGACTTGCCCGAACCGCTCTCACCCACCAGCCCCAGCACCTCGCCGGGCGCGATGTCGAAAGAAACGCCATCCACCGCCGTGATCAGCCCCTCATCGGTGCGGAAGCGGATGGACAAATCCTGCACGGAGAGCAGTGGCGTTTCTGGAAGCGGCGCGGCCATCAGCGGTGGTCCGAATACGGGTCGGCGGCGTCGCGCAGCCCGTCGCCCACGAACACGAAGGCGAGCACCAGCACCACGAAGAAGATCACCGGGATGAAATACCACTGGTAGTTCAGCAGCACATCCGCACTGGTCACGTTCTGCAGCATCACGCCCAGCGAGTTCACCGGGTCCTTCAGCCCCAGCCCGATGAAGCTCAGCGCGGTTTCCGACAGCACCATGTAGGGAAACGAGATCACGAGATCGACGATGATGTAGCTGGTGAAGCTGGGCAGCAAATGGCGCCGGACCACGTGCCCGCCACTTGCCCCGCAGAGCTGCGCCGCCAGCACGTATTCCTGGTTGCGCTCCGTCAGCAGGTGGGTGCGCACCCGCCGCGCCAGGGTGGGCCAGCTGATCAACCCCAGGATGGTGGCGATGAAGAAGAAGCGCCGCTCCGGCGACCATTCCGCCGGCATGAAGGCGGCCAGCGCCATGAACAACGGAATCGCCGGGATGGTGCGCACCGCGTCGGTGGCCATCTGCAGCGCGCTGTCGATCCAGCCGCCGCGGTAGCCGGAGATGCCACCGATCACCAGCGCCAGCACGAAGCCGATCAGCACCCCGATGGTGCCCACTGCCAGGGAGGTCCAGATCGCATGCAGCGTGCGCGAGAAGATGTCCTTGCCGGCGCTGTCGGTGCCGAACAAATGGATCGAGCCCTGGTCCACGCCGAACAGATGCGTGGTGAACGGAATGCCCGGGATGTTCACCCGCAGCTCCGTGCCGGGGATCTCGAAATCCAGCGACAGCAGCCGGTATTCCCAGCCCTGCACGAAGAACTGCACGTAGCGCCGCTTTTCCATGTTCACGGTGGTGACCCAGCGGAAATTGGTCTGGATCGAGCGGGTGCGCTCCAGCGTGTAGAGGAAGGGCCGCCAGGAACAGCCATTGTGGTCGCAGAAGCGCGGGATCTGCGGCGCGCCGTTCATATAGTCGCGGTTGCGGCCGTTGATGGTCGGGTCGTACGGCGACAGCACCGGCGCGAACAGCCCCACCAGCACCATGAAGGCCAGCACGGCCCCGGCCACCATGGCGGCGCGGTTGCGGCGGAAGCGCGCCCAGATCAGCTCGCCCTGGCTGGCGGTGAAATAGGCCTCGCGGGATTTGCGATCCGGGGCCGCGGTGGCGGTGGCCATGCCCTAGCCCCCCATCACGCTGCGGCGCACGCGCGGATCGGCCAGCGCCAGCAGGATGTCGGTGAGGAAGTTCAGCGCCACAATGGAGCCGGTGAGCAGGAAGATGATCGCACCCGCCAGCTGCTGGTCGTTGGAGCGCGCCAGTGCCTCCAGCAGCAATGCCCCGGATTCCGTCAGCACCAGGATCACCGCCACGATCGGCAACTGGTTGAACACGCGGTTGAGGTCGAAGCCCAGCGAATTGATGATCGGCCCCAGCGCATGCCGCGCGGGATAGCGCCACAACAGCCGCGCGCCATGGATGCCCCGCGCCCGCGCCGCCATCACATACAGCTTGCCGTATTCGTCCGACACCAGGGCGCGCACCGATTGCATGGCAAACGCGGTGGCCGACCAGCCCAGGATGAACACCGGCAGCCACGCGCGCGACAGGAAATCCATCGCCTTGTCCCAGCTCCACGGCGCGTCGCGCATCTCGCGGGAGAACAGACCGGTCATGGAATCGCCGAACACCAACGTGGAGATCAGCATGATGATGAGCGCAAGCAGGAAGTTCGGCAGCGCCAGCCCGAGGTAGGAGACAAGCCGCAGCACATTGTTCAGCACCGGGCTGGAGGCGGTGGCAGAGAAGATGCCCACCGGCAGCGCGATGGCATAGGCGAAGATCAGCGCCGCCGCGCAGATGCCCAGGCTCAGCAGGAACTTGTCGCCCACCAGCTGGCTCACGCGCACGCGCAGGATGCAGGATTCGCCGAAATCCCCTTCCAGGAACACGTTGCCCACCCAGCGCACCCAGCGTTCCACATAGGGCTTGTCGAGCCCCAGCCGCCGCTCCTCGGCGCGGATATCGGCAATCGTGATCTGCTCGCCCTGGGTGGTCTTGTAGGCCAGGTAGCGCTCGGCGCAGTTCGCCGGCACCAGCGCCATCAACGAGAACACGATGAAGGAGACGGTCAGCAGGGTGATCAGCGCCATGGCGGCGCGCATCACGGCAAAGCGCAGGAACAGGATCATGGGGTGAGGCAGGCCTCCGTCCACACCCCCCGGTCACCCGCCGGGGGGCGGTTGGCCGGGGCGGCGCGGATGGCGGCTACTTCCCGTCCGACAGGAACCATTGCTGCGGCCGGTAGGGGTAGGTGCGGTAGTAATCGGCCGACCAGGTCTTGAACTCCGGGAAGTTTTTCACCCGGTTGCGGTGATACACCGGCGCCGGCGCCTGCACCGTGCCGATCCACAACAGGCTCTCGGTCATGGTCTTGGCGAGGCGGGCACCGAGGTCGCTGGCTTCCTTGCTGCCGGGGGCGGCAGACTGGAAGGCGGTGATGTCGGCCATCATCTGCTCCACGTAGGCCGGCGGCTTCTCACCCTTGGCGCCGTTGGATTCCACGTATTCGGCCCACAGCATGCCGATGCGCCCGCCGAAGTAGTTCTCGAACGGCGGCATGAACAGCTCGGCATTGCCCTGGATCAGCGCCAGCGGCTGGCCCTTCAGCCACGGCACCACGTCCAGCTGGTTGGCGGACTGGGCAGAGCGCAGCTCGTCCGGCGTGATCTCCTTGATCGTGGTACGAACGCCCACCGCACTCCACTGCTGCGCCACCAGCTCAGCGACCTGGGCGGGCATGCCCTGGGTGGCGAACTGGATGTTCAGGGTGAAGCGGGCGCCGTTCGGCAGTTCGCGGGCGCCGTCGTTGTCGCGGTCGCGCATGCCGATCTCGTCCAGCAGTCGGCGCGCCATGGCCGGGTCATACTGGATCAGGTGGCCCTGCAGCGCCGCCGGCACGAAGGGCGGCAGCGGGCTGAACGCGGTGTACTGGCGCGGCTCGCCCAGGCCGAAGAAGGCAACTTCGTTGATCTCCGCCCGGTTGATCGCCACCGACATCGCCTGGCGGAAGCGCAGGTCGGAGAACAGCTTGCGCTTCTCCGGATCGGCCGAGGTCACGTTGAAGCCGAAGGTCGGCATGGCGATGGTGGGCCGCAGGTCCACGCTGTAGTCGCCCTTCTGGCGATGCTCCAGCAGCATCGGCGCCGCCGGCAGCTGCACCGACTGGCTCTTGTAGTCAAACTCCGCGTTGATCGCCTTCAGCAGCCGAACCTCGTTCTCCTTCACGTAGTCCTCGCTGAACCGGCTGATATAGGGCAGCTGGTTGCCGGCGGTATCGACCATGTGGAAATACGGGTTGGCCACGAAGCGCCGCCCGTCCGCCGTCTCGGTGATCGTGATGAAGGATTCCAGCGTCGGCGCCGTGGCCTTGGGCAGGCGCGCCACCTTGTCCGGATGCGACAGCATCGGGGTGGGCACGTCCTTCCAGTCCGAGTTGGCATAGTAGGCCGAAACGGCAGCATAACCATTGGCAAAGCCCAAGGACTTCGCCAGTGCGTCCGCATCCTTGTTGTGCCTGGGATGGAAGCGGCCGATGAACGCCACCGGCTGGAACGGCTGCGAATAGTGGGAAGCAAAGAAGGCCAGCAGCCCGGGCTTCGGCGCCGGCAGCTTGAACTTCACCGTCTGCGCGTCGATCACCTCCACCGTCATCGGCTTGCCGCCGACCAGGATGTAGTCCCGGGCCTTCTTGGTGACGTTCTCGTCGTGCATCAGGTCGTCGTGCCAGAACTTGATGTCCGCGGCCGTGAATGGCGTGCCGTCAGACCATTTGTGGCCGCGGCGCAGGAAGAAGGTGAGCTCGGTGAAATCCTTGTTCCACTCCCAGCCCTTGGCCACGTTCGGCACGATGGTGGCCAGGTCGTCGGCATAGCGCACCAGGCTCACATGCCGGAACGACAGCAGATCAGACGTGCCGGCCTCCGGCGCCTCCGAAAGGCCAACGAAGGTGCCGCCGTAGCGCCCGATCGACTCATACGGCATCACAACAAGCGGCTCCGCCGGCAGGCGCTCGGCCAGCGGCGGCAGCGCGCCATTGCCGGCGATGCGGGCATTCAGCTGCTCGATCTCGGGATTGGCCTTGAAGACCAGCTTGCAGTTGGCGGCTTTTTCGAACTCCGACAGTTCGAATTGCTGCGGGAACGCCCCACGCAGGCCGCCGCTGCTGGCCACCGTCGCGGCAGGGCAGGCGCCTTGCGCCAAGGCAGAACCCGCCGCCAGGAAATATGCCAGGCCCGCCATCATCACGCGGGCCATCGTTCGTTCGGTCATGAGCCACCCTTCCCCTTGCGCTGAACGCGAGTTGCCACGCCAACGCCTGCTACGGGCCGTATGAAGTGCCTCTACCCCGGTCCTGCGCGGCATTTTTCGCGCCGTCTTTCGTCAAAATGCAGGATCCGAGCCGAGAATAGGGTGACAGTTTTGCGATTGTCGATTGGTTTCTTCTGCAGAACACAGCTTTTTGCGGGCCGGCGGGTTCCTGCTGTTGGGATAGGGGCCGCTATGGCTGCAGCGGCAGCAGGTCCCGCAGCATGATGTCCCACGCATATGTCGCCGCCCAGTCATGAACCAGGAACAGCGTCACATCCGGCCGGTATTCCTCCATGAGCGCGCGACGCAAGCGGGCGCGCTGTTCGCCTGAAAGCTGCGGCAGATTGTTCAGCGACACCTGCACCACCTGCCGGAAATAGGGTGTGACCCCCTCGGCGACAAAGGCCCCGAAACTGTCGGTCAGCATCAGCAAACGGCCTTCCTGGCCTGGCCCATCGTAGCGGCGAAGGTCCTCCAGCAACCGTGCCACGTCGGCCCCCAAAGCGGCCTCGAAGCAGGGCGGGCCGATGCAGGATACCACCCCCGCCTCCGCCGCATTCGCCACGGTCACATCACCCGCAATACGAACCCCCGGAAAGAATCCGGTGATGTCGGAACGCGCGCGCACCACCCGTGTTGGCATCGGGAAGGCGGCGTGGCGTTCCAGCGTTGTCTCGGCGATCCATGCCGCGCTGCGCAGCGGGCCAATCCCGGCCCAATGGAAGTTCTGGCGCGGAATCGCCGGGGTTGCGGGATCAAGCGCGGCCAGAAGTGGTTGCAGGTTCACCACGCGGGCCCGCAGAGGATCAGGCAACGCGGCGACAATCCGCTCCAGCAGGGGTGACGAGGCCCGGCACTGGCGCTCCAGCCAGGCCGGCAATTGCGACGGGTAGAGCGCTGCGGCACTTGGCACCAGCACTGCCAGATGCCGCGCAGGGCTGGCGGCATCGCTGCGTTCCAGCACCGCCGCCAGGGACCGCGCGATCTCCTCGTACCGCGCCGCCGGCACCCCGGCACCGCAGGACGTTCGGATCAGGCTGTTGCGATAACCTTCCCCGGCCACATGCGACGCCAGGAAGATCCGACCTTCGCGGCCCATCAGGATCTGTGGCGAACTGAAGCTGCCGAAGACCCGGTAGTGGATCTGGTCCAGCGCATCCAGATAGCGCTTGCGCAGGCCGAAATGGTCTCGCAACCAGGCATCCACCCCCGCAGTCCAGGCCGGCAGGGCGGCAAGCGTGGCCGGCGAGGCCGGGAAGGCGGCCGGCGCGCGGTTCTCGCCCCGCCGCGGCTCGCTGCGGATTGCGAACTGCATCACCGCAGGAGCTGCCAGGATCACAAGCGCGGCAAGAACGAACAGGCGCTGCAGCAACCGGCGGGTGGGGGTGGCCAGCGGTTTCTCCATCGCCCTGCCCTCAGAACCTGTAGTAGATGAAGGGGCTGTACGTCGTTCCGCTCACCACCGCCAAGGCCAGCAGGAACAAGGCCAGGAACCCGGCATACATGGCGGCATCGCGCCCGGCCTGCCACGCCATGCCACCGCCCGGGCGCACCACCCAGCCCCGCCCCTTCGGCATCGCGCAGGCCGACAGCACCGCGCCGGCCAGCAACGCCGCCGCCACGCGGTTGTCCAGGAAGGCGGCTGCTGGAGCATCCAGGCCGTCGCCGCCCCCAAATCCGGCCATCGCCGCATAGAAATGCCCGGCCTGCGCCAAGCTGTCGGCGCGGAACAGCACCCAGCCCAGCACCACCATCAGCACCAGGTAGCCGTGCCGCAGCGGCCGCCACAGCTGAGCCACGGCGGCACCCAGCCCGGCCCGCTCGGCGATCAGCAGCGCGCCATGCCACAGGCCCCAGGCCAGGAAGGTCCAGCTCGCGCCGTGCCAGAACCCGCACAGCACGAACACCAGCAGCAGGTTGCGGAAGGTGGCCGCCGCCGAGCCGCGGTTGCCGCCCAGCGGGATGTACAGATAGTCGCGGAACCAGCCGGAAAGGCTCATGTGCCAGCGCCGCCAGAATTCCGTGACGGACTGGGCGATGTAGGGCCGGTTGAAGTTGGCGGGGAACCGGAAGCCCAGCATGTGCGCCAGCCCGATCGCCATGTTGGAATAGCCGGCGAAATCGAACAGGATCTGGATCGTGTAGCAGACTGCCCCCAGCCATGAGGTGGCCAGGGTCAGCTCCCCGGCCGGCAGCGCGAAGATGCGGTCTGCCGGCAGCGCCACGGTGTCTGCGATCAACACCTTCTGCGCCAGGCCCAGGATGAACACCTGCAGCCCCACCCGGAACCGCAGCAGCGAGACGCGCCGCCCCGCGATGCGCCCGGCGATCATGCGGTAGCGCACGATGGGCCCGGCGATCAGTTGCGGGAACATCGCCTTGTACATGCCGAACGCCACCAGGCTGCGCTGCGGCTTCACGTCGCCGCGCCAGATGTCGATCAGGTAGGAGATGCCCTGGAAGGTGAAGAACGAAATCCCCAGCGGCAGCGCGATCTGCGGCGCCGGCAGGGCCGGCAGCGCGCCCAGCGGATTCACCTGCGCCACCAGGAACCCGGCATACTTGAACACCAGCAGCAGGCCGAGATTGGCCGCGATGCCCAGCACCGCCACGATGCCCGTTCGGCGCGGATCGGCCATGGCAAGCCCCGCCGCCCAGTTCACCACGATGTACACCAGCAGGATCGGCAGGTGGGCCAGGTCGCCCCAGGCATAGAAGGCCAGGCTGGCCAGCAGCAGCACCGCATTGCGCCAGGGCAACACGAAGTAAAGCAGCAGCACCACCGGCAGGAAGTAGAACAGGAAGGTGATCGAGCTGAAAACCATCGGAATCGCCAGCCATGCCTGCCGAGGGGCGCAACGATCCCCATCCCCCAGGCCATAGACCAGCCCCGCCGGGCTGTATACCGGCCGCCTCACCGCCGTTGACCGGCCGCAGCGCCTGTGGCCAGCTTCCACCAATAGGCAGTGCCGATGGCACCAGCGGAGGAAGCATGTCCCAGGCAGCAGAGCGCGGCACCGTGCCGCATGCGACAGACGTTGTGGTGGTCGGCGCGGGCTTCGCCGGGCTCTACATGCTGCACCGCCTGCGCAACCAGGGGCTTTCGGCCATCGCCTTCGAAGCCGGCGAGGATGTTGGCGGCACCTGGTACTGGAACCGCTACCCCGGCGCCCGCTGCGATGTGGAAAGCGTGCAGTATTCCTACGGCTTCTCCAACGAGATCCAGCAGGAATGGCACTGGCCGGAGCTGTATTCCGCCCAGCCGGACATCCTGCGCTACGCCCGCTTCGTGGCCGAGAAGCTCGACCTGCGGCGCGACATCCGCTTCTCCACCCGCGTGACCGAAGCGCATTTCAACGAAGCCACACGGCGCTGGACCGTCCGCACCGACCAAGGGGACGAAGTCTCCGCCCGCTACTGCGTCATGGCCACCGGCTGCCTCTCCACCACCCAGCTGCCGGACTTCCCGGGGCTGGAAGGCTTCCGTGGCGCCACCTACCACACCGGCCACTGGCCGCATGAGGGCGTGGACTTCACCGGCAAGCGCGTGGCCGTGATCGGCACCGGCTCCTCGGCCATCCAGTCCATTCCGGAAATCGCCAAGCAGGCCGCCCACCTCGCCATCTTCCAGCGCACGCCCAACTTCTCGCTCCCCTCCCGCAACGCCGCGATGCCCGCCGAGTATGAGCAGGACTGGAAGGGCGACTACCCCGCCCGCCGCGCCGCCCAGCGCTGGACCATGAAGGGCGTGGTCGGCGCCCCAGCCGAACGCTCGGCGCTGGAGGTTTCCGCCGAGGAACGCACCCGCGTGTTCGAGGAGCGCTGGAAGCTCGGCGGTGCCGCGCTGATGACCTCCTTCACCGACCTGCTCACGGTCAAGCAAGCCAACGACCACGTCGCCGATTTCGTGCGCGGCAAGATCCGCCAGATGGTGCGCGACCCCGCCAGTGCCGAGGCGCTGCTGCCCACCAGCTACCCGATCGGCACCAAGCGCATCTGCATCGATACCGCCTATTTCGAGACCTATAACCGCCCCAACGTCACGCTGGTGGATATCCGCAACGCGCCCATCGAGCGCATCACCGAAAAGGGCGTGGTGGCCCATGGCGTGGAGCACGAGGTGGACGCCATCGTGTTTGCCACCGGCTTCGATGCCATGACGGGCACGCTGACCCGCATCGACATCAAGGGGCGCGACGGCGAGACGCTGAAGCAGAAATGGGAGGCCGGGCCGCTGACCTATCTCGGCCTGATGACCGCGGGCTTCCCCAATTTGTTCATGATCACCGGCCCCGGCAGCCCCTCCGTGCTCTCCAACATGATCGTCTCGATCGAGCAGCACGTGGAATGGATCAGCGATTGCCTGGCCGCCATCGGCAGCCGCCAGGGCGACTGCATCGAGGCCACCGGCCAGGCCGAACAAAACTGGGTGCAGCACGTGGCGGAAGCCGCCGACCGCACGCTGTTTCCGCTCGCCAACAGCTGGTACATGGGCGCCAACATCCCCGGCAAGCCGCGCGTGATCCTGCCCTACGTCGCCGGCGTGGGCACCTATCGCAAGATCTGCGACGAGATCGTGGCGGACAACTACCGCGGCTTTAGCATCACCGGGGCGGAAGCCAGGGCGGCGGCCGAATAGGGCGTCGGCCACGACCGATCGCCGCGGGACGCGGGGTTTTCACGACGGATTCGGGGTGATTTTGGGCCGTTGATGGCTATGGCGGCGCGCGGGCGGCCTGGGTGGGGCGGAGTACGGGCGCGCGATGACCGGACAGGGCCATGCCCTCGGCCCGGTCGCAGCGCATCAGCCAGCCGAGCCGGGCGCGCCGGCGCAAAAACCGGCGCAGGACATAGGGGTCCCAGTCGGAGACTTCGGTGGTGTCGGTGGTGAGGGAGAGGAGCCAGTCCTTCTGCGGGCGGCGCAGGCTTTGGCGCGCGAAGGTCGCCCCCGCGAGGGCGGCGAGCAGAGCCAGCAGGAGGAGCTTCAACGGCAGCGGAATCCGGGCGTGCAGGATCGCCCGCGCCCAGGGGCGCGGTGCGTCGGCTTCGCTCGGTGCGGCGGGTTGATGGGTCATCACCGGGAATTTCAGCACAGGCGAGACCGGTGGACCAGAAAATTTTCTTCGTTGATGTGAAATTATGTGCTTGACGGGCAGCTGGGGTGTCGCTGGCTTGGGCAGGGAAGAGTCTTCTTTTTTCTGAAGAAAAAAGAAACAAAAAAGACTTCATTCACTGGCACGCATGCCGGTTGCCCAGCACGCACGCCAGTGAACAAAAGTTTTTTGGTTCTTTTTTTCAAAAAAGAACCGCTTGCCTTATACCCGCCAGCACAATCAATCACTGATTCTACGGCGGAGAGGAAAGAACTGGATTGCTTCGCTCCGCTCGCAATGACGAGGGAGTGACGGGGCGGTAGATGCGTGGGGTGGTATTACCTTACGGGCGACAAAGGCCCCAGCTTGCCCAGCTCCATCGCCTTGATCTGCAGTGCCAGGTATTTCGAGTAGATCCGGCACGGCGCCAGCCCACCGGCGATGAACCACAGCCCCTGCTGCGGTGTGCGCTTGTACATGTTGCTCAGCTCGCCATCCGGCCCGAAGCCCCAGACCGGCCCGATCCGCTCCACCATGGCCTCGCCCAGGGCGCGCCGCACCAGTTCCACCTGTGGGTAGTAGCCGGTCGACAGCACGATCAGGTCCGCCGGCACCGTGCTGCCGTCCTTCAGCCGCGCCCCTTCGGCCACGAAGCGCTCGATCCGGTCGAACTGCAGCAGCCCGATCTCGCCCTTGATCATCAGCGCGGAGCTGCCGGCATCCAGGTTGTACCCGCCGCCGCGGGTGTAATACTTCACCTGGTGGCCGGTATCGTCCTCGCCCATGTCGTGCTTGAAGCCGATGGATTTCAGACCCTCGATCATCTCGCGGTCCAGCTCCACCATCCGCTTCACCACGGCCTTGTAGCCCTTCATCACCAGTGGCGGCGTGGCGGCCGAGGCCACCTGGTCGGCATCCTCCAGCGCGCCGGCCTCGTTCCACACCGCCTCGTTCAGCCGCGCGCTGGGGTTGATCGAAACCACGGTGGTGGAGCCGCGCTGCACCAGCGTGGTGTGAACGCCGTGGCTGTGCAGATCCAGCGCGATGTCGTTGGCGCTGCTGCCGGTGCCAATGATCAGCGCACGCTTGCCCGCCCAGGCCGCCCCGCTGTCGAAGCCCTCAGAATGGATCACGTCGCCCTGGAAATCCGGGAGCCCCGCGACCTCGGGGATCAGCGGATAGGCGCTGGCGCCGTTGGCGAACACCAGGTGGCGCGGGCGCAGCACCCGCTCGGTGCCGTCGGCGCGGCGCACCGTCGCGGTCCAGCACTGCGCCGCTTCATCCCAGCTGCCGCCGGTGAACTCGGTGCTGGTCCAGCAGTTGATCTCCATGGCGTCGGCGTAGAACTCGAACCAGTTCCCCAGCATGTCCTTGGGAATGTATTTGGGCCAGGTCGGCGGAAACGGCATGTACGGCAGGTGGTTGATGTGGGTGGAGTTGTGCAGCGCCAGGGAGTGGTAGCGCCGCCGCCAGCTGTCACCGATGCGCGGCCATTTCTCCACCACCAGCGTATCCACGCCCTGCTGGTTCAGCCGCGCCGCCACGGCCAGGCCCGCCTGTGCGCCGCCGATCACCAGCACCGTGGGGTCTCGGTCTTCATAGGCCGCGGCCTTGCGGCGCACATCGGCCCAGTTGTCGCCGCCGAAATTGCGTGAATAGGCGGCGCCGGTCGGCCGATTGTCGCCGATCTGCTCCTCCCAGCCCTCCAGTGCCTCCAGCGTGGTGGAGATGTGCCAGGCCTGCATCCCGCCTTCGCCCGGCGCCAGCCGCAGCAGCCCGGCGCCGCGGCCATGGGCGGTGTGGAACCCGAAAATCGCCTCGGTGCTCTCAATACCCAGCCGCGTGGCCGCCTTCGGCGCCCGCCGGTCTGGCGGCAGGTGAAAGCCGTGCGCCTGGATCTCGCCTTGCGCCTCGGCCAGCCGCGCGGCCACTGCTTCCCGGCCCCCGGTGGGGGTGAAGTGCCAGGTGAAGGCCAGGATATCGCGCCACTGCGCCTCGGGATGGAACAGCGCCCCGATCCCCGCCACGTCGCGCGCGGCCAGCGCGGCCTCGAAGGCGACGAGCCAATCCTCCGCCGCGGCACGGTGCCGGGCGGTGGCCTGGAACTCGGCGAAGGCCTGGTCGAAACGGTCCATCGGATGTTTCCCTCGCACGTGGCGGCGTTTGCGCCACTCTCCTGCATCCCGCCCCGCACGCCAAGCGGTGCGTCGTTGCCGCTGCGTGCCCACGGTGCCTAAGCTGCCGTCAACACCAACCAAAAAGGGAAACGATCATGCGGCTTCAGGGCAAGGTGGCGATCGTCACGGGCGGCGCGCACGGCATGGGCGAGGCGGAATCGCGCCTGTTTGCGCACGAAGGGGCAAAGGTGGTGGTGGCGGACATCCTGCCCGATCTCGGCGATGCCGTGGTCGACTCCATCCGCGCCGATGGCGGCACCGCGATGTTCCACCGCATCGATGTCTCGCAGGAGGCGGAGTGGGAGGCGCTGATCGCCGCCACCCTGGCCGCCTATGGGCGGATCGACGTGCTGGTGAACAATGCCGGCATCTCCGGCAGCGCGGTGGGCGACCCCGATGCCATCGAGGGCTGGAACAAGCTGATCGCGGTGAACCAGACCTCGGTCTTCCTCGGCACCAAGCTGGCCGCGAACGAGATGATGAAGACCGGTGGCGGCTCCATCATCAACATCTCGTCGATCAACGGCTTTGTCGGCAGCGATGGTGGCCACCCGGGCTACCACGCCTCCAAGGGCGCGGTGCGCATCTATTCCAAGGCCGCGGCGGTGCGCTACGGGCCCCAGGGCATCCGGGTGAACACGGTGCATCCCGGCTACCTGCCGCCGATGCTGAACGGCACCAACGCCAATTCCCGCGCCCTGGCCGTGGCGCAAACCCCGCTGCGCCGGATCGGCGTGCCGATGGATGTGGCGTATGGGGTGCTGTACCTGGCCTCTGACGAAAGCTCGTTCGTCACTGGCTCCGAGCTGGTGATCGATGGCGGGTGGCTGGCGCAGTAAGGCAAGGATTCCTCTTTTTCTGAAGAAAAAGAAGCAAAAAGACTTTCTAACTTTGCGCCCGGGAGGAACCCCGGGCGCAAGGTCGGAAAAGTTTTTTGGTTCTTTTTTTCAAAAAAGAACCGCTTGCTTATCGCTTGATCCCAGACAGCGCGCTCTGAATGCCCGCCGTCGCCCAAGGGCCCCAAGGCACGGTGAAGAACTTGAACCCGCGATCCACGAAGAAGTTCGGGTCCATGCCCGGCGGGATGAAGTACATCCCGGCCGCGATGCCATGCTTCGCCGCGGTGCCGGCGATCTTGTCGAGCGCGCGCAGGTAGGTGTCGCAACTATAGTCCAGCGGCACGTCCAGCTCGATCGACAGGTCCGAGGGCCCGATCAGCAGCACGTCCACGCCGGGGACGGAGGCGATGGCGTCCAGGTTTTCCAGCGCCTGCTTGGTCTCGATCATCGGCACGATCACGAGCTCGTCGTTCACCGTGTCCATGTATTCGCGGTAGCTGCCGAAGCTGCCCCATTCGCCACGCTCGCCGGCGTTGCTGCGGTTGCCGGCCGGGTAGTAGCGGCAGGCGCGCACCATCGCCTCGGCTTCGGCGCGGGTGTTGACCATCGGCACGATGATGCCGCGGGCGCCGGCATCCAGCGCGAAGCAGATCTGCTCGGGAATGTTGGAGCTGGTGCGCACCAGCGGCGCCGCCTTCTTGCCCTTCATCGCCGCGATCGGCGCGCCGAGCTGCTTCAGCTCCCAGGGCGAATGCTGCGTGTCGAACAGCAGGAAGTCGAACCCGGCATCGCCCAGCAGGGCAACATCGACATTCGGCGCACCGGCCGTGCCGACCACGGTCTTGCCGGCCTTGATGGCAGTCTTGATGGCGTTCATTCGGTCTCGATTCCTCCCGCGGGGGCTTGCTGCCCGTTCGATCGGCCGGCACGCGCCGGCATGGCGGCATCGTACAGCAACCCGGGCGGGAGGCTAGGGGCGGGCCGCGCAGGCCCGCCCCGTCCTTCGTTCAGCGCGCGCGCTGGCGCCGCCGCCGTGCGATGCCCAGGCCGAGCAGCCCGAGCCCCAGCACCGAAAGCGTTGCCGGCTCCGGCACATCCGTCGTTCCGATGCCGCCGCCATCCGTGACCGTGCTCGTGGTGAGCCCGCCGATGAACACGCCGCTGTCGAAGATGGAATCGCTGGTATCGGCCACCGCGATCACGATCGTATGCGTCAGAAGTGCGGGGTCGAGCAGGCCGGTCACGGTGAAGACCTGCGTCAGCCCGTTGTATTCGATGCCGTAGGGGCTCGTTCCAACCGGGTTCGAGATGAAGTTGGTCGGGTTGCCGGACGTGTTGGAGATCAGCTCGCCGCCGGGGAACTTGGCATAGTTCACCCCATCGACGAAGAAGCCGAAGATATCCGTCACCGACTGGGTCGGAAATTCATCGGTGCCGAAGACGAACTGGGCCTGCACCGAATTGCCGGAAGCCACGGTGAAGCTGAAGCCGAGCGCGTTGGCATCGTTGGTGTTGCTGCCGGCCAGGGTGGACAGCAGCGCGTTGCTGCCGGTGCCAGGCATGGCCGTGAACTGGTTCAGCGTGTTCGTCATCGGCAGGTTGGCGGTGCCGGAGGTGAGCACGATGCCGTTGGGCAGCGCCAGCGTCGGCCCGCTGCCGGAGCTGGGAACCAGGTTGAACCCGGTATAGGTGCCGGATTGCTCATCGGCGAGGCTGCCCTGGTAGGTCTCGGTGCCCGGCACGACCGTGATGCCGGAGCCGGGCGCCAGGAGCGACGGGATCAGCTGGGCCGCGGCATCGCCCGTGGTCACGGTGGTGATGGTCAGCGCCGCCGCCGGCAGTGGCGCCAGGGCCAGCCCCGCTGCCAACCCGATGGCCGCCAGGCCGGGCGCCGAAGCGATGCGAATGTTTCGATGTTTGTTCATGAAAGAATGCCTCCAGTGAAAGGGTGCTTTTCCCCGGAGGCACTCAAGCAAGTATCAAGCCAATACGTTGGCCTTCAATAAATCAATACGTTCTATGTATGCAATGCACCCTGCATACAAATGACGCAAAGAATCCCGACACTTCTACCTCAGCCGATCGGGTCCAGCACCACAACCGGGATCTCACGATCCACCGCCTTCTTCTGGTAGTCGGCATAGGGCGGCCAGAACTTCAGCGCCGTTTCCCACAGCCCCGCGCGCTCCGGCCCGGTTACGGTGCGGGCGCGCACGCGCAGCTTCTTGGTGCCCACCTGGATCTCCGCCTCCGGGTGCACCAGCAGGTTCTTGTACCAGCCGGGATGGTCCGGCGCGCCGCCCTTGGAGGCCACGATGATGTACCCGCCCGTGGCCGTGTCGCCGTAGAACAGCGGGAAGATGAAGGGCTCCCCGCTCTTGCGGCCCTTCGTGACCAGCAGCAGCGAAGGCACTGCCATCTCCGGCAGGTTGGGCAGCTTGATCGTGTACATGTGCCCGTCCGTACCCCCGCTGGAGAGGTAGCGGTTCACGTGGTCCACCATCCATTGCGGCATGCTGGGTGCCAGCTTCCAATCGCTCATCGCCTGCGCTCCTTTGCCCCGTGGCTTCTGCGCGCAGTGTGGGCCAGCCCTGACCCATCCGCCAGGGGGCGGGTCCGCGCCCCGGCACGCAGGCCCGTCATGCCCTCCCGGCAGGGAAGCGCGCATGACACGCCCGGCATCTTCGGGTAGCGACACGGCACGCCACTGGCCGGGTCGTGCGCCATGTTCCTCCCCGCTCCCACCGCCGCCAGTCGCACACGCCGCCTGCCCAACCAGTGGGACCTCGCCGCCCTGCTCTTCGTGCTCGGCGCGCTGGCCGCCTTCGCCCATGGTGCCGCCGGCACGCTGGCCCCGATCGATGCGCCAGAGGCGACCCACCTCAGCCTCGCCGCGACCGACCTGCCCTACTACGCGCTGCGCACCGTCATGCGCATGTTCGCCGCCATGGCCGCCTCGCTGCTGTTCACCTTCGCCTTCGCCACGCTCGCCGCGAAAAGCCGGCGCGCCGGCGCCCTGCTCATCCCCTTGCTCGATATCCTGCAATCCGTCCCGATCCTCGGCTTCCTGTCCTTCACCATCGCCTTCTTCATGGGCCTCTTTCCCGGCCAGATCCTGGGGCTGGAGCTGGCCGCCATCTTCGCCATCTTCACCAGCCAGGCCTGGAACATGGCCTTCGTCATGTACCAGTCCCTCACAACCCTGCCGCAGGACCTTGTCGAGGCCACCCGCGCCTACCGCCTTACCGCCTGGCAGCGCTTCTGGCGGCTGGAGGTACCCTTCGCCATGCCGGGCCTGGTCTGGAACATGGTCCTTTCCATGTCAGGCGGCTGGTTCTTCGTGGTGGCCAGCGAGGCGATCACCCTGGGTGACGCCACCTGGCGCCTGCCCGGCATCGGCAGCTACGTTGCACTCGCGCTCGAACAACGCGACCTCGGCGCCATCGGGCTTGCCGTGCTCGCCATGGGCCTCGTGATCCTCGCCTACGATCAGCTGATCTTCCGCCCCCTCGTTGCCTGGTCGGGCAAGTTCCGGTTCGAAACCACCGCCGGCGCCAATGCACCAGACCCCTGGGTGCTGGCCCTTCTGCGCCGCACCCGCGTCCTGCGCCGGGCGGCGGAAGGCCTCGGGGCCGCGCTCACCGCCATCGGCTCGCTCCGTCTCAGCCTGCGCCTCCAGCCTTCGCGCCGGCACACCCGGGGGGGCAGCCGCGTCGCCATGGGCCGCGCTGGAGACATCGCCTTCGGCCTCGCCGTCGCCGCCCTGGCCGGCCTCGCCCTGTGGCACCTCACCGTCTATGTCGCCGCCGCCGTATCCTGGGCAGAACTCGGCGAGGTGCTGGTGCTGGCCCTCTTCACCCTGCTGCGCGTTGCCGTGATGATCGGCCTCGCCTCCGTCATCTGGCTGCCGGCCGGCGCCTGGCTCGGCCGCCGCCCCGCCCTCACCCGCCTGGCCCAACCCGCCATCCAGTTCCTCGCCGCTTTCCCCGCCAACCTGCTGTTTCCGCCCTTCGTCGTCGGCATCGTCCATTTCGGCCTGTCGCCGGAAATCTGGCTCAGCCCGCTGATGGTGCTGGGCACCCAGTGGTACATCCTGTTCAACGTCATCGCCGCCAGCGCCGCCTTGCCCGGGGACCTCGCGGAGGCCGCCGGCACGCTGCGCCTCTCCGGCTGGCTGTGGTGGCGCCGCGTCATGTGGCCGGCCATCCTGCCCGCCTACGTCACCGGTGCCATCACCGCCTCCGGCGGCGCCTGGAACGCGGCCATCGTCGCAGAGGTTGCGGCCTGGGGCGATACGAAGCTCGCCGCCACCGGGCTCGGCGCCTACATCGCGCAGGCCACGGAAGCCGGGGATTTCCCGCGCATCGCTCTGGGCGTTGCCGTCATGGTCGTGTTCGTCGTCGTCATCAACCGGCTGCTCTGGCGCCCCCTGGCCGCCTTCGCTGCCCGGCGTGCCACCTTCTGACCGGAGCCACGCTATGGACCATGACATCCTGCTCGAGATGCGCGGCTGCCGGCAGGCCTACCACAAGGACAGCGCCGCCGACCTCGTGGTGCTCGACGACGTGAACCTCACGCTCCGCGCCGGCGAGATCGTCGGCCTGCTGGGTCGCTCCGGCTCCGGCAAGTCCACCCTTCTGCGCATCGTCGCCGGCCTGCTGCCCCCCACGCAGGGCGAGGTCCGATGGCGCGGCGCCCCGCTCGCCGGCCCCGCCGAGGGCATCGCCATGGTGTTCCAGAGCTTCGCGCTCTTCCCCTGGCTCACCGTCCAGCAGAACGTGGAACTCGGCCTGGAGGCCCAAGGCATCCCCCGCGCCGAGCGCGAACGCCGCGCAGAAGAGGCGATCGCCCTCATCGGCCTCGGCGGCTTCGAAGGTGCCTACCCCAAGGAACTCTCCGGCGGCATGCGCCAGCGCGTCGGCCTCGCCCGCGCCCTCGTCGTGCATCCCGATCTGCTGCTGATGGACGAACCCTTCAGTGCGCTCGACGTGCTGACCGCCGAAACCCTGCGCACCGACCTCATCGACCTGTGGTCCGAAGGCCGCCTCCCCGCCCGCGCCCTGCTCATGGTCACCCACGGGATCGAGGAGGCGGTGCTGATGTGCGACCGCATCCTGGTCTTCGCCTCCAACCCCGGCCGCGTGGAGCATGAGCTGCGCGTCACCCTCCCCCACCCCCGCAACCGCCACGACCGCGCCTTCGTTCGCATCGTGGACGACATCTACGGCCTGCTCACCCGCCGCGCCCCCACCCCCGGCCGCGCCGCCCCGGCCGACGAAACCGGCCTGGCCACCCCGCTGCACCCGGTCAGCACCAACCTCATGGCCGGCCTGCTGGAAACCCTCGCCGCCCCACCCTATCGCGGCCGCGCCGACCTGCCCGCCCTGGCCAGCGCCCTGCAGCTGGAGGTGGACGACCTGCTCCCACTGGGCGAGGCGCTGGCCCTGCTGCGCCTGGCCGAACTCGCCGAAGGCGATCTGCGCCTGCTCGAAGCCGGCCGCAGCTTCGTCGATGCCGATACGGAGCCGCGCAAGCTGCTGTTTGCCGGCGCGCTGCGCACCCATGTCCGCCTGGCCGCCACCATCCGCCGCACGCTGGACGAACGCTGGAACCACCGCGTGCCCGCGCTGCGCTTCCGCGACGAGCTGGAAGACCACATGTCGCCCGACTACGCCGAAGCCACGCTGCGCGCCGTCATCGGCTGGGGCCGCTATGCCGAGCTGTTCGGCTACGATGAGGACGCGGACCAGTTCACGCTGGAAGATCAGGAGGTGGGGTGAAAGCAAGAATCTTCTTTTTCTGAAGAAAAAGAAGCAAAAAGACTTTTTTACCTGGGTGCGGAGGGGTTCGTTCCACTCCATAAACATACAAAAGTTTTTTGGTTCTTTTTTTCAAAAAAGAACCGCTTCCTTCCCCTACCCAAACATGAACCACACCCGGAACACCAGCTGTTCCGCCCACCCCTGCCGCCGCAGGCCGCACCGGCGCAGCGCCACAAGCCGCTGCCACGGCCCGCCGCGCAGCCCCTGCTGGATCAGGTCCAGCTGCATCCGGGCCTCCGGCGTCAGCAGGTGCCGCTGGGCGTCCAGCGCGGCCACGTTCTCCCGCAGCAGCCCCATGAACGCCCGCGGCCCACGCCGCAACGCCGCCCAGGCCCGCCGCGCAAAGCTCCGCTGCGCCCCCACCGCGTTGCCGCCATGCTGGCGATACAGCACCACGGGCTCGTCATCGGCCAGGAACGCCCCACCGGCCGCCGTCACCAGCAGATAGGCCCACCAGTCATGCAGGCACCCAGCTGGGGACCAACTGCCGGCCACCAGCCGCGCCGCCGCCGCGTTCATCGCCATGGTACAGCCGGTGGCGAGGTTCTGCGTCAGGGACGCCGGGAAGCGCGGCGTGATCCCCAGCCGGGCAGAGACCGCCTGCGGAGTCAGCTTCGCATCCACCAGCACCTGGCGCGCGCAATACACCGCGGGCAATTCGGCCGCCGCCTCGCCCAGCGCCCCCACGGCGCGGGAGAGCTTGAGCGGCAGCCACACATCGTCCTGGTCGGCGAAGGCCACCACGTCGCTCGGGCCGAGCCCGGGCGCCACGTGGCGCAACAAGGCGAGGAACCCGGCGGCAGAACCCACATGCCTCCCTGGAACCGTTAGCTGTTCCACCCGCCCCGGCGCCTGCCGGGCGGCAAAGTCCTGCAGGATCGCCACGCTCCCGTCGCGGGAGCCGTCGTCGCGCCACACCAGCTGCCAATTGGCATGGTCCTGCGCCTCCAGGCTCGCCAATTGCTCGGCCAGGTACGCCGCGCCGTTATAGCTCGCCAGGAGGATGACGACGCGAGCTTCCGCGGCGCGCGACGCCATGGTCGGGCTATCGGGTGGATGCAGATGCGAAGATGCGCGCCAGGGTGCGGTCCAGCGCCACCTCCCACTGCGGCAGGCGCAGGCCAAACACCTGCTCCAGCCGGCTGCAATCCAGCCTGGAATCCGCCGGCCGCGTCACCGGGGTGGGGAATTCCGCGCTGGTGATCGCCTCGATCGCCTCGGGCTGCTTCTGGCCATGCGCCCCGGCCCGCGTGATCGCCGCGCTGGCCAAACCGTGCCATGTCGTCTCGCCGCCGCCCGCGGCATGGAAGATGCCGCCGAACCGGTCCTGCCAGCCTTCGCGCGCGATCGCGTCGGCAATGCACAGGATCGCCTCGGCCAGGTCCGCAGCCGCCGTCGGGCAGCCACGCTGGTCGGCCACCACGCGCAGCCGGTCGCGCGTGCTCGCCAGGTTCAGCATGGTCAGCACGAAATTCCGCCCGCGCGCCGCATACACCCAGGAGGTGCGCAGTACGACCGCCTGCGGGCACGCCGCCAGCACCGCCTGCTCGCCGGCCAGCTTGCTGGCGCCATAGACGCTGGTGGGGTT
>CANHKG010000069.1 GCA_947460455.1 Rhodospirillales bacterium | reverse complement strand
ACCCCCTCGCCCGCCTCGCCTGGGCCCGCGCGGACGACGCTTTCGCCTTCGCCCGCGCCCGCCATCTGCTCCAGCCGAAAGACTACCTCACCCTGCGCCTCACCGGCCGCCCCGCCGCAGACCGCATCAGCAATGCCTGGGCGCTGGAACGCCGCACCGGGCGCCGCTCCCTTTCCGTCTTCAACACCGCCCAGATGGACACCGGGCTGCTGCCAGACCTGCACGACCCCTGGGATGTCGTCGGCCGCTGCACCGCCGCCCTGCCGGGCTACGAAGGCGTCCCCGTGCTCTGCGGTGCCATGGATACCTGGTGCGCCGCCCTGGGCGCCGGCGCCGCCGCCCCTGGCGACGCCTACCTCATCGCCGGCACCACCGATGCCGGCGGCGTACTCAGCGACACCCCCACCGATGCCGAGGGGCTCGTCACCCTCCCCTGGGGCATCGGCCTGTTCCACACCGGCGGCCCCAGCGGCGCAGGCGCCGATTGCCTGCAATGGCTGGCGGACCTCCTCGGCCAGCCAGACCCCGCTGCCATCGTCGCCCTCGCCGAAGCCGCAGCACCCGCCGCCGCCCCGCTGATCTTCCTGCCCGCCCTCTCCGGCGAGCGCGCGCCCAGCTGGGCCGCCACCACCCGCGGCAGCTTCGCCGGGCTGGACCGCGCCCACGGCCCCGCCGAACTCTCCCGCGCCGTGCTCGAAGGCGTCGCCTTCGCCGACCGGGACCTGCTGGGCGGCCTGCCCTTCGACCGGCTCTTCCTCGCCGGCGGCGGCGCCCGCTCCGACCTCTGGTGCCAGATCCGCGCCGACGTGCTGGGCTGCCAGATCCTGCGCACCGCCGACCAGCCCGGCCTGCTCGGTGCCGCCATGCTCGGCTGGGCCGGAATCGGCGAATTCCCCAGCCTGCCCGCCGCCCAATCCGCCTTCACCGCCACCGCCGACGCATTCCGCCCAGACCACACCGTCAGCGCCCGCACCCAGCGCCTGTTCGAAGCCTACAAGCAAGCGCAGGCCGCCGCGGCCACCATGGCGCACACGCTCAGCCGGTTCTGAGCCAGCGTCTTCCGGGAATTGCTCTGGCAGGGGGAGCGCAGCACCCCCTTGCAGCCGGCCGGGCAGGCTGCCCCGTCATCGACGGCTCCGCAGGCAAGACCCGGGACGGAACCGACACTAAGCGCTCAGGGCCAGAGTAGCGGAGAGATAGGCGCCGCCGCCCCACCCCGCAATCCCGATCCGGGCGGCGCTGCGCCCAGCCCAGACCAGCCGGGCGCCGTCAGTGTCAGCGGCGGCTTTCGGCCGCGGCGCGAGGAATACCTGACCGATTCTGAAGAACAAGAAGCAAAAAGACTTCACGGCTTGGCGACCGCTCATCCCAATAAGCCTCCGTGCCTTCTCCGCGCCCTCCGCGCCTCCGTGGTGAATCTTCCTTCCTCCCCGCCGCCGAAACGGAACATACTTCCAGTTCCACCCGCCGCAGGACCGAACGCCATGGCCAAGCCCGATCGCCACCTCAAGCGCGCCCTCACCCTGCTGGAAACCATCCCCTTCATCGATGGCCACAACGACCTCCCCTGGGTCATCCGCAACGACGCTCATGCCAAAGGGGACGTCGCCGCCTACAACCTCGCCCGCCAGCGCAACGATGGCGACACCGATATCCCCCGCTTGCAGGAGGGCCGGGTCAGCGGCCAGGTCTGGGCCGCCTACATCCCCACCGAGATCGAGCACCCCGGCCGCGCCGTGCTGGAGCAGATCGACATCGTGCTGCAGATGAACGCCGCCCACCCCGATGTCTTCCTGCCGGTGAAGCGCGCCAGCGACTTCGCTCGCGCCAAGAAGGCCGGCAAGATCGCCTCCATGCTGGCCGTGGAAGGCGGGGTGGGGCTGGAGAACTCGCTGGCCCCGCTGCGCGTCTGGCACGCCGCCGGCGCCCGGCTGATGACCCTCTGCCACAACGGCACGCTCGATTGGGTGGACAGCGCCACGGACGAAGCCCGCCACAACGGCCTCACCGCCTTCGGCCGCGCCGTGGTGCGGGAGCTGAACCGCCTGGGCATGATCGTCGATTGCGCCCATGTCGCCCCCAGCGTCATGCGCCAGGTGCTGGAAATCAGCACCGCCCCCATCGTCTTCAGCCACAGCAACGCCCGCGCCCTGTGCGACCACCCCCGCAACGTGCCGGACGACGTGCTGGACATGGTGCGCCAGCAGGGCGGCCTGGTCATGGCCACCTTCATCCCGGATTTCCTCAGCGAATCCGTCCGCCAATGGATGGGCCCGCTGCGCGCCAGCTTCGTGCTGCACACCGAAGCCGAGCGCCTCTCCAAGATCGCCATCCACGAAAGGAAACACGGCCCTCGCCCGCTGGCGAAGCTGGAGGACGTGGCCGACCACATCGAATACATCGCCGCCAAGGTCGGCGCCGAGAACTGCGGCATCGGCAGCGACTTCTTCGGCGTCGCCACCACCCCCACGGGGCTGGAGGATGTGCGCCGATTCCCCAACCTCCTGGCCGAAATGCTCCGCCGCGGCTGGTCGGAGGAGTCGGTGATCGGCCTGGCCGGCGGCAACTTCATCCGCACCTTCCGCGCCGTGGAACGCGAAGGCGCCCGCCTGCGCCGCACGGAAAAAGTGCCCTACGGCACAACGGCCACCATCACGTCTTGACCCCGGGCGCCACCTGTCGTTCAACCCGCCCCACGAGCCTGTAGCTCAGCCGGTAGAGCACGAGACTTTTAATCTTGGGGTCGTGGGTTCGAATCCCACCGGGCTCACCAAAATCCGGTCCAGCAAGCCAAGCTGCAACCCGCCGTCATTGCGAACGCAGTCAAGCAATCCATCTCGCCGCAAAGCGGCTCCCAGGCCGGGAGTCCCGTCGCCCCGCCACGGCCACAGAAAAAATTCTCCGGCCAGATATTTTTTCCATTGTCATCGACAGTCAGTTATATATAATGACTATCGCGATGGAAACCACCCACCCCTCCCTGGCCCAGCAGGTCGCCGGCATCACCGCCGAGATCCGCGCGCGCGCCGATCATCAGGCTGAGCAGGCCCACTGGGCCGCGCCGGCAGCGTCCGTGCGCGCCCTGATTCTGGCGTTGCTGGCGCGGCTGTTCGGCCGCCTGGCGGCCATCATGGCCGCGTGGGAATCCGGCCAGCTCCAGGCCCCGGCCCCCCGCGCCCCGCGCGCCACCACCGCCCCCTCTCCCCGCCCGGCCTCCCGCGCCGCCGCACCGCGCGCCCATTCCCTGTACGCCCGCCCGCCGGCCCCGCCGCACGCCCTCCTTGCGTCCTGCGCGGTCGCACGCCCCCAGGGCGTCATGCGCGCGCCCACTCCCACGCCCCGCGTCTCCGCCCGTAAGCCCGAATCCGTCCGGGCTTCGGCCGTGCCCTGGCTCCCAGCGCAAAAAAACGCGCCCCAGCCCTTCGGCCGCAGCGCGCCCTATTTGTTCCGATATCGGAAAATTACGCCTGTGATGGTACCACAACCACCCCGGTAATCCCGGAATGCGCCGGCGGATCGCTGGCCGGAAAGCTTTCCCGCCCGGCCTCGCTCACCTTGTCCTTCAACTGCCGGTTCGACGCAGTTTCCGCCTGGTCGGATTTATGCTCCGGCACCGCCCCCTGCGCCGACCCGCCAGAGGCACCATGCGGGCTGCCGCCGGGGTAGCCGCCCTGCCCCGGCCCGGCCTCGGCCTGCGCCCGGATCGGAATCCGCCCACCCGCCTGCATCTGCGCCGGCCGCGGCAGCGCCACATGCAGCACGCCCTGCTCGAACCGGGCCTGTACCTGGCTCGCATCAGGCGCATAGGGCAGCCGGAAGCTGCGCTGGAACCGCCCGAAGTCACGCTCGCTCATATGCCGCCCGCCCTCGGCCTGCTCCCGCCCGTCGCGCTTCTCGCCCGACAGCGTCAGCAGGTCGCCCTCCAGCCGCAGGTCGATGTCCCCCTCGACCATCCCCGGCAGCTCCGCCGTCATCTCCAGCCCCTCGCCGGTCTCGCACAGGTCCAGATCGGGCGCGAACCCGCCGAACCCCGCCCGCGCCGGCGCGGTGCGGAACACCTCGTCGAACACCCGGTTCACCTCGCGCTGCAACACGCTGAAAGGATCGCCCGACCCAAAAAACCGCGACACCATGGCACATCTCCGCAAACACCTGCGGAGGCAACGCCACCGGCGCCCGGGGGTTCAGACCTTGCGGATGAACTCCGCTCCACCCATCCACGGCACCAGCGCCTCCGGCACCCGGATGGAGCCGTCGGCCTGCTGGTAGTTCTCCATCACCGCGATCAGCGCGCGCCCCACCGCCACGCCGGAGCCGTTCAGCGTATGCACGAACCCGCCCACCTTGCCCTCGGCATTGCGGAACCGCGCGCTCATCCGCCGCGCCTGGAAATCGCGCGTGTTGGAGCAGGAGGAGATCTCGCGCCACATCTGCTGCCCCGGCAGCCACACCTCCAGGTCGAAGGTCCGCACCGCCCCAAACCCGGTATCCCCGCTGGAAAGCACCACACGCCGATACGGCAGCCCCAGCAGTTCCAGAACCTTCTCCGCGCAGGCGGTCATCCGCTCCTGCTCGGCCACGCTCTGCTCCGGGTGCACGATGGAAACCAGCTCCACCTTGCGGAACTGGTGCTGCCGCAGCATGCCGCGCGTATCGCGGCCAGAGGCCCCGGCCTCGCTGCGGAAGCAGTCGCTCAGCGCCGTCAGCCGGATCGGCAGCTTCGCCTCGGGCACGATCTCGCCGGCCACCGTGTTGGTCAGCGGAATCTCACTGGTCGCGATCAGCCAGCGGCCATCGGTGGTGCGGAACGAATCCTCGGCGAACTTGGGCAACTGGTTGGTGCCGAACATGGTGGCGTCGTTCACCAGGAACGGCACGGTATGCTCGGTGTAGCCATGCTGGGTGGTGTGGGTGTCCAGCATGAACTGCCCCAGCGCCCGCTCCAGCCGCGCCAGCCCGCCACGCAGGATGGTGAACCGGCTGCCGGCCATCTTGGTCGCCGTCTCGAAATCCATCATGCCCAGCGCCTCGCCGAGCTCGAAATGCTGCTTGGGCTCGAAGCCGAGGTCAGCCGGCGTGCCCACCTGCTTCAGCACCACGTTCGCACTTTCGTCCGGCCCATCCGGCACATCGCCATCGAGCACGTTCGGCAACGCCGCCAGCGTGTCGAAGATGGACTTGTCCAGCCCCGCCACCTTCTTCTCCAGCGCCTCCATCTCCGCCCGCTTGGCGGAAACCTCGGCCTCCAGCGCCGCACTGTCCTCGCCCTTGCGCCGCGCCTCGCCGATGCGCTTCGACAGCGCATTGCGGAAGGACTGGATCTCCTGCAGCGCCGTCTGCGCCGCCCGTCGCTCGCTGTCCTGGGCAAGGATGGCGGCGGCAGCAGGCGGCAGGCCACGGCGGGCCATGGCGGCGTCGAACAACGTCGCGTCGTCGCGAAGGGTGCGGATGTCGTGCATGTCGGTTCCCCGAAAAGGGGCGGCGGCGGGCCGCGAAGAGGAAAGCTTAGCGCAGGAAGGCGGGCGTCAGCGACGCATCACGATCGCGCCGCCGCGGCGAGCCCGGCACCCGGGCTGGTCAGCGGCACGCCCTTGGTGCACAGCGAAGCAGCCCCAGCCATGGAGGCCTGGGCAAAGGCCACCACCCCGGCCCCCTTGGCGAACAGCGCATCGGCCGCCACCGCGATCAGCCGGTTGTACTCGGGCACATCGCCGCCCCGGAACGCGTCCCAGGCGCCCGGCGCGATATGCATCTCGATGGCAACGTCGGTGCCGTCGGCCACCCGCTCGAACAACGTGCGGGTGGGCTCCACCGTGGTCTGCACGGTGCACAGCACATCCACCCGCCCCTTGCCGGCAGCCGCCTTGGCCACCGCGGCGCTGGCCAGCGCGCCATCCACCCGCAGCACTGGCACCGGCGCCAGCAGATCGGCCCGCTCCGCCGCCGGCCCCACGGTGGAGCAGGTCAGCAGCACCGCATCCACGCCAGACGCCATCTCGCGCAGCAACTCAGCCGCCTCGTCGCGGATCGCATCGGTCAGCCCGCCCTCGGCCTCCGCCCGCTTCAGCAGGTCCGGCCGCACCACATGCGACAGCGTCACCCCCGCAAGGGAGGCGGCCGCCGCCTCGAACACCGGCACGTTGCTTTCCACGGTGTGCAGGCAGGCGATACGCATCAGGCGTCGTCCTCTTCCACGGGCTTGGGCTCCACCAGCTTGGCGGCAAAGATCGACAGTTCGTAGAGCCCGATCAGCGGAATGGCGAGGCCGATCTGGCTCATCGGGTCCGGCGGGGTCACGATGGCGGCAAACACGAAGATGCCCACGATGGCGTAGCGCCGCGCGCCCTTGAGCCCCTTGGAGGAGACGATCCCCACCTTGGCCATCAGCGACAGCGCCACCGGCATCTGGAAGGCAATGCCGAAGGCGAAGATCAGCTTCATCACCAGGTCGAGATACTCGCCCACCTTGGCTTCCAGCTGGATCGGCACGCCGCCCTGCACGGCCGGCGTTTCAAAGCTGACGAAGAACTTGAAGGCGGCCGGGAAGATGAAATAGTACGCCAAGGCCGCGCCGAGGATGAACATCACCGGCGAGGCCAGCAGGAAGGGCAGCAGCGCCCGCTTCTCGCTGCGATATAGCCCCGGCGCGATGAACAGCCAGATCTGGTGCGCGATGAGCGGGAAGGAGATGAACATGCCCCCGAAGATCGCCACCTTCAGGTAGGTGAAGAACGCCTCGGTCAGCGCGGTGAAGATCAGCCGGCGCGGCTCACCGCCCGATTTCGCCACCAGGATGTCCACCAGCGGCTGCGCCAGGAAGGCGTAGATGTGCTGGGAGACGAACCAGCACCCGATCACCGCCACCACCACCGTGCCCAACGACCACATCAGCCGCGTGCGCAGCTCGATCAGGTGGTCAAGCAGCGGCATCGGCTTGTCGTCGATCTGGTCTTCTTTGGCGGTGTCGGCCACGTCCTGATCCCTGGGTCTAGGCGCCAACGAGCGGCGGGCGGGAGGTGGCCGGCGGGAGGAAATCCGGCACCGGCGGCGGGTTGGCGATCGAGGGCGGGATGAACGCCGGCATGCCGTCATCCACCGGCGCCAGCTCGGCGGCCGTCACCGGCACCGGCTCCTCCGGCGGGGGCAGGTCGATCGGCGTGTAGGAGGTGGGCTCGGCCGGCGTCAGCGGCTGCGGCGTGTTGGCGAAGGGGTCGTTCAGCGCGGAACGGATCGAGCCGTCCTTGTCGATCTCGCGCTCCAGCGCGCCCTTGATATCGAGGTTGCGGATCTCGTTGATCTGGTCGCGAACCTCCTTGAGGTCGGCATCCTTGACCATCTCGTCCACATGGGTGCGGAACTCGGCGGCCATGCCGCGTGCCTTGCGCACGAAATCGCCCACGGCCTTGATCGCCTTGGGCAGGTCCTTCGGGCCGATCACAAGCAGGGCCACCACGCCGATCACGGCGAGTTCGGACCATGCGAAATCAAACATGGTAGCCACCGGCGATGCGGAACGGGCGTGGCATGGGCGAAAGGTCTCTCCTGGCCGGGTTGCTAGCAGGAAACCGGGCGCCTGGGAAACCGGCACGCGCTCATGGCGCGGGCGCCCCGGCTTCAGGGTCGGACTCCGGCTCGGCGGGCTCCGCCGGCGAGGCCGGTGCGTCCATCGGCAGGGCCGCCGGCTCCACCAACAGATCCTCCCGCCGCGGCAGGTCGCGCAGCTGCTGCAGCCCGAACTGGGAGAGGAAGGCCGGCGTGGTGCCCCACAGCGTGGGCCGCCCCGGCGTCTCCTTGCGGCCGCGCGGGGCGACCAGGCCGGCTTCCAGCAGCTGGTCCAGCGTGCCCTGCCCCAGCGCGGCGCCGCGCAGCTCCTCGATCTCCGGCCGGGTGACGGGCTGGTGATAGGCGATGATCGCCAGTGTCTCCATCGCCACGCGCGGCAGGCGGCGCGGCACCTGCACCACGCGGCGCAGCTTCGGCGCGAGATCGGGCGCGGTGCGGAACTGCCAGCCGCCGCCCACCTCCACCAGCTCCACCCCACGGCCGGCATAGCGCGCCTGCAGGGCGGCGAGCACGGCATCCGAATCGGCCCCGTTCGGCAGCAGCTGGCCCAGCTGGCGCGCGGTGACCGGGGCGGTGGCGGCGAAGATCATCGCCTCTGCCAGCCGCAGCAGCGCGTCCATATCCACCGAGTCCGAATCGGGAACGGCGGAGTCTGCGGGGAGCGATTCGGGCGGCGATTCGGGATCAGGCATCGGGTCGTGGTTCCTCGGCCCCAGGGTCGGCCACAGTCTCGACATCGCCGCGGCGCACCAGGATGGGGCCGAACTCCTCCTCCTGGCGCAACCGCACCGCGCCACCGCGCGCCATCTCCAGCCCGGCGAGCAAGGTGGAGGACAGGGCGGCCCGGCGCTGCAGCGGGGAGGTCAGTTCCTCCGGCAGGAACTGCTCCAGGTTGGACCAGTCTGGCAGGTTGCCCACCAGCAGGGCGAGGCGGGAAAGCGCGTCACGCACCGTCCAGACCGTCAGCGCCTGCGGCCGGTAGCGGCGGCGGGCGCCGGCGCGGCGCATGGCGGCGAGATAGGCGCGCAGCAGCCCCGGCACGTCCGTCAGCAGCTTGGTCCGGTCGGTCTCCACCAAATCTTCCGGCAGGCCGCGGATGAACACGTCCTGCCCCAGCTGCGGGCGGGCACCGAGCCAGGCGGCGGCCAGGCGCATGGCCTGCAGGCTGCGCAGCCGGGCGGCGAGCACCTCGGCCGCCGTCTCCGCCTCATCGGCCGCCTCGTGGCCCTTGGGCAGCAGCAGGCGGGATTTGAGCCAGGTGAGCCAGGCGGCCATCACCAGCCAATCCGCGGCCAGTTCCAGCCGGATACGCCGGGCCCCCTCGATCACGGCCAGGTACTGCTCCACCAGCGAGAGGATGGAGATCTTGGCCAGATCGAGCTTCTGGCCGCGGGCGAGTTCCAACAGCAGGTCCAGCGGGCCCTCGAACCCATCCAGCCGCAGCACGAGCGCGTCTTCCGGGCGGACCGGAAGCTCGTATTGGGCGGGCTCCTGCTGTTGGTCAGAGGTCATGCAGCATGAACTTCTCGTAGAACGCCGGTAGCGGCAGGTGCCGCAGCATCCAGCCGGCGCCATCCACCAGCAGGGCGCGCACGGGATCGAACGGCATGCCGAGGTCGCGCAGCAGCATCGGCAGCAGGAACAGCAGGGCAAGCACGATGAAGATGCCCGCCCGTTCCAGCCGCGCCCAGGCCATGGCGAGGCGCAGCGGCAGGATGCCCACCACGATGCGCCCGCCATCCAGCGGCGGGATCGGCAGCAGGTTGAACAGGCCCAGCACGATGTTGAACAGGATGAAGGAGACGGTGAACTCCACCGCCATCACCACCACCATGCCGCGATCCGCCCCCGGCAGGCCCAGGATGGTGCCGATGGTGCCGACGGGATCCGCGTCCAGGTGCAGGGCGAGGGAGGCCGCGGCGGCCAGGACGAAGTTGATCGCCGGGCCGGCCATGGCCACCAGCATCATGCCGCGGCGCGGATCGCTGAAGCGCCAGGGGTCCACCGGCACCGGCTTGGCCCAGCCGAACATGAAGCGGCTGCCGGTGAAGCTGTTGATGAGCAACAGGATGCCGGGCACGATCAACGTGCCGACGCGATCCACATGGGCGATCGGGTTGAGCGTCAGGCGGCCCTGGCGCTGGGCGGTGTCGTCACCCAGCGCGAGCGCGGCATAGCCGTGCGCCACCTCATGCAGCACGATCGCCGCGATGGCGGCCAGCAGCGGCAGGACAATCTCGGACACGGGGGCCCTTTCAGGGTGCGGGCGCAGTGCCGCCCGGGGGTAAGTACATCAGCGGCGCCCCGGCGCAAGGGTCAGGCGGTGGCCAGCAGGCGGTCGCGTTCCTCGGCCAGGGCGGCTTCATCGAGCGGCACGGCGCGCGCGGCGGCGGTGGCACGGGCGGCGGCGAGGCGGGTGCGGGCGGCTTCGGTGAGCGGCGGTGCCGCGCGCAGCACCGCTTCGGTGCCCTCGGCATCACCGGGGCAATAGAGCGCCACGTCGCAGCCGGCCTCCAGGCAGGCGAGCGCCCGGGTCTCGGGCGCGCCCTCCAGCGCGTGCATGGCCAGGTCATCGCTGACCAGCACGCCGCGGAAACCGATCTCGCCGCGGATCACCTGCGCGATGATGGTGGGGGAGAGGGTGGCCGGGCGCTGCTTGTCCCAGGCGGGGTAGAGGATGTGGGAGGTCATCAGCCAGGGCAGGTCGGCATTGGCCGCAAAGGGCAGCAGGTCCGCCTGCATGTCGTTGGCGGCGACGGTGGGCAAGGCGAGGTGCGAATCCACCGTGGCGCGGCCATGGCCCGGGGCGTGCTTGCCCACGGGCTGGATGCCGGCGGCGAGCAGCCCGGCGGCCATAGCGCGGGCGAGGCGGGCGACCTCGGCCGGGTCCTCGGCGAAGGCGCGGTCGCCGATCACCTCGCTGGCACCGGGCAGGCGGCGATCGAGGATGGGGGCGCAGACCGTGTCGAACCCGGCCTCGGCGCATTGCAGGCCGATCAGCGCGCCCTGGAGATAGGCCGCACGCAGGGCCTGGGGCGATGGCAGGACGCCAAGCGCGCCACAGGGCGGATGGGCGCGCCAGTGCGGCGGGCGCAGGCGGGCAACGCGGCCGCCTTCCTGGTCCAGCATCAGCACGGCCTCGGCGGGCAGCGCGGCGCGCAGGGATGCAATGAGCAGGCGGAGCTGGGTGGGGTCGATGATGTTGCGGCGGAACAGGATGGCGCCGGCCGGCGGGTGGGCGCGCAACAGCGCCGCCTCCTCGGGCAGGAGGGTGGGGCCGGAAATGCCGATGATGGCGGCGCGGGTGTTCGCGGGGAGCATCGGGCAGGCTTAGCAACGGCGGCGTGGGTGGCATAGTGGGGCGGAGCACACGGAGACGCCGCCATGACCGACCTGCCGAGCCGCCTGATCGAGATGACCGCGATGGAGGCGGTGGCGGCGCTGCGGGCCGGGAAGGTCTCTCCGCAGGAACTGGTCGAAGCCTCCGCGGTGCGGATCGCGGAGGTGGAGCCGGCGGTGAACGCGCTGCCGATCCTGTGCCTGGAGCGGGCGCGGGCGCAGGCGGGCGGGATCGGCGGCGGCGACGGGCCGGGCTGGCTCGGCGGGCTGCCGATATCGGTGAAGGACCTCGATGAGGTCGCGGGGGTGCGGCACACGATGGGTGGGTCGGTGCTGTTCGAGAATGTGGTCTCGAAGGTCTCCAGCCCCATGGTGCAGGTGCTGGAGGGCAATGGGGGCATTCCGGTGGGGAAATCCAACTCGCCGGAGTTCGGGTTCAATGCCTCCACGATCAACGCGCTGCATGGGCCGACGCGCAATCCCTATGACCCCAGGCTGACGGTGGGCGGCTCCTCCGGCGGTGCGGCGGCGAGCGTGGCGACGGGGGAGGTGTGGCTGGCGACGGGCTCGGACCTCGGTTCCTCCATCCGTCTGCCGGCGGCGTTCTGCGGCGTGGTGGGGCTGCGGCCCTCGCCCGGCCGGGTGCCGCGCGGACGGCGCGGGATGCCGTTCAGCACGCTGCCGGTGCTGGGGCCCATCGCGCGCACGGTGGCGGACGTGGCGCTGGGGATGGAGGCGATGGTGGGGGAGTTGTGGAGTGATCCGCTGAGCCTTCCGTCGCGTCCCGGCGAGTTCTCCGCGGCGGTGGCTGCGCCGGTGGGGCCGAAGCGGGTGGCGTGGTCGGCGGATCTCGGTGTTTCGCCGGTTGATCCCGAGATTGCGGCCATCTGCGCGGCGGCGGTGGGGCGTTTCGCGGAGGCGGGGGCGGTGGTGGAGGAGGCGTGTCCAGACCTCTCGCAGGCGGTTGAAGTGTTCCACGCCATCCGCGGCGTGAACCACCTGGCGGCGTTCGATCCGCTGGTGGCGGCCGAGGGGGCACGGGTGATCCCGGAGATCCATGAGAGCCTCGCACGGGCCCGCACGGTGCCGATCGAGCGCTTCGCCTGGGCGGAGCGGGAGCGGGCGGCGATGTTCGGGCGGCTGATGGACTTCTTCGAAACGCACGACGTGCTGGTGTGCCCGGCGGCGATCATGAAGCCGTTCCCGGCGGAGTGGCGGCGCGTGGACCGGCTGGGGAACCACCAGTTCGACAGCTATATCGACTGGATCGCCATCACCTTCGCGATCTCCCTGCTGGGGGTGCCGGTGCTGTCCTTGCCGGTGGGGTTCACGAAGGAGGGGCTGCCAGTGGGGGTGCAGATCATCGGCCGGCCACGCGCGGATGCGGCGGTGCTGGCGGCCGGCGCGGTGCTGGAGCAGGTGATCGGGGCGAAGGGGCGGCGGCCGGTCACCCCGCGAGCAGCAGCATGACGCCCAGCACCGTGGCCGCGATGCCGGCCAGGGCGGCGCGCGGCAGGGGGGCGGGGTTCGGCAGCAGGCGGGCGAGCGCCAGCGTGACCAAGGGGTAGGTGGCCACCAACGGGGCAACGAGGGCGACCGGGCCTTCGGCGAGCGCGGCATAGAGCGTCAGCACCGCACCGCCATTGCACAGGCCGACGGCGGCGAACCAGGCCAGCGCGGGGCCGGAGGGGCGCGGCGCGCGGATGGTGGCCAGCGCCACGGCGGCGGAGACAAGGTAGCCGATCGCGGCGGCGGCAAGCGGGCTGGGCCAGAAGGCGAGGCCCCATTGCGTGGCCGGCTGCACCAGCCCGCGGATGGCAGCGGCGGCCAGCGGCAGGGCCAGCGCCGCGCCGGCCAGCCGCGCCCCGCCCGTGCCGCCGGCCAGGGACAGCGTGGCCACGCCAGCGGCGATGGCGGCCAACCCCGCGATCTGCGCCGGGGCGGGCAGTTGGGCCAGGAACAGCGCCGCACCCAGCACGGCGAACAGGGGTGCGAGATTGCCGAGCGCGCCGGCCAGACTCGGGCCGAGTCTGCGATTCGCAGCAAAGGTGAGTCGCGTGACCGCGATCGGGAACACCAGCCCCACGGCGGCGAACACCGCAGCACCGCGCGCATCGGCCAGGGTTGGATCAACGCGCACCAGCGCGGCCAGGGCCAGCAGGGCGGCGGAGGCGAGAATGCTGATGCGGGCCCCCGCGGCGGGCGGGGCGTGGCGCAAGGCGCGCTGGGTCAGCACGAGGGCGGTGCCGAACTGCACCGCGGCCAGCAGGGCCAGGAGAACCGGCGCGCTGCCGGCGCCGGTCATCCCGGGTGGGCTGTCAGAAGCTGGCGACCGAGCAAACGCCGCCCTTGGCGCGGACCTTCTCGCAGAAGGAGGTCGCCTGGCCGGTATCGGCGAAGCCACCGGTGCGCAGGCGGTAGAAGGTCTTGCCGTCGCGCTCGGTCTTCACCACGGCGGGGCGGCGGCCGCCGAGCACATCCGGCATGCGCTTCTCCAGGCGGCTCCATTCGCTGAGCGCGGCCTGTTCGCTGGTAACGGCGGCCAACTGCACCTGGGTGCCGCTGGAGGCAGCCGGGGCCGGTGCGGTGGCGACAGGGGCGCGGGCGGGCGGGGGCGGCGGGGCGGCGGCAAGCGGGGCCGGCGCGGTCAGCACGGCCGGCTGGCTCGGCGGGCGCGCGGCCTGGGCACTGACGACGGGCTGGACAGGGGCCGGTGCCACAGGTGCGGCGGCGGGCGGGGCGGCGGCGAGCGGGGTGGCGGGGCGCGGTGCGGCGGCAACCTGCCGATCCGCGGCAGCCTTCTCGGCGGCGATCTTCTCCTCGGCGGCCTTTTCGGCGGCGAGCTTCTCGGCGGCGGCCTTCTCCCCGGCGGCGCGCAGGGCCTCCGGCTTCGGGGCCTCCGGCGTGGGGGCCAGGGCCTGCTTGCCGGTGGGCGTGGCGGGGCTGTCGATCTCCGGCCCCTGCTGGGTGCTGTCCGGCTTCACGCGCAGCGGGCGGCTATCCGCCTCCACCACCGGCACGCCGCCGCCAGACTTGCCGCCGGTGAGCGACCAGGCGCCGACCATGACGAGCAGCGCGGCGCCGATGCCACCGGCGATGATCGCCAGCCGCCGGGTGTTCGGGTCCATGCCCGGACGGTGGCGCGGCGTGCGGTAGGACGTGTCGAACTCGGCCATCGGACTGCCCAACTTCCCCATTTCTGGCAGGAAGGACAGCCCGCGCGGCGACTGCCCCTCAGCGCATCTCTTCCACCGGCGCCACCCCCATGACGGCCAGGCCGGACCGGATCACGGTCGCGGTGGCGGCCACCAGGGCAACGCGCGCCAAGGTTTCAGCACGCTGCTCCGGCTGCAGGAAACGCAGCGCAGCATCGTCCCTTCCTCGGTTCCACAGCATATGAAAGTCGGCCGCTAAATCATAGAGGAAAAACGCAATCCTATGCGGCTCGCGCGCCTGGGCGGCCCCTTCCACGGTGCGCGGCCAGCTCGCCAGGCGCTTGATCAGGGTAAGTTCCGCTTCATGACTCAGGCTTTCCAAAGCCACCCCCTGGAGGGCTTCCGGCGCCATGGCCTCCGCCCCCAGCATCTCGGCTGCCGCGCGCAGCACGGAGCGGCAGCGGGCATGGGCATACTGCACGTAGAACACCGGGTTCTCGCGCGTTTGCGCCACCGCCTGGGCGATATCGAACTCCATCTGCGCGTCGGATTTGCGGGTGAGCATGGTGAAGCGCACCGCGTCCCGCCCCACCTCGTCCAGCAGGTCGCGCAGGGTGATGAAGGTGCCGGCGCGCTTGGACATGCGCACGGGCTCGCCATCCTTCAGCACATGCACGATCTGGCACAGCACGATATCCAGCGTCGGCGCCGCCGCGGTGCCGTCCCCCAGGGCCTTCACGGCGGATTTCATGCGCGACACGTAGCCGCCGTGGTCCGCGCCCCAGATATCGATCATCACCTGGGCGCCGCGCGTGACCTTGTCGGCGTGGTAGGCGATGTCGTTGGCGAAGTAGGTGTTGCTGCCGTCGGATTTGCGCAGCGGGCGATCCACGTCATCGCCGAACTGGGTGGCGCGGAACAGGGTTTGCTCGCGGGGCTCCCAATCGTCCGGCGTCTTGCCCTTGGGGGGCTCCAGCACGCCCTCGTAGATCAGGCCACGGGCGCGCAGCGTATCGATCGTGGCATCGGCGGCGCCGGCTGCCACCAGGGCGCGCTCGGAGGAGAACACCTCCTGCTGCACGCCGAGCAGGGCGAGGTCTTCGCGGATGCTCTCCATCATCATGGCCAACGCGGTGTCGCGCACGATGGGCAGCCAGGCCTCCACGGGGCCGACATGGGCACCGGGGGCGGCGAGGCTGTCGCCATGCTTGGCCTTCAATGCCTCTCCGACCGGCACCAGGTAGTCACCGCGATATTGCAGGCCGCCGGGGACCATCTGGGCATATTCGTCCTCCGTCAGCTTCGTGCCGATGGCCTGGAGGTAGCGCCAGT
The DNA here is from genome assembly GCA_947460455.1 of Rhodospirillales bacterium. Lineage (GTDB taxonomy): Bacteria > Pseudomonadota > Alphaproteobacteria > Acetobacterales > Acetobacteraceae > CAMDGX01. The sequence continues at coordinate 6,630 of CANHKG010000069.1, read as the reverse complement.
AGGCGGCCCAGGCGAGCGCCAGCACCTGGTTCCCCGCGTCGTTGATGTAGTATTCCTTGGTCACGGCAAAGCCGGCCTTGGCGAGCAGGTTGGCCAAGGCATCGCCCACCACGGCGCCGCGGCAATGGCCGATATGCATCGGGCCGGTGGGGTTGGCGGAGACGTATTCCACGTTCACCCGGATCCCCTGCCCCATCGCCGACTCGCCATAGGACTCGGCGGCAGCGAGAATCGCCGGCACCTGGGCGCGCCAGGTGGATTCGACGAGTCGGAGATTGACGAAGCCCGGCCCGGCCATGCTCGCCTCGGCGATATCAGGCTCGCCCTGCAGGCGCGCGACGAGGGCCTGCGCGATCTCCTGCGGCTTGCGGCCGGCGGGCTTGGCCACGACCATCGCGGCGTTGGTGGCCATGTCGCCATGCGCCGCCTCGCGCGCCGGCGTGACCTCGACCCGGGCCAGCACCTCGGGCGGGAGGTTCGGCAGGTCGGCGGCCAGGGCGGCGAGCACGCGCTCGCGCAGGGTGGCAAACAGGTGGGTCATCGGCGAGGTTCCAGAGAGGCGGAAGAAAGGAAGGCCTTCTTTTTCTGCAGAAAAAGAAGGCCTTCCTAAGGTGAGTGAGAAATATCGGTCAGCCGCAGGTGCTCCTCGCGAGCATACCGATCCGTCATGCCAGCCACATAGTCGCACACCGCCACGGCGGCCCGCTGGGTGCCGGATTCACCGGCCCGCCCACGCCAATCGGCGCTCAGCAGCCCGGTATCGCCGTGCAGCATGGTGAAGACCTCGCCGGTGATGCGCTTGGCCTTGGCCACCATGCGGTTGACGCGCCAGTGGCGGTACATATGGGCGAACAGGAAATCCTTGATCGCCCGGTTGGCGTCCGCCATCGCCGGGCTGAAGGCCACCACGGGGGTGCGGGCGCGGCGGATGGCATCGGAATCCGCCGGGTCCAGCTTGGCAATCCGCCGGCGGGTTTCCTCGATCAGGTCGACCACCAGGGCGTTGATCACGCGGCGGTTGGTCTCATGCCGCAGGCGCTGCGGCGGCACATCCAGGCTGGAGAGCCGGGCGGCGGCCAGCGCCTCACCCACCACCGGCAGATGGCGGATTTCCTCGATGGTGAACAGGCCAGCGCGAAGCCCGTCATCCAGGTCGTGGGAGTGGTAGGCGATGTCGTCCGCCAGCGCCGCGATCTGCGCCTCGACAGAGGCGTGGGTGTGCAGATCGAGCTTATGGCGCTCGTCATATTGGGCGACGTAGGGCGGCGGCTTGCGGAGCGGGCCGTTGTGCTTGGCCAGGCCCTCCAGCGTTTCCCAGGTGAGGTTCAGCCCATCGAACGCCGCATAGCGGGCTTCCAGCAACGTGACCACGCGCAGGCTCTGGGCGTTGTGGTCGAAGCCGCCGAACGGCTTCATGGCGATCGACAGCGCCTCCTCGCCCGCATGGCCGAAAGGGGGGTGGCCGAGGTCGTGCGCCAGGGCGAGGGCTTCCGTCAGGTCCTCGTCCAGCTGCAGCTCCCGCGCCACGGAGCGGGCGATCTGGGCGACCTCGATGGAATGGGTCAGCCGGGTGCGGAAGAAGTCGCCCTCGTGGTTCACGAAGACCTGCGTCTTGTACTGCAGGCGGCGGAAGGCGGTGGAGTGGATGATGCGGTCGCGGTCTCGCTGCCACGGCGAGCGGCCCGGCGATTCCGGTTCCGGGTGCAGGCGGCCACGCGCGGTTTCGGCCCGCACCGCCCAGGGGGCGCGCACGGCGTTCATCGAACCGGGCTCGCGGCAGGCCGCTTCATGGGCAGGCACCTTCGGATGCTGCGCTGCGGATACAAGATGCTCTCTCGCGCTTCAATCCACAGCCTTCTCACGATGGGGCTTCAATCCGGACGGGGCTTGTCCTACATAGGGGATATGGACACCCAGATGGTTGATGCCCCCTTCCGGCTGAGCGAGCGGGCCGCGGCACAGATCACCGCGATCGTGCAAGGCCAACCGCCCGGCGCGCCGAACAAGCTGCGCGTGGCCGTGCTCGCCGGCGGCTGCAGCGGCTTCCAGTATCGCTTCGAGCTCGACGGCGAACAGGCCGAAGACGACCTGGTGGTGGAACGCGACGGCGCCGTGGTGCTGGTGGACCCGGCGAGCCTGGACCTGCTGGCCGGCTCCGAGCTCGACTACTCCGATGCGCTGATGGGCGCGCATTTCACCGTGCGCAACCCGAACGCGGCCTCGGCCTGCGGGTGCGGCACCAGCTTCTCGGTTGAATAGCCGCCGCACGTGCGCATCGCCTCCTGGAACGTCAACTCCATCCGCCAGCGCGAAACCCATGTGGCGCGCTGGCTGGAACGGGTGCAGCCCGACATCCTGTTCCTGCAGGAGCTGAAATGCGAGGCGCCGGTGTTCCCGGCTGCCACCTTCAAGGCGCTCGGCTACGAAGCCGCCGTGGTGGGCCAGAAGGCCTATAACGGCGTGGCTGCCCTCGCCCGGGTGCCGTTCACGGCCGTGCACACCAAGCTGCCCGGCCTGCCGGAAGACGACGCGCAGGCGCGCTACATTGAGGTGACCATCGGCGGCATCACGATGATCGGCATCTACCTGCCGAACGGCAATTCCGGCGGCGAGGCCGGCTATGCCTACAAGCTCGCCTGGATGGAGCACCTGCGGGCCCGCGCCAAGGCGCTGCAGGACGCCGACACGCCGTTCCTGATCGCCGGCGACTTCAATGTCTGCCCGACGGATGTGGATTTTGCGCCCGGCGCGATCTCCCCCACCGACGCACTGGTGCGGCCGGCCACCCGGGCGCAGTTCCGCGCGCTGCTCTGGCTGGGGCTGACCGATGCGGTGCGGGCGCTGCACCCCACCGGGCCGGTGTTCACCTTCTGGGATTACCAGGCCGGCGCCTGGCCGCGCGACCTGGGGCTGCGCATCGATCACGTGCTGCTGTCGCCTACCCTGGCAGAGCGGCTGGTGGCGGCGGGACCGGACCGGGAGGAACGGGGGCGCGAGCAGCCTTCGGATCACGTGCCGGTGGTGGTGGAGATCCGGGACTAGGCCCAGTCTGCGCAGGCGCTGCAATCGCGCCGCGGACATGCCCCTGCCCGGCCACCGCGCGCCCCAAATCACCCCTACTCCGTTGCGAGGACCCCGGGTTCCGCAGCGAGCTTTCGTGGCGAAAGCGCGGTTTTCTGTAAGAAAGGAAGCAGTTCTTTTTTGAAAAAAAGAACCAAAAAACTTTTGTTACGCTTGCACCTGAGTCAGACGTCCAGCGCGCGCTAGATGTTTGATCCCAGGCTTTGATGGTGCACCCTTCACGCAGGCATGGAAGGATGCACCATCAAAGCCTGGGATCAAACAGCTAAACGGAAGACCCTTGCCTACTTCCAGCGCGCCCGCCGCCAGGCCCAATCGCCGCCGGTCTGCACCCAGCGCCCCACAACAAAGCGCTTGGCGCCCGGCCGCTGCACCACATGCCGGCCGTGGTGCCAGACGTAGCGCGCGTTCATCACATCCCATTCCCAATGGCCGGGCTGCCACGCCAGCCGATCCGCCGGCGGACGAACGGGGCGGGTTTCCAGCCGCGGCTTGGGCAACGGGGGCACGCCCGCCGGCTGCGCCAAAGCCGGCCCGGCCGCGAGCACCGCGGCCAGGAGGGCGAGCCCCAGAAGGCTACGCGCGCGCTGCGTCGCCATTCCCAGCGGTGAGGCCGACAGCCTCAGGCTTGCCGCGACGGTTGCGGCGGGAGATGGCCAGGCCCAGCAGGCCAGCGCCGAACACCATGATCGTGCCGGGTTCCGGTACCGTCCAGAGCAAGTCGTAGACATAAATCGTGCCGGTGCCACTGCCGAATGCCACGCCCTCATCCGTTTGGATGCGCAGCTTGGAGTTGTTGCCGATCAGCTGGCTGAACTGGATCGAGATCGAGCCGGAGGTGCCGGTGTTGTCGGCACTCTTGATCGTCGCGGAGGTCGCCGCAGCATTGCTGTAGCCCTGCTCAAAGCCGCTGAGCGTGAAGCTGTACTCGCCCCCCCCAGTGATGGTGATGCCGGTCAGCGAAAGCGTCGTCGCGTTGGACTTCCCGAGATCGGTGGTGATGTTGTTGATCAGCAAGGACTGTGTGGTCACCCCGCCGCCGACATCGCCGAACAGGATTGTGCCGCCATACACTTCGCCGGCATTGGCGCCCGTGCCCGTTGTGGTCGTGACCGCCTTATTGGTGGTGTACGAGGACTCATAGACAGGGCCAACCGCCTTGGCGCTGAGCGTGGTGGTGGTGGATCCCGAGAGATTGGCGTTCGTGGAGCCGTTCTGCAGCGTGGTGGTCACCGCGATGGAGTCTGTCAGCCCGTTGGTGCGCGCAGTGGGGGCATAGGTGAACAGATAGCTGGAGGACGCGCTGTCGGCCAGGTTCACCGCCCCGCCGGAGCCCGTAAAGCTTCCGCTGCCACTGCCAACCGTGCCACGCAGGTTTGTCAGCAGCGTGGTGCCGTTATCGGCGCCGGCGAGATTGCCATCGCCCGTGTTCTTCACCTCCAGCGATACCGCACTGGTGGTGCCCACGCGCACCTCGCCGGCATTGAGCGTGGCGGTGGCGCTCGCCAGCGGAGCGACGGACTGGGCAGAGAGCGCAACAGTTGTGGTGCCGGCCGCCGCGTTGGTGCCGTTGGAAGCACCATTGGTCAGCGTCGCCACGGAAGACGCGGTGCGCACAACGCCGCTGCGCGTGGCCTCCGCCGTGTAGGTGAGGGTCTGGGTGAGCGAGGTGCCGTTCGGCCCGGCATTGTTGGAATCGCCCAGGCTGATCGTGCCGGCCGCCGTGGTGGTGCTGAACCCGGTGGCAGTGGTGTTGGCCAGGGTGCCGGATAGGTTCGTGCCGGCCAGCGAGCCGTCACCGATATTCTTCACCGAAAGCGTGCCGGTGAGCGTGGCGCCGCTGCCAACCAGCACATACTGCGTGCTGCCCGTGCCCGTTGTGGTGGTGGAGGCGACAGGGGCGACAGTGACACCGGTGAAGGTTTGCGTGACCGATTGCGCCGCGTTGGTGCCGGCGGAATTGCCGTTGCTGAAGGCGGCGGTCACCGTGGCAACCGTGGAGCTGCCCCGCGCCGCCGCGCCGGTATAGGTGAGGGTCTGCGTGAGCGTGCTCGCGACCGGGCCGGTCACGCCGTCGTTCAACCCGATCGCTGCCGAGTTGCCCTGCGATCCCGCGAAGCCGCTGCCGGGGGTGGTGGTGAGCGTGCCGGCCAGCGAGGCGCCAGCAAGGCTGCCATCGCCGATGTTCTTGATGTTGAAATTGCCCTGCGTGGTGCCGGCCTGGCCCGGCAGCGCGTAGATCGTGGTGTTGGTGGCCGTCGTGCTTTGCACCGGCGCCACGGTCTGGCCGGTGAAACTGGTGATCACCGATTGGGCCGCGTTGGTGCCGGCGGAACTGCCGTTGCTGAACGACGAGGTGATCTTGGCCACCGTGCCCGCCGTGCTGCGCGATGCACCGCCGGTGAACGACAGGGTCATCGTGCGGGTGGTGGAGGCAGCGGCCGCGCCGTTGGCCGTATCGGTCAGCGAGAAGCTGCCGGTGTTGGAAACGGTAACGCCCGCGGCGGTGGAGGCGGTGTTGGTGCCGGAGAGGCTGGCGCCGACGAAGCTGCCGTCACCGGTGTTGGTGATGGTCAGGCTCTGGGTGGGGCCTGCGGTGTTCGGCAGGGCGTAGAGCGTGGTGGCGGTGGTGCTGATGCTCTGCACCGGTGCCACGGTGCGGCCAACCACGGTGTAGGCCGCGGACTGGCTGGCGTTGGTGTTGTTGGTATTGCCGTTGCTGAAGGCCACCGACAGCGTCGCCGCCGCTGAACTCCCCCGGGTGGTGTTGCCCGTATAGGTGTAGGTGTAGGCGGTGCTGGTGGTGACCGTGGTGGTGATCGAAGGAATGTTATTGGCATTGGCATCGTTCAGGCTGAACGAGGCGCTGGTGGACGACACCGCGAAGCCGCCCGTGCCTGTGGCCGAGGTGGAGGAGGTGGTGCTGCCCTTCAGGTTGCCAAACCCGGCAGCAATGGTGGTGGCGTTGGCGGCCATGTTGCCGTCGCCAACATTGTTCACCGTGACGGTGGCCGCAGCGGACTGGCCAGGCAACACATAAACGAAGCCCGCGGCGCTGGTGGCGGTCTGGTTGGTGACCGAGGTGGCCACGCTGCCGGCAACCGCGGCCGTTGCCGTCATGGTGGTGGACTGGACCGGGGCGACCCAGTTGCTGATCAGCACGATCGTGGTGGTGTCGGTCGCCACATTCTGGCCGCCGCCTGCTTCGCGGCCGAGCAGGTTCTGCGTCATGCTGCCAGCCACGCCGCGCACCGTACCGGTGCTGCTTGGCACGTAGGTATAGGTGTTGGTCAGCGTATTGCCGCCACCGGAATTGATCGTGCCGTAATTGCTGGTGGTGGCGGTGAATCCGTTGGTGAAGGTGGTGGCGGCGGTGGCAACTGTGATGTTGCCCTTGTTGGCGTTGGTGTTCGCCAGCACCACCGTGGTGGTGTAGGTCGTGCCGCCGACGGCCGAGCCCAGGAGCATACCACCGACGATGTTGCTTGGGCTGGTGGTGAACGTACCGCTGCCGAACCCGACATACAGCGTGGACGCGGTGAAGCTGTT
>CANHKG010000068.1 GCA_947460455.1 Rhodospirillales bacterium | reverse complement strand
TCTCGCCCACCCGCACCTTCACCGGCCATGCGTCGGACAAGAAGGCGAAGCGAGGCTGACATGAGCAAGCCGAAAACCCCGCGCGCCCTGGCCGAGACCGAGGCGCAGGCCATCCTCTCCAACATCCGGATCAGCCCCCGCAAGCTGAACCTGGTTGCTGGCCTTATCCGCAACAAGCAGGCCTCCGCGGCCGTCGCCACCCTCACCTTCTCCAAGCGCCGCATCGCCGGCACCGTGAAGAAGGCGCTGGAGAGCGCGATCGCCAACGCCGAGAACAACCATCAGCTGGATGTCGACCGCCTGGTCGTCACCCGCGCCGAAGTGGGCAAGTCGGTGGTCATGCGCCGCTTCCACGCTCGCGGCCGCGGTCGCGCTTCGCGCATCGAAAAGTGGTTCAGCCACTTGAAGATCGTGGTCGCCGAACGCCAGCAGGCCGAAACCCAGAACGAGGCGGCATAACCGATGGGTCACAAAGTCAATCCGATCGGGCTGCGGCTCGGCATCAACCGCACTTGGGACAGCCGCTGGTACGCCGGCGCCGACTATTCCAAGCTGCTGCACGATGACCTGAAGCTCCGCGCCCATCTGCGCAAGAAGCTGGCTGGTGCCGGCGTCTCCCGCGTGGTGATCGAGCGCCCGGCCAAGAAGCCGCGCGTGACCATCTATGCCGCCCGCCCCGGCGTGGTGATCGGCAAGAAGGGCCAGGACATCGAGAACCTGCGCAAGGATCTCGGCAAGATGGCCAAGGGCGAGGTCTCGCTCAACATCGTCGAGATCCGCAAGCCAGAGATCGACGCGACCCTGGTGGCTGAGAACATCTCCCAGCAGCTGGAGCGCCGCGTGGCCTTCCGCCGTGCGATGAAGCGCGCGGTGCAGTCCGCGATGCGCCTTGGCGCCCAGGGCATCCGCATCAACTGCGGCGGCCGTCTCGGCGGCGCGGAAATCGCCCGCGTGGAGTGGTATCGTGAAGGCCGTGTGCCCCTGCACACGCTGCGCGCCGACATCGACTTCGGCACCGCCACCGCCAAGACCACCTACGGCACCTGCGGCGTCAAGGTTTGGATCTTCAAGGGCGAGATCCTCGCCCATGATCCGCTGGCACAGGACCGTCGCGCCGCCGAGCAGGCGCCGCAGCGCTAAGGATCAGAGCAATGCTTTCCCCGAAGCGGACCAAGTACCGCAAAGCCCATAAGGGCCGCATTCACGGCGTCGCCAAGGGCGGCACCTCGCTCAATTTCGGCGCTTTTGGCCTCAAGGCCCTGGAGCCGGAGCGGGTCACCGCCCGCCAGATCGAATCCGCCCGTCGTGCCATCACGCGCGCCATGCGCCGTGCCGGCCGCGTGTGGATCCGGATCTTCCCCGATGTGCCCGTCTCGCAGAAGCCGGCCGAAGTCCGCATGGGCTCCGGCAAGGGTTCGCCGGAGTTCTGGGTGTGCCGCGTGAAGCCCGGCCGCATCATGTTCGAGATCGACGGCGTGGCCCCCGAGCTGGCCAAGGAGGCGCTGACCCTCGGCGCCGCCAAGCTGCCGATCAAGACGAAGTTCATCACCCGCATCGGAGACGCGTGAGATGGCCAAGCAAACCAAGCCGGCCGATATCCGCGCCAAGTCCGGCGATCAGCTGGCGACGCAGCTCCTGGATCTCCGCAAGGAGCAGTTCAACCTCCGCTTCCAGAAGGCCACTGGCCAGACCGAAGGCGTGGGCCGGGTGAAGGCAGTCCGTCGCGACATCGCACGGGTGAAGACGATCATGACCGAACAGAAGCGCGCGGCCCCCAAGCCCGCCGCGCAGTCGTAAAGGAGTAGGGGCGATGCCAAGGCGCGTCCTGACGGGGCGGGTGACCAGCGACAAGATGGACAAGACGATTACCGTTCTTGTTGCTCGTCGTATCATGCACCCGCTGTACAAGAAGTTCATTCGCCGGTCGAAGAACTACGCGGCACACGATGAGGCCAACCTGTGCAAGGTCGGCGACATGGTGCGCATCGAGGAATGCCGGCCGATCAGCAAGCGCAAGACCTGGTTGGTGGTTGAGCGCAATGGCCAGCCGCTGGGTGCCGAGGCTCCGGTTGCGGCCGAAGCGGTCCAGGGTTGAGGGAGAGAGCTAGATGATCTCCGTCGAATCCAACCTGGAAGTGGCCGACAACTCCGGCGCCCGGCGCGTGCAGTGCATCAAGGTGCTCGGCGGCTCCAAGCGCAAGACGGCGTCGGTGGGCGATGTGATCGTGGTGTCCGTGAAGGACGCGATCCCCCGCGGCAAGGTGAAGAAGGGCGACGTGCACCAGGCGGTGATCGTTCGCACCAGCTTCCCCGTGCGCCGGGCCGATGGCAGCGCCATTCGCTTCGACCGCAACGCGGCCGTGCTGATCAACAAGCAGCAGGAGCCGATCGGCACCCGCATCTTCGGGCCGGTCGTTCGCGAACTGCGCGCGCGCAAGTTCATGAAGATCATCTCGCTGGCTCCGGAGGTGCTGTAACATGGCGGCCCGCATCAAGAAGGGCGATACCGTCCTGGTCATCAGCGGCGCCGAGCGCGGCAAGCGTGGCGAAGTGCTGCGCGTGCTGCCCACGGACAACCGCGCGGTGGTTCAGGGTGTCAACATCGCCAAGAAGCACACCAAGCCAACCGGCATGGGCAACCCCGGCGGCATCGTGTCCGTCGAGGCGAGCCTGCATCTGTCAAACCTGAAGCTGGTCGATCCCAAGACCGGAACCCCGACGAAGGTCGCGTTCCGGACCCTGGACGACGGCCGCAAGGTCCGCGTTGCCAAGGCCAACGGCAACGTGATCGAGAGCTGAGGAGGCTTCGATGAGCGGAACCAAGAAGGGCGCCCCCAAGGGCGGCGCCAAATCCGGCGGCAAGTCGGCCGGCGGCGGCCGCGGTGCTGCCCCCCCGACCAAGGCCGAATCCCGCGCCGCGCGCGGCGAGGTCACCTACGCCGTTGCAGCCGAGGTTTCGGCCGGCACCGGCGAGATGCCCCGCATGCAGCAGCGCTACGTGGACGAGATCCGTGCGGCGATGCTGGGCGAGTTCGGCTACACCAACCCGATGCAGGTGCCGAAGCTCGAGAAGATCGTCATCAACATGGGCGTCGGCGAAGCCGCCGGCGACCAGAAGAAGCTTGATGCGGCCGTCTCCGAGCTGGCGCTGATCAGCGGCCAGAAGCCCGTGAAGACCGTGGCCAAGAAGGCGATCGCCGGCTTCAAGATCCGCAAGGGTCTTCCGATCGGCTGCAAGGTCACGCTGCGCAAGACCCGCATGTATGAGTTCCTGGATCGCCTGGTCACCATCGCGCTCCCGCGCGTGCGTGACTTCCGCGGCATCCCGGGCACCAAGGGTTTCGACGGCCGTGGCAACTTCGCCATGGGCCTGAAGGAGCAGATCGTGTTCCCGGAAATCGTCTACGACAAGGTGGATGAGATCCGGGGCATGGACATCGTCTTCGTGACCACCGCGAAGACCGATGCCGAGGCGAAGGCCCTGCTCAAGAAGTTCGACATCCCCTTCTCCGGCTAAGGAGAGGGGGCGGCCCTCGCCACCTGGTGCGGGCGCCTGATATCAACGCCGACGATTTGGAAAACCACCGGCCCAGGCCGGCAGGTTCCGGAGGACAAGACAGGATGGCCAAGACATCCCAGGTCAACCGCAACGCCAAGCGCGCCTACATGGCAGAGCGCGACAAGGCGAAGCGCGCCACGCTCAAGGCGGTTGTGATGGATAAAACCCTCCCCGTGGAGGACCGTTTTGAGGCAACGCTGAGGCTCGCCCAGCTGCCGCGCAACGGTGCGAAGGTGCGCTGGCGCCTGCGCTGCGAGCTGACCGGCCGCCCGCGGGCCAACTACCGCAAGTTCAAGCTCAGCCGCATCGCGCTGCGCGACCTCGCCAGTGCCGGGCAGATCCCCGGCATGGTCAAGGCCAGCTGGTAGGAGCCGGAACATGTCGATGTCGGATCCCTTGGGTGACATGCTCACCCGCATTCGCAATGCGCAGCGCGCGCGCCATGCGAGCTGCCTGTCGCCGGCTTCCAAGCTGCGCGCCAATGTTCTCGATGCGCTGAAGCGCGAAGGCTTCATCCGCGGCTTCGCCGCCGAGGAGCTGCGCCCCGGCGTCGCCCAGTTGCGTATCGAGCTGAAGTACAATGAAGGCGAGCCCGTCATCAAGGAGATCACCCGCATCTCCAAGCCGGGTCGCCGCGTCTACTCGAAGATCGAGGAACTGCCGCGCGTTTACGCCGGTCTCGGTATCTCGATCCTGTCCACGCCTCGCGGCGTGCTGTCCGATGCGGAGGCCCGCGCTGCCCATGTTGGCGGCGAAGTCCTTTGCCGCGTGTTCTGAGGAGGCTGGCATGTCACGGGTAGGCAAGTACCCCGTCGAGATCCCCGCCGGCGTGCAGGTGGTCCTCGCGGGCCGCGTGCTCTCGGCCAAGGGCAAGCTCGGGGAGCTCAAGCTGGAGCTCACCGACAACGTCGACGCGACGGTGGAAGGCAACAAGATCGCCATCGCGCCGCGCGGCAACTCTGCGCCGGCACGCATGATGTGGGGCACCACCCGCGCCAATGTGGCCAACATGGTGAAGGGTGTCTCCGAGGGCTATTCCAAGTCCATGGAGATCACCGGCACCGGCTACCGCGCCGCGGTCCAGGGCTCCAACCTGGTGATCAACCTCGGCTTCTCGCATGACGTCGTGTATGCCATTCCTCCCGGCATCACCGTCACCTGCGAGCGCCCGACAGCGATCAAGATTGCCGGCACCGACAAGCGCCTCGTCGGTCAGGTCTGCGCCGAGATCCGCGCCTGGCGTCCGCCCGAACCCTACAAGGGCAAGGGCGTGAAGTTCGAAGGCGAGCAGATCCTGCGCAAGGAAGGGAAGAAGAAGTGAGCGCCGACAACAAGGACCTGCAGCAGCGCCGGCGCACGCGCCTTCGCTTCCAGCTGCGCCTCAAGGCCATCGGGCGGCCGCGCCTGTCGGTGTTCCGTTCGGGCAAGAATATCTACGCCCAGGTCATCGACGACGCGCAGGGCCGCACCGTGGCCGCCGCTTCCACGCTCGACACCGCGCTCCGCGCCCAGCTCAAGACGGGTGCCGACAAGGACGCGGCAACGGCCGTTGGCAAGCTGGTGGCCGAGCGTGCGCTCGCAGCCGGTGTCACCGCCGTGGTCTTCGACCGCGGCTCCTACCTCTACCACGGCCGCGTCAAGGCGCTGGCCGAAGCCGCCCGTGAGGGCGGACTGTCCTTCTAGGGAATCGAAGCAATGGCACGTGAACCGAGGGAAGGCGGCGGTGGCCGTGGCGGTCGCGATCGCGACCGCAACAACGACCGCGGCGGCGAGGGCGGCGACGACCTGATCGACAAGCTGGTCACCATCAACCGCGTCGCCAAGGTGGTGAAGGGTGGCCGTCGCTTCGCCTTCGCCGCGTTGGTGGTGGTTGGTGACCAGAAGGGCCGCGTTGGCTACGGCGCCGGCAAGGCACGCGAAGTGCCTGAGGCGATCCGCAAGGCGACGGAGAGGGCCAAGAAGGGCCTGATCCGCGTTCCGATGAAGGAAGGCCGCACGCTGCACCACGACGTTACCGGCAGCTTCGGCGCCGGCTCCGTCGTGCTGCGCAGCGCCACGGCCGGCACCGGCATCATCGCCGGCGGCCCGATGCGCGCCGTGTTCGAAACGCTGGGTATCGGCGACGTCGTGGCCAAGAGCCTCGGCAGCCGCAACCCGCACAACATGGTCAAGGCCACGTTCGCGGCCCTGCAGCGTTGCGCCAGCCCGCGTTCGGTGGCCCAACGTCGTGGCAAGAAGGTCTCCGACCTGCTTGGCAAGCGCGACAATCCGGCCCAGGAGGGCGCGGCTGATGCCTGATCCCAAGAAGACCGTGAAGGTCACGCAGATTGCCTCCGTCGCCGGCCGCAAGCCGGGCCAGAAGGAGACGCTGATCGGCCTGGGCCTGAACAAGATCCGCCGCTCGCGCGAACTGGAGGATACTCCCTCCGTGCGCGGTATGATCCGCAAGGTCGCCCACCTGGTGAAGGTCGACGAGTCCTAAGCCCGCAAGGGCTCGGACCGGGCTCGCAAGAGCCCATTGGAGAGTGCGATGAATCTCAATGAACTGCGCGACAACCCCGGCTCGCGCCTGAAGTCCAAGCGTCTTGGCCGTGGCATTGGCTCCGGCAAGGGCAAGACGTCCGGTAAGGGCGTCAAGGGTCAGAAGGCACGTGAAGGCGTGGCGCTGAACGGCTTCGAGGGCGGTCAGCTCCCGATCTATCGCCGCCTGCCGAAACGTGGCTTCAACAACATCTTCCGCAAGGAATATGCCCCGGTGAATATCGGCGCGCTGGCCAAGGCCATCGAGTCGGGCCGCATCGACGGCAGCCAGCCGATCACCGAGGCAACCCTGATCGCCGCCGGTCTCGTGCGCGGCGGCAAGGTGGCCGGCGTTCGCCTGCTCGCCATGGGCGAGATCGGCCGGGCCGTGACCATCACCGTGTCCGGTGCGTCTGTGACCGCGATTGCCGCGATCGAGGCAGCGGGCGGCAGCGTCACCACCACGGTGGCCAAGCCGGCGGCGGACGCAGCCTGATGTTCCCGCCCTCGGGGAGGGAGCCCTCGGGCTTCCTCCGTCCGGGGGCGCGCGCTATGTAAGTGCTCGACGGCGCCTCGGGAGGACCCGCTGGCGCCGTCTGCACGATGAGGAATGCAAACCGATGGCGTCGGCGGCCGAACAGCTCGCGGCAAACCTGAACCTCGCCAGCTTCTCCAAGGCGACTGAGCTCAAGAAGCGCATCTGGTTCACGCTGGGCGCGCTGATCGTCTATCGCATCGGCACCTACATCCCGGTGCCCGGCGTGGATGCCTCTGTCATGGGCGAGATGCTGGCCCAGCACGGCGGCGGCATCCTTGGCATGTTCGACATGTTCTCGGGCGGCGCCCTTGGGCGCATGACCGTGTTTGCGCTCAACATCATGCCCTACATCAGCGCCAGCATCATCATCCAGCTCATGACAGCCGCGGTGCCGGCGCTGGAGACGCTGAAGAAGGAAGGCGAGCAGGGCCGCAAGCGGATCAACCAATACACCCGCTACCTCACTGTCGTGATCGCGATTATCCAGAGCTACGGCATCGCCGTGGGGCTGGAAGGCATGCGCGGCAGCTTCGGCGCGGCTGTGATCGATCCTGGCCTGTTCTTCCGCATCTCCTGCGTGGTCTCGCTGGTCGGCGGCACGATGTTCCTGATGTGGCTCGGCGAGCAGATCACCGCGCGTGGCATCGGCAACGGCACCAGCCTCATCATCATGGTTGGCATCGTCGCCAGCGTGCCCAGCGCGCTCGCCTCGCTGTTCGAACTCGGCCGAACCGGCGCGCTCAGCCCGGTGTTCATCATCGCCTTCTTCATCGTCGCTGCGGCCGTGATCATGTTCATCGTGTTCATCGAACGCGCGCAGCGTCGCATCATCATCCAGTATCCGAAGCGCCAGGTCGGCAACCGCATGTTCGGCGGCGACAGCACGCACATGCCGCTGAAGATCAACACCGCGGGCGTGATCCCGCCGATCTTCGCCAGCTCCATCCTGCTCGTGCCGGCCACCATCACCGGCTTCTCCGGCGCCACCGGCGAGCCCGGCTGGCTGTCCAGCATCGGTGCTGCGCTGGCCCACGGCACGCCGCTCTACATGCTCACCTACGCGGCGATGATCGTCTTCTTCGCCTATTTCTACACGGCCGTGGTGTTCAACCCGGAGGAGACCGCCGACAACCTCAAGAAGCACGGCGGCTTCATCCCCGGCATCCGTCCCGGCAGCGCCACATCCAGCTACTTCGACACGATCCTCACCCGCCTCACCACCCTCGGCGCGATCTACCTCTGCATCGTGTGCCTCACGCCGGAGGTGTTGATCGCCCAGTACGGCGTGCCCTTCTACTTCGGCGGCACCAGCGTGATGATCATTGTCTCCGTCACGATGGACACCGTCACGCAGATCCAGTCGCATCTGCTGGCACACCAGTATGAGGGCCTGATCAAGAAGGCCCGTGTCAAAGGGAGGGGAAGGTGAACCTGATCCTGCTGGGCCCCCCGGGGGCCGGAAAAGGCACCCAGGCCAAGCGCCTGCAGGACCGCTACGGCATCGTGCAGATCTCCACCGGGGACATGCTGCGGGCCGAGGTCGCCGCCGGCAGTGAGGTCGGCCTGCAGGCCAAGGCCGTGATGGCCGCGGGCCAACTGGTGTCCGACGATATCCTCATCCGCATGCTCGCTGGCCGCATCGCGCGCCCGGATTGCGCGCGCGGCTTCATCCTGGATGGCTTCCCGCGCACCGTGCCGCAGGCCGAGGCGCTGGATACCATGCTGGCCGGCCAGTCCATGCCGCTGGATGCCGTGGTGGAACTGAAGGTGGACGACGGCGCCCTCGTGGAACGCATCGCCGGCCGCTTCACCTGCGCCAAGTGCGGCGAGGGCTACAACGACACGCTGCAGCCCCCCAAGGTTGCCGGCGTGTGCGATCGCTGCGGTGGCACCGAATTCACCCGCCGCGCGGATGACAACCGCGAGACGGTGGGCGCCCGCCTGGCCGCCTACCACAAGCAGACCGCGCCGATCCTGCCGCACTACGCGGCCCGTGGCCGCCTGCATGCGGTGGATGGCATGGCAGACCCCGATGCGGTCACGCAGGAGCTCGTTTCCCTGCTGGATCCGCTGGTGAAGACGACCAAAGGCTGAACAGTTTCCGCCCCAGCGTCCCGCAAGGCGCAGGGCTCAGGCGTGCTCACGAAGAAGTGATGTGAGCGCGTTGACTCCCAGGGGTGCGCCGCTATAGTGCGCGCCCTTGGCGACCCCGGCTCAACCCGGGGGCCATTCGTGATGTTTGCGGCATCAGGCCACGGCGCACCGGCTTCAACCCGGCGTCGGGTTTGGTGCCGGTTGGCCGCAAGGCCGTAGGGTTAAGGGCTGGATCGGGCACAGGCATTCTCTGCACTGGCCCTGATGATGAAGGAGTAGACGGCGTGGCGCGTATTGCCGGCGTGAACATCCCCACCAACAAGCGGGTGACCATCAGCCTGCGCTATATCTTCGGTATCGGCCCGGCCAAGGCGCAGGAGATCTGCACCAAGCTCGGCATCGCCGACGACAAGCGCGTGAACCAGCTTTCCGACGAGGAAGTGCTGCGCATCCGTGAGATCGTGGACCGCGACTACCGCGTCGAGGGCGATCTGCGCCGCGAAGTGGCCATGAACATCAAGCGCCTGATGGATCTGGGCTGCTACCGCGGCCTGCGCCATCGTCGTGGTCTGCCGGTGCGTGGCCAGCGCACCCACACCAACGCCCGCACCCGCAAGGGCAAGGCCGTGGCCATCGCCGGCAAGAAGAAGGTCACGAAGTAGCACTTCGGTCCCTTCGCCTTCGCCGCTCACGCTACCAGCGGCGGTGCGCCCCCCAGGCCCGATCATCGGTTACCGATCATCGGCGCCGGGGCGCCCGCCGCCACCGTTTGAACAGGATCACCTCGGATGGCCAAGCCCGCCCAAGCCCGCACCCGCAAGAAGGAACGCAAGAACATCACGTCGGGCGTCGCCCACGTGGCTGCGACCTTCAACAACACGATGATCACCATCACCGACGCGCAGGGCAACGCCATCGCGTGGTCGTCTTCGGGCGCCCAGGGCTTCAAGGGCAGCCGCAAGTCCACCCCGTACGCCGCCCAGGTCGCCGCCGAGGATGCCGGCAAGAAGGCCCGCGAGCACGGCATGGAGACGCTGGAGATCGAGGTGTCCGGCCCCGGCTCCGGCCGCGAGAGCGCGCTGCGCGCCCTGCAGGCGGTGGGCTTCACCATCAGCGCCATCCGCGACATGACCCCGATCCCGCACAACGGCTGCCGCCCCCGCAAGCGCCGCCGCGTCTGAGTCCTCGGCGCCTCGCCTGAGCCTTGCGGCCCCGCCCCGATCGCTTCGGTGGGGCCGCCCCTCCCATGGCAGGCCCCGTCCCCGCGGCGGGCCCCGACCGAACAGGGCATTCATCCATGCGACTTAGCGTCGTCTTGCAGAAGAACTGGGACTCGCTGATCAAGCCGGAGAAGCTCGGCGTCGAGCACGGCTCTGATCCGTCCCGCACCGCGACCGTCGTCGCCGAACCGCTGGAGCGCGGCTTCGGCATGACGTTGGGCAACGCGCTTCGCCGCGTGCTGCTCTCCTCCCTCCAGGGTGCCGCCGTCACCGCCGTGCAGATCGATGGCGTGCTGCATGAATTCAGCAGCATTGCCGGCGTGCGCGAAGACGTCACCGACATCGTGCTGAACATCAAGCAGCTCGCGCTCCGCATGCACGGCGAAGGCCCGAAGCGCATGGTGCTGCAGGCCACCGGCCCCGGCGAAGTGAAGGCCGGCCAGATCCAGACCGGCCACGACATCGAGGTGATGAACCCCGATCTGGTCATCTGCACGCTCGATGACGGCGTGAAGCTCGGCATGGAGTTCACGGTGCAGATGGGCAAGGGCTACGTGCCTTCGTCCGCCAACCGCCCCGAAGACGCCCCGATCGGCCTCATCCCCGTCGATGCCATCTATTCTCCGGTTCGCCGCGTGTCCTACCGCGTGGAACCCACCCGCGTCGGCCAGGTCACGGACTACGACAAGCTGCTGCTGCAGGTGGAAACCAACGGCGCCGTCTCGCCGGAGGATGCCGTGGCCGTCGCCGCGCGTATCCTGCAGGACCAGCTGAAGCTGTTCATCAACTTCGATGAGCCGCAGGCCGCCCGCATGGAAGAACCGCAGGACGACCTGCCGTTCAACCGCAACCTGCTGCGCAAGGTGGATGAGCTGGAGCTGTCGGTGCGTAGCGCCAACTGCCTCAAGAACGACAACATTGTCTATATCGGCGACCTCGTGCAGAAGTCCGAGCAGGAAATGCTGCGCACGCCGAACTTTGGCCGCAAGTCGCTCAACGAGATCAAGGAGGTTCTTTCCTCCATGGGCCTCGCCCTGGGCATGACCGTGACCGGTTGGCCGCCCGAGAATATCGAAGACCTTGCCAAGCGGCTTGAAGAGCCGTTCTGATCGAAGCTGAGTTAGGAAGACAACCATGCGCCATGGCGTTGCCGGCCGAAAGCTCGGCGTCACCACCACCCATCGCTTTGCCATGTTCCGGAACATGGCGAATGCGCTGATCAAGCACGAGCAGATCACCACCACCCTGCCCAAGGCCAAGGAGCTGCGGCCGGTGGCGGAGAAGCTCATCACCCTGGGCAAGCGCGGCGGCCTTCACGCCCGTCGCCAAGCCTATGCCGAGCTGCGCGACAACGCGATGGTGTCCAAGCTCTTCACCACGCTGGCCGATCGCTACAAGGCCCGGCCCGGCGGCTACTGCCGCGTGCTGAAGGCCGGCATCCGCTATGGCGATGCCGCCGACATGGCCGTGATCGAGCTGGTCGACCGCGACCCCTCCGCCAAGGGCCAGGATAGCGGCCCGGTGGCGGAACGCGCCGAGGAAGCCGACAGCGAGTGAGCTTCGGCTTGCCGCGATAGCCTGAAGGAAACCGGCCGCAAGGCCGGTTTTCTGTTGTCTGGGGAAGAACGAACCAAGTGCCATGAGCCAGCCGGCCCCGCCCTCGCGCCTTGCCGCCATCGCGCTCTTTGCCTCCATCGTCGTGGCCTGGGGCATCACCTGGACGGTGGCCAAGCTCATCGTCATGGAAGTGCCGCCCTTCTGGATGTCGGCCATCCGCAGCCTCGTCGCCACCGCCGGCCTCGGCGTGCTGCTGGTCGCCCGAGGCCAGATGATCATCCCCAAGCGCGGTGACCTGCCGGTGATCGTCATGATCTCCGTGCCGCACATGATCGTCTTCTCGGTGCTGATGTCCTACGGGCTGATGCACGTGCCCGTCGGCCGCTCCGTGGTGCTGGCCTACACCACCCCGCTCTGGGTGGCCCTCGGCGCCTGGCCGTTCCTGCGGGAGCGCATTCCCCCCGCCCGCGCCGCCGGCATTGGCCTGGGGCTCGCGGGCCTCGCCTTCCTGTTCAACCCGCTGGCCTTCGACTGGTCCGACCGCAACGCGCTGTTCGGCAACGCCATGCTGCTGCTCTCGGCGCTGTCCTGGTCGGTATCGATCCTCTACACCCGCGCCCATAAATGGATCAGCTCGCCGTTCCAGCTGGTGTTCTGGCAGGCTCTGCTGGCCACGGTGGTGCTGTGCATCCTGGCCCCGCTGGTCGAGGGTGCGCCCAGCTTCACCATGTCCCCCTGGCTTGCCGCGCTGTTTGCCTACACCGGCCTGATCGCCACCGCCTACGCCTTCTGGGCGCTCGCCATCGTCAACCGCTCGCTGCCCGCCTCCACCACGGCACTCGGCATCCTCGCTACCCCCGTGGTGGGCATCGCCGGCTCGGCCATATTCCTCGGCGAGGGCATCGACCTCCCCCTTATGGTCGCAGCCGCCATGATCCTCTCGGGCATCGCGATCGGCACCCTGCGCCGCTGACACCTGCTATAATCCCGGCGTGTCCCTGTCCCTCCCACTCCCGGAGCCCACGCCCGCCACCGGTCCCCTCGCGGACCGCCTGCGCCCGCGCGCGCTGTCTGAGGTCGTGGGCCAGGACCACCTGCTCGGCCCCGCCAGCACCCTCACCCGCATGCTCCAGCGCGGCTCCCTCGCCTCGCTCATCCTCTGGGGGCCCCCGGGCGTCGGCAAGACCACCATCGCCCGCCTGCTGGCTGAGCAAGCGAACCTGCATTTCGTCCAGCTCAGCGCCGTCTTCTCCGGCGTCGCCGATCTCAAGAAATGCTTCGAGGAAGCCACCCGCCGCCGCATTCACGGCCAGGCCACCCTGTTGTTCGTCGACGAGATCCACCGCTTCAATCGCGCCCAGCAGGACGGATTCCTCCCCGTGGTGGAAAACGGCACCGTCACCCTGATCGGCGCCACCACGGAGAACCCCAGCTTCGCCCTCAACGGCGCGCTGCTCTCCCGCTGCCAGGTTCTCGTCCTCAAGCGCCTGGACGATGCCGGGCTGGACCTGCTGCTGCACCGCGCCGAGGCCACCATCGGCCACCCGCTCCCGGTGGACCCGGAGGCCCGCGCCACCCTGCGCGCCATGGCCGATGGCGATGGCCGCTATTTGCTCAACCTCGCCGAACAGCTCGCCGCCCTGCCGCCGGAAACGCCCCCGCTCGACGTGCCGGAACTCTCGGACCTCCTCGCCAAGCGCGCCGCGCTCTACGACAAGGACCGGGAGGAGCACTACAACCTCATCTCCGCCCTCCACAAATCCCTGCGCGGCAGCGATTGCGACGCCGCCCTCTACTGGCTCGCCCGCATGCTGGTGGGCGGCGAAGACCCGCGCTACATCGCCCGCCGCCTGCTGCGCTTCGCCAGCGAGGATATCGGCATGGCCGACCCCCAGGCGCTGCAGATCACGCTGGCGGCCTGGGAAACCTACGAACGCCTCGGCTCGCCGGAAGGCGAACTGGCCATCGCCCAGGCCGTGGTCTATCTCGGCACCGCCCCAAAATCGAACGCGCTCTACACCGCCCTCGGCGCCGCGCAGCGCGCCGCGAAAGGCACCGGCAGCCTCATGCCCCCCGCCCACATCCTGAACGCGCCCACCAAGCTGATGAAGAACCTCGGCTACGGCGCCGGCTACGCCTACGACCACGACACGGAAGACGGCTTCAGCGGCCAGAACTACTTCCCGGATACGATGCCGCGGCAGCAATTCTACCAGCCCGTGGAACGCGGATTCGAGCGCGAGATCGGCAAGCGCCTTGCCTACTGGGCCAAGCTGCGCCAGGACCGCGGCGCATGACCGTCAGCATCAAAGAAGTCACCGAGGACGAGGCCGATATCCGCCTCGACCGTTGGTTCCGCCGCCATTTCCCCGGCATTACCCAAGGGGTGATCCACAAGCTGTGCCGCACCGGCCAGGTGCGCGTGGACGGCAAGCGCGCCGATGCCGCCACCCGCCTGGCACCCGGCCAGGCCATCCGCATCCCGCCCTTGCCCAGCGGCCCCGCCCCCGCACCCGCCCCGCCGCCGCTCGATCCCGCCCTGGGCCGCGAGCTGGAGTCGATGATCCTCTACCAGGACGATCAGCTCATCGTGCTCAACAAGCCGTCCGGCCTGCCCACCCAGGGCGGGCCGGGGATCAGCAAGCACCTGGACATGATGCTGGCCGCCCTGCGCAACGCCGACGGGGAGAAGCCCCGCCTCGTGCACCGGCTGGACAAGGATACTTCCGGCGTTCTCGTGGTCGCCCGCACCCCCGGCATCGCCGCCAAGCTCGCCGCCGCCTTCCGCGGCCGCACGGTGGAGAAAACCTACTGGGCCGTCGTCACCGGCCGCCCGGTGCCGGTGGAAGGCCGCATCGAACGCGACCTCGTCCGCATCGACGGCTTCCGCGGCGAACGCGCCGCCGTCGCCGGCCCCTACGACGAAGACACCGCCCACTCCATCACCGACTACCGCACGCTGGATCACGCCGGCCGCAAGCTCTCCTGGCTGGAACTCAACCCGCTCACCGGCCGAACCCACCAGCTGCGCGTCCATTGCGCCAGCATCGGCGCGCCCATCCTCGGTGATGCCCCCTACGGCACCGAGAAGCAGGACGAAGGCAACCGCAACTCCGCCCTGGTGGAAGGCTTCCCGGAGCGGCTGCACCTGCACGCCCGCCGACTCTCCTTGCCGCATCCCGGCGGCGGCACGCTCACTGTGGAAGCGGAGCTGCCGGCGCACATGATCGAGACGTTCAAGGCGCTGGCGTTCACCGCGCCGCCGCCGTTCAAGCCGAAGCGAAGCAAGTAAGGGGTTCTTTTTTGAAAAAAAGAACCAAAAAACTTTTATCCGTTTTGACCGTGGTGGCACGGGCGCAAGCTCATAAAAGTCTTTTTGCTTCTTTTTCTTCAGAAAAAGAAGGCGCTTCCCTTCCCTTTCCCTCCCCTCGGCGCATGCGCTAGGACAGTCCGGAACGAACGGGGGCAGGCATGTCGGGGCGGGGCGGGATCAGGATCGAGCGGGCGGGGCAGGGCGCGTTTCCCCTCGCCCAGCTGCGCGAGGGCCGGCCGCCGCCTTTCCCGTGGCTGCGCCTCATCCTGGCCGCGGTGCTGGGCATCAGCCTCCTTGCCGGCGCGGGCCTGGGGCTCATGCGCCTGCTGATCGATACCGAGGCCCTGCGCGAGGAAGCCCAGGCCGCCCTGCGCCAGGCCACCGGGCGGGAGGTCACCATCACCGGCCCGCTGGTGATCGATTCCATCGCCAAGGCCACGGTGGCGCTGGAGAACGTGGTCATCCCCACCCGCGCCGGCTTCGACGGCCCGCCGCTGGCCCGTATCGGCCGGCTGGAGGCGGAGCTGTCCCGCTCCTCCCTGCTCACCGGCCGCACCGTCATCAAGCGCCTGGTGATCGCCGATCCCGAGATCCACCTGGCCATCGACGCGGACGGCGTGCCGAACTGGCGCAACCCGCCCGCCCCGCCCGGTGCCAAGCCAGCCGCGGGGCCGGCCCATGCCCTGCCGCGCAGCTTCAACCTCAAGGACGGCCGCCTCACCCTGGCCGATGCCCGCGCCGGCCGGGCCACCAATATGATCCTGCGCCGCATCACACTGACAGAGGCGGAGGGCGGCGGGTTGATGTCGTTGTCCGCCGATCTCGGCTACGGCACCCAGCGGATTGCCGCCAGCGGCCAGGTGGGGCCGCTGCCCCGGCTGCTGGATACCACCGCCACCACGCCCTGGCCGCTGCGCGTGGCGCTGGAATCGCAGGGCGCCAAGCTGACGGTCGCCGGCGGCATCCAACGCCCGCTGGAACTCTCCGGCTATGCCGTGAAGGTCGATGCCTGGGTGGGTGATACCAGCACGCTGGTCGGGCTGCTGCCGTACCGGCTGCCGGCCATGCGCACCGTCTCCCTCACCGCCCGCATCGCCGATGGCACCGGCAGCGTGCCGGATATCTCGGGCGCGCGGCTGCAGATGGGGGCCTCCGATTTCACCGCCTGGGTGCCCGGGCTGAAGGTGGATACGGCCGATATCACCATGCCCGGGCTGGAACAGGCACTGCGCGGCGAGGTGCTGGGCACGTTGAACGGCGTGCCGGTGAAGCTGCGCGGCGCGCTGGGCGGTATCTCCGCCTTCCTGCCGGAGAATGCCGGGGAGGCAGTGTTCTTCCCGATCGACATCGAGGCGGAGGCCGGCGCCACCCGGGTGGCATTGAAGGGCGGCGTGGCGGCGCCGGGCAAGCGCAGCGGGCTCGATCTGGCCGTCAGTGTACGGGTGGCGGATCTGGAACTGCTCTCGCCGCTGGTTGGCCAACGCCTGCCGCGGCTGCGCAATGTTTCCCTGGAGGGGCGGCTGGCCGATGGCGCGGCCGGTGGCTTTGCCGAGCGGGTGGCGCTGCGCAGCGTGGCGATCGTCACCCCGCACGGTGATCTCGGTGGTGATTTCGTGCTGCATCTGTCCCCGCGGGCCGGGCTGTCGGGCACGCTGCGCAGCACCAAGCTGGATGCGGATGAGTTGGGCGAGGTTCTGGCGGATGCGTTCGGTTCGCTGGAACTGGCCGACCGGCCTTCGCCCTTCCGGCGGCAGGGCTGGGACGATACGCGGGTGATCCCGAACCGGCGCCTGAACCTGGATACGCTGCGCCAGGCCGATGCCGACCTGACACTGGCGCTGGGCGAGTTGGTGGCGGCCGGGGCGACGTGGCGCAATGTGGCCGGGCGGGTGGTGCTGGAGGGCGGCAAGCTGGTGGCCGATCCGCTGGTGGCGGATTTGCCGAATGGGCAGGCATCCGTGCGTCTGATGGTTGATGCCTCCGACGCGAAGATTCCGATGCGGCTGCGCGCGGCGATCCCGGGGATTCCGGTGCAGCCGTTGCTGGCCTCCCCCACCCGGCGGGACAATCTGTTCGGGCAGCTGGAGATCGATGCCGACCTCAGTGCCGAGGGCGATTCGATCCGGTCGATCGCCGACAGTGTTACGGGCCGGCTGGGGCTGGCGATCGTGGAGGGCGACATTGATAGTAGGCTGCTGCTGGATCCGCTCTCCAGCGTGATGGGCGCCGCGCGGGTGCCGATGAACCTGACGACCATGGCGGGCACGCTGGCACGGCTGCGCTGCTTTGCCGCCCGGGTGGATGCCGAGCGCGGCAAGGTGACGGTGGCTGGGCTGCTGTTGGAAAGCGGGCGGGTGACGATCCAGGGCGACGGGACGATCGACCTGAAGGCCGAGGAACTGGCGGTGCGGCTGCGGTCTTCGATCCGGATGGTCGGGCAGGGCGTTACGGTCCCGTCCCGGCTGGAGGGCAGCTTCCGGGTGCCGCGGATGGAGTTGGAGTCGCAGCTTCCCGCGCAGGCGCGGGTGGAGGCGGTGGTGCCGGATACCTGCCCGGCGGTGCTGGAACTGGCGCGTGCGGGGCGGGTGGGCGCAATGCCGGAAGGGCGCAATGCCCGGCCCGACCTGGTGGCCCCGCCGCCGCGGCGCAGATAGGAGCCAAGCAATGAAGCGGTTCTGGGACAACGCCACGGCGGAGCCGGTGGGCGATCGCTGGCAGGTGCTGCTGGACGGCAAGCCGATGCGCCTGCCGGGCGGGGCGCCGTTGCTGCTGGGGCAGCCCGGCTTGGCGGAGGCGATCGCGGCGGAGTGGCAGGCGGCCGGCGGCAAGAAGGGCGGCGAGATGAGCTTTGCCGACACGCCGCTGACCCGGCTGGCCGGCACGGCGCAGGAACGCGTGGCGCCGAATGCGGAGGCGGTGGCGCTGGAACTGGCGAAGTATGCCGAGAGTGATCTGCTGTGCTACCGCGCCGAGGAGCCGGCGGCGCTGGTGGCGCGGCAGGCAGCGGAATGGCACCCCTGGCTGGACTGGGCGGCGGAGCGCTACGGCGCGCGGCTGGAGGTGACCGCGGGGGTGATGCACCGGGCGCAGCCGGCTTCGGCGGTGGCGGCATTGGCGGCGGCGGTGGCGGCGCAGCGGGTCTCGGCGCTGGCGGCGCTGGGGATCATCGTGCCATCCACCGGCAGCCTGGTGCTGGGGCTGGCGGTGGCCGAGGGGGTGCTGGATGCCGCCGGGGCCACGGCGGCATCGCAGCTGGATGAGCTGTTCCAGGCGGAACAGTGGGGCGTGGAGTGGGAATCGCAGGAACGGCGCGAGCGCGTCGCCAGCGAGATCGCGCTGGCGGCGCGGTATCTTTCGCTCAGCCGGTAGGATCAGCCAGCCAGGATCAGGTCGCTGCCCTTCTCCGCGATCATGTTCGTCGCGGCGTAGGTGTTGCCGCTGACCATGGTGGGCATCAGCGAGGCATCGGCCACGCGCAGGCCTTCGAGCCCGTGCACCTTCATGGTGGCGGGATCGACCACGGCCATCGGATCGGTGCCCAGCTTGCAACTGCCCACCGGGTGGTAGGTGGTGGAGCCGGTGGCGCGGGCGTGGGTCATCCAATCATCGTCCGTCACCACGTCCTTGCCCGGGAAGTTCTCGTGGTCGACGAAATCGGCCAGCGGGCGGGTTTGGAGGAGCTTGCGCAGGTATTTCATCGCGGCGAGCAGGGCATCGCGGTCTGACTGGGTGGCGAGGTAGTTGGGCTGGATCTCCGGGTGCACCAGCGGATCGGCCGAGACGGCCTTGAGGTGGCCGATGCTGTCGGGGCGGAGCTGGGAGCAGCCCAGGGTCATGCCCGGCAGGGGATCGAGGTCTGACGTGCCGTAGTTGCCGGCGGCGTAGCTGGCGGGTGCGAAGTAGAGCTGCATGTCGGGCGTTTCCAGCCCTTCGCGGGTCTTCATGTAGCCGCCGGCGTGGCTGGGGCTGGCGGTGAGCAGACCCTTGCGGGTGAGGGCGTAGCGCAGCACCTCTCCCACCAGGCGGATGCCGCGGGCGCGTTCGTTCAGTGAGCCGGTGCCCTTCACGCGGGCGGAGACGCGGGTGGCGTAGTGGTCGCGGAAGTTGCGGCCGACGCCGGGGAGGGCGTGGTGGACGGCAACGCCGATATCGGCGAGCCAATCGGGGTCGCCCACGCCGGAGATCTGCAGCAGTTGCGGCGAGTTGATGCTGCCGCCGGCGAGCACGATATCCTTGCCCGCCTTCAGGATCGTTTCTGGCCCGCCCTTGATGGAGACGGCGATGCCGGTGGCGCGGCGGCCTTCGAACACGATGCGCCTGGCCATGCAATGCTGCAGCAGGGTGACGTTGGGGCGGGCCAGGGCGGGGCGGAGATAGGCATCGGCCGGGGACCAGCGGCGGCCGTTCTTCATCATCTGCTGGTAGAGGAAGGTGCCTTCCTGGTCGCCGGAGTTGTAGTCTGGCGTGCGCCTGAGGCCGAGTGCCTCGTTGGCGGCGATGTAGGCATCCGACAGCGGGTGGGGGTCGCGCTGGTCCTGGATGTTCAGCGGGCCGTCGCTGCCGCGCACGGTGGGGTCGCCGCCGCCATTGCCGCGGGTTTCGGCGCGCTTGAAGTAGGGCAGCACGTCATCCCACGACCAGCCGCGGCAGCCGAGCTGGGCCCACATGTCGTAGTCTGCCGCCTGGCCGCGGACGTAGAGGTGGCCGTTGATCGAGCCGGAGCCGCCGAGCACCTTGCCGCGGGGGTAGGCGATGCGGCGGTTGTCGATATGGGGGCCCGGGGCGGTGGTGTAGCCCCAGTTGAGGTTGGGGTTGTAGACGGTCTTGTTGAAGCCCGCGGGGATCTTGATGAAGATGTTGCGGTCGGGCCCGCCGGCTTCCAGGACGGCGACCTTGTGGCGGCCATTGGCGCTGAGGCGGTTGGCCAGCACGCAACCGGCGGCGCCGGCGCCCACCACGATGTAGTCGAACTCGGTCATTGGTCGTTTCCCCTACGTACCGCGACTTTTGCGCGGCGCGCGAGGTCGCTGCAAGGGATCAGGTTGGACGGTCGCCCGCCAGGGTGATGCGGTGCATGGAGCGCAGCTGGCCGTGGTAGTCGTTGACCGGGTTGTGCAGGGTGCAGCGATTGTCCCACAGGGCCAGTGCGCCCGGGGTCCAGCGGAAGCGGCAGGTGTATTCCGGGCGGATGGCGTGCTGGCAGAGATAGTCCAGCAGGGGGGCGCTTTCCTCCACCGTCATGTTCTCGAAGCGCAGCGCGTGGGCGACGTTGACGTAGAGCGCCTTCCGGCCGGTTTCCGGGTGGGTGCGGACGACGGGGTGGCTGGCCTCGTAGAGGGTTTTGGCGTCGTCGCGCTTGCTGTCCTTGATGCGGTCTTCGCGCGTGCGGGAGACATCGGCCTTGGCGGAGGAGGAGATGTAGCGGAGGCCTTCGAGAAGTTTCTTCATGCCGGGGGACAGGGTTTCGTAGGCCAGGGTCATGTTGGCGAAGAGGGTGTCGCCGCCATGGCTGGGGATTTCGCGGGCGACCAGCATCGTGGCGGCCGGGGGCTGCTCCAGGTAGGTGGTGTCGCTGTGCCAGATGCCGCCGAAATTGACCTTTTCGTGCGGCAGCTTGAGGACGGGGATGATCTCCGCGAAGCCGTCGATGCCCTTCACGAAGGGGTATTCGATGGGCTGGCCGAAGCGGCGGGCCAGGGCGAGGAAGTCGGCCGGGGGCAGGGTTTGGCCGCGGAAGAAGACCACGTTGTGGGCGAGCCAGATCTGGCGGATCTCGGCGATCTCGGCATCCGTCGCGCGGGCGAGGTCGATGCCTTGGATCTCGGCGCCGATGGCGCCGGAGAGCTGGGTGTATTGGATGGACATCTTTGGTTTCCTCCGTTGGGGGGAGGATGGCGGCGGGGCGGGTTGGAGGCAAGTTGGGGATAATAGTTTTGATTTCGTAATAAAATGGGCGTGGGTTGGTGAGGTGGGTTTGGTGCCGGAGTCAGGCGGGGTGGGCGTGGGGTGGCGCGCGGGCGGTGATGGGGCGTGCGGGGGCCTGGGCGCGGCTGGGGAGGGAGCGGGCGCCGCGGTTGCGGGCGCGCCAGGTGGGGATGCGGCGGCGGCCACGGGAGCCGCGGGACAGAATCCGGGCGCGGCGGGCATCGCGCAGGCGGAGGTGGAAGCGCAGGCGGCCGTTTTCGTCGTACTCGGACGGGGTGGGGCGGGTGGTGGCGTGCCAGGTGCGGGCGAGGGGTTCGAGGCGAGCGAGCAGGCGGAGGAGGAGGGCGAGGAGGAGATTGGACACACCTCGGGCGTCCGCTTCCAGGGCGGTGCGCAGGCCGGCGATGAGGGCCGGGAGGGTGGGAGAGGAGGTGTGCATGAGGGGAATATAACTAACGTGCGTTAGCGATGCAAGGGGTGGGGGGAGGTTTTTTTGGGGGGCGTTGTCGGTGTGTGGGGGTGGGGCACGAAAGCAAGAAAGTGGCCACAGAGGCACAGAGACACAGAGGAGCAAGGCAAGGGAGGAGGAAGATGGCGGAACCGCTTCGCGTTCCGCACAACGGGTAGTACCTTCTCCCTTGTCTTGCTTCTCTGTGCCTCTGTGTCTCTGAGGCCGCTTGCTTTCTTGCTTTCTTGATTTCTTTCGGTCTCTACGCGCGCAGGGCGCGGTCGAGGTCGGTGTAGAGGTCGTTGACGTCTTCGATGCCGGTGGAGAGGCGCAGGAGGTCGGGCGGGCAGGGGGAGCCGGCGCCTTCGATGGTGGCGCGGTGTTCGATGAGGCTTTCGACGCCGCCCAGCGAGGTGGCGCGCTTCCAGAGATCGACGTTGGCGGCGGCCTTGATGGCGGCCTGTTCGCCGGCGCGGATGCGGATGGAGAGCATGGCGCCGAAGCCGCCCTGCATCTGGCGCTTGGCCAGCTCGTGGCCGGGGTGGGTGGGCAGGCCGGGGTAGAGGACCTCGCTGATGGCAGCGTGGTTCGACAGGCGGGTGGCGAGTTCCATGGCCGAGCCGCAGGCGGCGCGCACGCGCAGATCCAGCGTGCGCATGCCGCGGATGAGCAGGTAGGCCTCCAGCGGGCCGAGGATCTGGCCGAGGGTGGAGCGGACGCGCTTGATGCGGGCCCAGAAATCATCCGCCTGGTTGGTGGCCAGGGCACCGGCGATGACGTCGGAATGGCCGTTCAGGTATTTGGTGGCCGAGTGCATGACGATATCGGCGCCCAAATCGAGCGGGCGGGTGAGGATGGGGCTGGCGCCGGTGCTGTCCACCGCGACGCGGGCGCCGTGCTTGTGGGCGAGATCGGACACGGCACGAATATCGGTGATCGACCAGAGCGGGTTGGACGGGGTTTCCAGCCAGATCAGCTTGGTTTCGCCCGGGCGGATGGCGGCTTCCACGGCGGCGAGATCCGACGTGTCCACCACGTCCACCTTCAGGCCCCAGTGGGTGGCGTCGTTCATCAGCCAGTTGCGCAGGGCCCAGTACATGACGGACGAGGCCAGGATGTGATCGCCGGGCTTCAGCGCCAGGAACACTGCGGTGGCGGCCGACATGCCGGAGCCCAGCACCATCGCGGCTTCCGCGTTCTCCAGCATGGCGATGATGGCCTCCGCCTCGCGGATCGTGGCGTTATCCGGCCGGCCGTAGATGAAGCCGGAGCTGTAGCCGTTGTCTGGGTCGCGGATGTAGGTGGTGGCGAGGTGAATGGGCGGGACGACGGCGCGCGTGGCCTCATCCACATGGCCCATGGCCTGGGCGAGAAGCGTGCGGCGGGACCAGGCAGGGGTGTCGGTCATTTGGGATCCGTTTGAAGGAAGGAAGAGTCTTCTTTTTTGAAAAAAAGAAGCAAAAAACTTTTATTCGTTTGGTCGAGTGGTAGCTATCGGGCTGGTTGGAGAAGGCAAGCGTGGATCCTTCGCTGCGCTCAGGATGACGGCGGGGGCATATGGAGCATTGGAGTTATTGTCGGGACTTAGATAATGAAAGTTTTTTGGTTCTTTTTTTCAAAAAAGAACATACTTGCTTAAGTGCCTACCAACCCCCGCGCGTAATCCATCGGGTCGAACGGTCGGAGATCAGCGGCCTTCTCGCCGACGCCGACGGCATGGACGGGCAGGCCGTAGGCTTCGGCCAGCGCTACGACGATGCCGCCGCGGGCGCTGCCATCGAGTTTGGTGACGACCAGGCCGGTGATATCCACCATGTCCTTGAAGACGCCGACCTGTTGGATGGCGTTTTGGCCGGTGGTGGCATCGAGCACCAGCAGGATGGAGTGGGGGGCGGATTC
>CANHKG010000067.1 GCA_947460455.1 Rhodospirillales bacterium | reverse complement strand
GCGCATCCGGCCCGGGCAGGCGCAGCGTGAGCAGCGCGGTGGCGGCGGGGTCGGCCACGGTGTTCTCCCGCCAGCCCAGATGGCGGCAGACATGGCCGGATTCCCACAGGCACACCACCACGCCCGTGGTGTCGAACGCGACGAAACTTTCCTCTGAGCGCTTGGGGCGCAGGCCCAGCACGCCGGTCATGAACGCCATGTGCGGGCCGTTCTCGGCCGGCATCAGGCAGAAGGCGTTGAGCGGCGGGCTCATGCGGCCGGTGCGTCCTCGGCGATGTCCTCGGCCCAAAGCGCCGGCTTCTCGGCGATGAAGCGGCGCATCAGGGCAATGCAGTCCGGGTCCTCGGCCACCACCACCTCCACGCCGCGGCTGCGCAGGAAATCCTCGTTGCCGCCGAAAGTGGTCGCCTCGCCCACCACCACGCGCGGGATGCCGAACTGCACGATGGTGCCGGTGCACATCATGCAGGGCGACAGCGAGGTGTAGAGGGTCATGCCGCGATAGCTCTTCTGGCGGCCGGCGGTGCGCAGGCAATCCATTTCGCCATGGGCGATCGGGTCACCGTTCTGAACGCGCCGGTTGCGCCCCTGGGCCACCAGCCGGCTGCCCTCGGCCAGCACGCTGCCGATCGGGCAGCCACCTTCATCGAAGCCGGTGCGGGCCTGGTCGTAGGCCAGGCGGAGGAACATGCGGTCCAGGTCGTCCAGGTGTTCAGGCATGCGGTCACTCCCATCCCTTGGGGGCACGGAACCCGCCCAGCAGATCCTCCAGCATCCCGGCCACCGCGATGGTGCGGCGGTCGGCGTGCAGGGGGCCGACGATCTGGCAGCCAATCGGCAGGCCGGATTCGGTACGGCCGAGCGGGGCGGCGGTGGCGGGCAGCAGCATGGCGCCCATGACGCCGGGCCAGAACAGCAGTTCGTCCCACGGCGTGCGCATGCCGTCGATCTCGGTGAATTTCTCCCACGGCTCCAGCCCCGGGATGTGCGGCTGGGCCGGAACGGCGAAGGCGGGGCAGATCAGCACGTCCCATTCGCGGAAAAACGCACCCCACAGGCGGCGCATGCGGGTGCGGCGGTCGTTGAGTGTCAGCCAGGCGCCGTGAGAGAGGCCGACGGCGCGGAGCATCTCGGCACCGGCGGAGCGGTCATCCGGTTTCAGCGCGGCGACGTGTTCGGCCATGCGCGCTTCCTCCTCGGGCGGGAGGCGGCTGAAGCTGACGGCGCCGAGCAGGCGCAGATAGAGGCGGAAGGCCTCCGCCTGGTCGATCGCGGGGCGGGCGGTGGTGCTGACGATGGCACCTTCCTTGGCCAGCGCGGCACCGGCGGCGAGCACGGCGCGGGTGATTTGGGGGTCGGTGCGGGTGGCATCGTCTTTCGCCCAGATGGCCACGCGCAGGCCCTTGGCGGATTTGGGGCCGCGGGGCAGGGGGGCGGCGGTGATGCTGTCCAGCGCATCCGGGCCCGCAAGCACGTCCAGCGCCAGGGCGAGATCCCCGGCGCTGCGGGCCATCGGGCCGATGCAGGCGATATCGACCTGGCCTTGCCCATCCGCGACCGGGGCGTGGCCGTAGAGCGGCAGCAGGGCGTGGCTGGGCTTGTGGCCGAACACACCGCAGGCATGGGCGGGCTGGCGGATGGAGCCACCGATGTCGCTGCCCAGTTCCAGCCCCGTCAGCCCCGCGGCCAGCGCCGCAGCCGCGCCGCCGGAGGAACCGCCGGGGGAGCGCGCGAGATCCCACGGGTTGTTGGTGGTGCCGTAGAGCGGGTTGGCGGCCTGCCAATCCTCCAGCATCGGCGGCACGTTGGTCTTGCCCATCACCACCGCGCCGGCGTGGCGCAGGCGCTCCACGGCGAGGGCATCCAACGTGGGAATGCGGCGCAGCGCCGCCACGCCCCAGGTGGTGGGCAGGCCGGCGACGTCGAAGCTTTCCTTCACCGTCATCGGCACGCCGTGCAGCGGGCCGATGGGGCCCTTCATCTTGTCGAGCGCCTTGGCCCGGCGGCGGGCGGCCTCGAAGTCGCGGACGACCACTGCGTTCAGGCGTGGGTCCAGGCGCTCGATACGGGAGGCGAAGTGATCGAACGCCTCCACGCAGCCGAGCTTGCGCTTGCGGATCTGGGCGGCGAGGTGTTTCGCGGAGCGGAAGGCGATGTCGGCCATACGCATCTCCAAGAAAGGCTCTTCTTTTTTCTGAAGAAAAAAGAAGCAAAAAAGACTTCATCCGTTTGCGCCCGCCTTAGGGCGAGCCGCAAACGGACAAAAGTTTTTTGGTTCTTTTTTTCAAAAAAGAACCGCTTCCTTCCTTACCCCATGGACGAGTTGAAGCTACCGCCGTCCATCACAAGGTTCTGCCCCACGATGAACCCGGCACTGGCGCTGCACAGGAAGGCGCAGGCATCGCCGAACTCGGCGGGGTCGCCGATGCGGCCCGTGGGGTTGCTCTTGCCCACATCGGCCATCGCGTCCTCGAAGCTGCGCCCGGTCTTTTCGGCCACGGCCTTGGTGGTGCCGCGGATGCGATCCGTGTTGAACGGGCCCGGCAGCAGGCCGTTGATGGTCACGTTGTGCTTGCACATCTGCCGCGCCAGGCCGGCGACGAAGCCGGTGAGGCCAGCGCGGGCGCCGTTGCTCAGGCCCAGATGCGGGATCGGCGACTTCACGGAGGCGGAGGTGATGTTCACGATGCGGCCGAACTTGCGCTCTGCCATGCCGTCCACCACCGCCTTGATGAGGAAGATGGGGGTGAGCATGTTGGCGTCGATCGCCTTGATCCAGTCCTCGCGCGCCCAGTTGCGGAAATCGCCGGGGGGCGGGCCGCCGGCGTTGTTCACCAGGATATCCGGGTTGGGGCAGGCGCCCAGCGCATCGGCGCGGCCCTGGTCGGTGCTGATATCGCCCACCACGGTGATGACGTTCACTTGGTACTTGCTGCGGATTTCTGCGGCGGTGGCCTCCAGCGCCTCGGCGCCGCGGGCGGTGATAACGAGGTCCACGCCCTCACGGGCGAGCGAGATGGCGCAGGCGCGGCCGAGGCCCTTGCTGGCGGCGCAAACGATGGCCTTGCGGCCGCGAATTCCGAGATCCATGGGTCAGGTCTCCTCCAGGTTGGTGATTTTTTGCAGCTCCGCCCGGATGGAATCCGGGATCGGTACCGGCCGCATGGTGGCGCGGTCGACATAGACATGGACGAAATGGGCGTGGGCGGAGGCGGCATCCTCGTCGTTGCGGAAGATGCCGATGCCATAGCGCACCGAGGAACGGCCGAGCTTGGTGGTGGCCAGGCCCACCGTGATGTCGTCGGGGTAGGCGGTCTGGGCCAGGAAGCGGCAGCCAGTGTCGGCAACGATGCCGATGATGGGGCTCTGGCCGATCACCAGGCAACCATGGTCGATCAGGAAGCGGTTCACCGCCGTGTCGATCCAGGAATAGTACACCACGTTGTTCACGTGGCCGTACACGTCGTTGTCCATCCAGCGCGTGCCGATGCGGTGGAACCAGCGGAAGGCGGCACGGGTGGGCACAGGGGGGCGGGCGGGTGGCTGCATCGGGGTGCCGGGACGGTGGGCGGCCAATGAACACCGTTCGCGCGCGGTGGTCCAGCCGGCGCATTGGACATGATGCAGCGGCTTCGGTAGACCCCGGGCGCATTCAGCGAGGACCCGGTTTGCCGTGATCCGTTTGCCCCGCCGCCGCTGGCTTGGCCTGCTTGGCCTTGCCGCCCTGCCCCGCCCCGCGCTCGCGCATGCCATCCTGGTGGAGAGCGACCCGCCGCATGAGGCGAAAGTGCCGGAAGGGGAGCGCGTGCTGACCTTCCGCTTCAACTCGCGGCTGGACCGGCTGCGCTCGCGGCTGACGCTGATCGGGGCGGACAAAACCCAAACCGTGCTGGCGCTGCTGCCGGGGTCGGATGAGGTGCTGTCGGCGCGCGCCATGCTGGTGCGCGGGCCGGCCACGGTGCGCTGGCAGGTGCTGGCGATCGACGGGCACATCACCCGCGGCGACGTGCCGTTCACCGTGACAGGCGGCTGACGTGGAACTTCTGGTCGATCTGTTCGGCTATCTCTCGATCGTGCTGCACGGGGCGACTTTGGCCGGGCAGGCGATCGCACTGGGCGGCGCGTTGTTCCTGGTATTCCTGGCACAACCGAAGGCCTGGCTGCTGGGGGCCACCGGGGCGCGCATCAGCGATGGCGTGGCGAGGCTGGCAGGCTGGGCGGCGCTGGGGATGGCGGCGGCGGAGGCGGCTTCCGTGGCCCTGCCGGGGTTGCTGCTGGCCGATACGCTGCAGATGAGCCTGGCCGATGCGCTGGGCGCGCAGTTCGCGCTGGCCGGCATGGCGCGGACGGGGCTGGGGCTGTTGCTGGCCGCGGTGCTGTTCGGGCTGCGCGGGCGGGCGCCGTGGTGGCTGGTGCTGCCGCCGGTGCTGGGCGTGCTGGCCACCGCCACGCTTTCCACCCACGCGGCGGCGCGGCTGGAAGGCAGCCTGCCGCTGCTGGCGGTCTCCGGCATCCACCAGTTCGGCGCGGCGCTGTGGATCGGCGGCATTCCCGCCTTCCTGCTGGCGCTGCGAAAGGCGCAGCTGCCCGGCGCGATGGTGGTGGTGGGGGAGCGGTTCTCCACAATTTCCATCATCGGCGTGGCCTGCCTGCTGGGCTCGGCCGGGGCGCTGTGGTGGGCCTATATCGGCGATGTGCAGGGGATGTACGGCACCGCCTATGGCGTGATGGTCTCCGCCAAATCCGCGATGTTCGCCGGCCTGCTGCTGCTGGGGCTGGGCAATTTCCGGCTGATCCGGCGGCTGAAGCGCGAACGCGGGCAATCCCCCACGCGGCTGCTGCGCTTCGCGGAGGTGGAGCTGGGCGTGGGGATCGCGATCTTCTTCGCCGCCTCCTCGATCACCTCCGTGCCGCCGGCGGTGGATCTGCGCGACGACCGGGTGACGATGCAGGAGATCGTGGAGCGAAACTGGCCGCAATGGCCGCGGCTGGAATCGCCAGACCATGCGGAGCTGACCCAGCCGGCGCTGCAGGCGAAGCTGGACGCGGCAGCGCGCGAGGCCGGGCGCAAGCCGCAGCTGGCGTTCAACCCGGGCTCCGGCATCCTGCCGCCGCGCAATGCGGCCGATATCGCGTGGTCGGAATACAACCACCACTGGGCCGGCCTGTTTGTGATCGCGATCGCGCTGCTGGCGCTGTTGCACCGGGCCGGATTGGGGATTGCCGGGCACTGGCCGCTGGTGTTCCTGGGGCTGGCGGGGTTTCTGTTCTTCCGCTCCGACCCCGAGGCCTGGCCATTGGGTGCCGTCTCGCTGATGGACAGCATGCGCGACGTGGAGGTGCTGCAGCACCGCATGATCGTGCTGCTTCTCGTCGTGTTCGCGCTGTTCGAATGGCGGGTGCGGATCACCAAGCAGACGGCGGGATGGCAGCCGAAGGTGTTCCCGATCCTGACGGCGGTGGCGGCCACCGCGCTGCTGACGCATTCGCACGCGATCGCCAATGTGCGCGAGCAGCTGCTGATCGAGATCACCCACACGCCGCTGGCGCTGGCCGGGCTGGCCGGCGCCTGGGCACGCTGGCTGGAACTGCGGCTGGACCCGCCCGGCAACCGGATTGCCGGGTGGGTGTGGCCGCTGTGCTTCCTGGTGGTGGGGATGGTGCTGCTAGTGTACCGGGAAGCATGAAGGAAGAATCTTCTTTTTTCTGAAGAAAAAAGAAGCAAAAAAGACTTCATTCGTTTGCGCCCGCTTCAGGGCGAGCCGCAAACGAATGAAAGTTTTTTGGTTCTTTTTTCAAAAAAGAACCGCTTGCTTCCCTACCCCACGCGGTTCTGCACGAGGTCCGTCACCACGGCCGGATCGGCCAGGGTCGAGGTATCCCCAAGCCCGTCCACCTCGTTGGCGGCGATCTTGCGCAGGATGCGGCGCATGATCTTGCCAGAGCGGGTTTTCGGCAGGCCCGGCGCCCACTGGATGGCATCCGGCGCCGCGATCGGGCCGATTTCCTTGCGCACCCAGGCGATGAGTTCCTTGCGCAGGCTCTCGGTGGGTTCCTCGCCGAGCTTGAGGGTGACGTAGGCGTAGATGCCCTGGCCCTTGATGTCGTGCGGGAAGCCAACCACGGCGGCCTCGGCCACCTTGGGGTGGGCGACCAGCGCCGATTCCACTTCCGCGGTGCCCATGCGGTGGCCGGAGACGTTGATCACGTCGTCCACCCGGCCGGTGATCCAGTAGTAGCCATCGGCGTCACGGCGGGCGCCGTCGCCGGTGAAGTAGCGGCCGGGGAAGGTGGAGAAGTAGGTCTGGATGAAGCGCTCATGGTCGCCATAGACGGTGCGCATCATGCCGGGCCAGGAGGTGGCGAGGCAGAGATTGCCCTCGGTGGCGCCCAGCAGCTCCTTGCCGTCGCCGTCCACGATCAGGGGCGTGACGCCGGGCAGCGGCTTGGTGGCAGAGCCGGGCTTCTGGGCTATGGCGCCGATCAGCGGGGTGATGAGGATGCCGCCGGTCTCGGTCTGCCACCACGTATCCACGATGGGGCAGCGATGGTCGCCGACGACGCGGTGGTACCACAGCCAGGCCTCGGGGTTGATCGGCTCGCCGACGGAGCCGAGCAAGCGCAACGAGGCGCGGCTGTGCTTCTTCACCGGGCCCTCGCCCTCGCGCATCAGGGAGCGGATGGCGGTGGGGGCGGTGTAGAAGATGTTGACCTGGTGCTTGTCCACCACCTGCCAGAAGCGGCCGGCGTCGGGCCAGGTGGGGATGCCCTCGAACATCAGCGTGGTGGCGCCGTTGGCGAGCGGGCCATAGACGATATAGGTGTGGCCGGTCACCCAGCCCACGTCGGCCGTGCACCAGTAGACCTCGCCGGGCTTGTAGTCGAACACCAGCTCATGGGTGTAGCTCGCCCACACCATGTAGCCGCCAGTGGTGTGCAGCGCGCCCTTGGGCTTACCGGTGCTGCCGGAGGTGTAGAGGATGAAGAGCGGGTCCTCGGCGGCCATCGGCTCCGGTTCGCACCAGGGGGCGGCGGCGGCGGTGATGGTGGCGTAGTCGTGGTCGCGGCCCGGCTGCATCGCAACCTCGCCGCCGGTGACCTTCACGACGACGACATTCTTGATGCTGGGGCACTGGGCCACGGCGGCATCGGCATTGGCCTTCAGCGGCACGCGGCGGCCCCCGCGGCGGCCTTCGTCGGCGGTGATCAGGATCTCGCAGGCGCTGTCCTGGATGCGGTTGGCCAGGCTGTCGGGCGAGAAGCCGCCGAACACCACGGAGTGGATGGCGCCGATGCGCGCGCAGGCGAGCATGGCCACGGCGGCTTCCACCACCATCGGCAGGTAGATGCAGATGCGGTCGCCCTTCTTCGCCCCCAGCGCCTTCAGCGCGTTGGCGAGGCGGCACACGCGCTCATGCAGGTCGCGGTAGGTGACCTGCTCCTGCGCGTTGGGGTCGTCGCCTTCCCAGATGATGGCGACCTTGTCGCCGTTGCGGGCCAGATGGCGATCGAGGCAGGAGACGGAGGCGTTGAGCACACCGTCCTCGAACCACTTCACCCGCACATCGCCGGTGAAGTCGCCGGAGACGGTCTGGGTGGGCGGCTTCATCCAGGCCACGCGGTGCGTCTGTTCAAGCCAGAAGCGCGTGGGGTCGGCCGCCAGCCGCGCCTGCATGGCCGCAAGACCGGCGGCATTGACGTGGGCGTGGGCGGCGACTTCCGGGCGGACCGGAAAGAGGCTGTCGGACATGTCTGGGTTTCCCCTGTTTCGCGTTTCGGCGTTTGGATTAGAGACCCGCATCGGCGGGTACCAGCACCATGCCGTCCTTGATCTCGATCATAACCTGTTCCAGCCGGTCGCCAAGGCAAGGGCCGCGCAGGCACTCACCGGTGTCGATCTGGAACTCGGCGCCATGGACGGCGCAGATGATTTTCGAGCGATCGCGGGTGAGGAAACGGTGCGGCGCCCAATCGAGCGGCACGCCGATATGGGGGCAGGAATTGACATAGACGAACACCTGCTCGCCCTGGCGCACGGCGAACAGGCCGGTGAAGCCACCGGGCGCGGGGTCGAAGCCGCGGGAGTCGCCGTCGGGGATGTCTTCGAGGCGGCAGAGGGGGCGGAGGGGCTGGATCATCGGACCGGGAGTGGGTGCGGGGAGGGCAAAGGAAGCAAGGGGTCACAGAGAGCACAGAGGGCCATGGAGAGCACGGAGAAGGATGGGGATTGGAGCATGTGCCGGGTGGCCGCGCTGCAAACGATCTGCTCTGTGCTCTCTGTGGCCCTCTGTGCTCTCTGTGACCACTTCGCTTTTTTGCTACCCCTTCACCCCACCCAGCGCACAGATCGCCGCCCAGAATTCATCCGTGATGGCCATCACGGAAAGCCGCGACTGGCGGATCAGGGCGAGTTCGGCAAAAGCGGGGTCGGCCTTGAGCTGGGCGAGGGTGACGGGGGTTTTCAGCGGCTTCACCGCCTTCATGTCCACGCAGACCCAATCGCCCTTCTCGCCGGGCTCGATGGTGGGGTCCGGGTAGGCTTCGCGCACCACCTGGACGATGCCCACCACCTCCTTGCCGATGTTGGAGTGGTAGAAGAAGGCGAGGTCGCCCTCCCTCATGGCCTTGAGGTTGTTCTTGGCCATGTGGTTGCGCACGCCGGTCCAGGGCTCGACCTTGTTTTCCACCTGCTGCTGCCAGCTGAAGGCGTCGGGCTCGGACTTGACCAGCCAGTAGGCCATCGGGGCGGCTTCCTTCGTACGGGAACACGAACGCCAGATGACATAGGGGCAAGGTGATCGGCAGGAAAGCCCGGGGTGCTTCAAAGCGCGGGCCGCCTCCCGTATGGTGCGGCGCCGTGAGCACCTCCCCCGCCATCTCCCCCGCCAATGGGCGCAGCCTGCACCGCTTCGCCAATCCCGGCCGCTTCCTGCGGCTGTCGGCGCGCGTGCTGCCGTTCCTGGCGGTGCCGGCGCTGGTGCTGACGCTGGGCGGGCTGGCCTGGGGGCTGTTCGTGGCGCCGGCAGACTACCAGCAGGGCGATGCGATGCGGATCATCTACATCCACGTGCCCGCCGCCTGGCTGGCGAGCGGGGGGTATCTGGGGCTGGCGATCTGCGCGGTGCTGTCGCTGGTGTGGCGGCATCCCTTGGCGGATCTGGCGGCGGTGGAGATCGGGCCGGTGGGGGCCGCGTTCACCGCGCTGTGCCTGGCCACCGGCAGCCTGTGGGGCAAGCCGATGTGGGGCGCCTGGTGGGTGTGGGATGCGCGGCTGACCTCCGTGCTGGTGCTGTTCTTCCTCTATCTCGGCCACATCGCGCTGGTGCGGGCGTTCGATCAGCCGGAGCGCGGCTATCGCGCCGGCGCCATCCTGGCGCTGGTGGGGGTGGTGAACCTGCCCATCATCAAGTTCTCGGTGGATTGGTGGAACACGCTGCACCAGCCCTCCACCATCACCGTCACCGGCGCGCCGAGCATGCATGTGGACATGCTGTGGCCGCTGCTCACCTGCATCCTGGGTTTCTCGCTGGGCTTCGCGGCGGTGGTCACGGCGCGGCTGCGGGCGGCGGTGATGGAACGGCGCATCCGCGGGCTGCTGCTGGCCCAGGCGCAGGGGGTCTAGGATGACGCACCTGCCCTATGTCGCCGCGTCGTACGGGCTGGCCCTGCTGGTGGGGGTGGCGTTCGCCGCCGATGCCTGGCTGCGCATGCGCCGCGCGGCAAGACGGCTGGAGGCGATTGACCCGCGCCGCAACCGGGAGCGTGCGGGATGAGCCTGCTGCGCACGCGCAAGGGGCGGCGGCTGGCGGTGGTGCTGCTGGGGCTGCTCGGGCTGGGCAGCGCCACGGGGCTGGCGCTGATG
Source organism: Rhodospirillales bacterium (assembly GCA_947460455.1). Lineage (GTDB taxonomy): Bacteria > Pseudomonadota > Alphaproteobacteria > Acetobacterales > Acetobacteraceae > CAMDGX01. The sequence continues at coordinate 13,242 of CANHKG010000067.1, read as the reverse complement.
GCGTTCAACGACACGCTGGTGTTCTTCGTCACCCCCGGGGACATGGCGGAGAACCCGCCACCGGCCGGGCGCACGCTGCGGCTGGGCGGGCTGGTGGAAAACGGCAGCGTGCTGCGCGACCGGCGCGAGGGCAAGCCGGTGGCCCGCTTCCGCGTCACGGACGGGCGCGCGGCGGTGGATGTGGAGTTCGCCGGCATCCTGCCCGACCTGTTCCGCGAGGGGCAGGGCGTGGTGAGCCTGGGCACGCTGCGCCCCGACGGCAGCTTCCTGGCCAGCGAGGTGCTGGCCAAGCATGACGAGACCTACATGCCCAAGGAAGTGGCCGAGGCGCTGAAGAAATCCGGCCAGTGGAAGCCCGAAACCGGGCAGGCCCCGCCGGCCGGCACCTGGAACACGCTGGCACCGCGCAAGGGCGGCGGCTGAGATGTTCATTGTCCTCGGGGGGCTCGCGGTGCTGCTGGCGGCGGGCATCGCGGTCTATGTCTTCTGGGACGAGTTCGTGCCACGGCCCGCCACGCCGGCGGCGCTTCGTGGCAGCCCGACCCGGCTGCAGGACCAGCGCGTGCCCGGCTTCACCCTGCCCGGCCTGGTGGGCCAGGGCTTCGAGACGCGCGACCTGCTGACGCGGCGCAAGCCGATCGTGGTGAAGTTCTGGGGCACCTGGAGCCCGGCCTGCATCCTGGAATACCCCGTGCTGATGGACCTGCAGGCGTCGCGGGTGGAGATGTGGGGCGTTGCCTTCCGCGACAGCCGGACGAACGCGCTGGATTACCTGGAGCGCAACGGCAACCCCTATGCCCGCGTCGCCCATGATGTGGCGGGGCGCGTGGCATCGGACTGGGGGGTGACCAGCGCGCCCTCCGCCTTCCTGGTGGATGGCGAGGGGATCGTGCGCTGGGCGCACAAGGGGCCGCTGACATCGCAGATCGTGGCGCGCGAGCTGCTGCCGATGATGGAGCGGTATTCGAACTGAGTTCTCGCTGCGCGCGCGGCGCGGCCTCAGGCCGGAGGGCTCGGCAACTCGTCGGTGGTGGTCCAGCCCGGCTCGATGGAGAGGCTGGCGCGGCGGCAGAGATCCACGCCGCGGCGTTCCTCCGCGGCACGATTCTCGAACACCACGCGGATATCGACGGTGCAGCCGCCACGGAAGCTGATGGTGCCGTGCTCACCCACGGAGATGGCGCGCGGCAGCAGGTCGGCGCCCCAATCCGGCGCATCGGCCGCCGAGACGAACACCTGCTGGATGGCGCGGCCGCTGCCATTGGCCAGCAGCAGCTGGTGCACCTGCTGGGCCACCGGCGGCTGGGTGCGGGCCTTGCCGTCGAACGCCACCTGGCGGTTGCGGCAGAGGTTCTGGGCCGGCCGCTCCTCCCGGCTTGAATCCTGGTAGATCACCAGCACGTCGAAGGCGCAGTCGCGCAGGCGGCCCAGGCGCAGGCGCAGGGTGCGGCCGGGTTCCAGCACCGCCTCCCCCAACCTGTCATCGCCCCAGGCTTCGGCGCTGGTGGGGGAGACATAGGCCTCGGTGATCGGCAGCGGGCTGCGGTTGGCCAGGGTCACCTCGCGCTCACCCAGCGGGCCGGCCGGCGCCGGCTGGACAAGCGGGGCAGCCAGCGGATCGCGCGGCCGGTCGGCCTGCGCGGCGGCGACGGTCGAAAGCACTGCCATCAGGGCTGCGGCGAGGGCTGCGGCCGGCAGGCGGGGCTGCATCGCGGTCTCCGAATACCTCCTGCTGGGCCCAACTGCCGATCCGGGAGGCGCTTGAGTACATGAGCGAAATGGCGGGGGTGAAGGCAACCCACGTTCGGTTGCAATCCGGCTCGTACACGCCATGTTGATGGCATGGACAATGCCAAAACACCACAGCAGACCACGCCGGATTCACCGAAGGCCGACGCGCCGGCGGAAAAGCCGGCTGCCCCGAAGCTGCCGCCCGAAGTCGGCGGTGCGCCGGGGCCGGAACCCACGCGCTATGGCGACTGGCAGCACAAAGGCCGGGTGACGGATTTCTGAGCCGGCAATCGCTGCGGTGCGGGATTTTTTACGCTCCCGGCCGTTCATGTTTTGGCAAGGATTTTCGGCCTAGCCTTTCTGACGAGAGCGCCAAAACGGTGCGTTGGCTTATCGCGCACTGAAGGTTTCCTTTCATGGCGAGCGATCTATCCGTACCCAAAGTGGGTGCGACTGCGGCTGCCGTGGAGCCTGGACGCGTTCGCGTCGCGGGCCAGCCACCTCGGCTCGCAACCGTTTCCGCGCCCCCGGCCGATACCGGCGCCGAACCCGGCAAACCGATGGCGAACCCCACGCTGCGGCTGGATCCCAGCCTGGCGCTGGTGGTGATCGAGTTCCGCGACGGGGCCGGCAAGGTGCGGGAGACGATCCCGACCGAGGCACAGCTGGAGGCCTACCGCGCCTCCCAGCGCACCAGCAACGCGCCGGTTCCCCCGCCAGGCCAGGCCAATGGCCAGGGCGGTGCAGACGGCATCAAGCCCACCGGCGGCAAGCGACCGGAGCTCGGCGAGGTCCCCCCCTTGGCGGCACCGCGCGCCCCCGCCGTGGCACCACCGCCCGAAGCCGCCGCGGCCCAGCCGCGCGGGCCGGCCGATAGCGCGGTGGCGGGCCTGCCGGTTAAGGCTTCGGAAACCGGCACGGCCTGACACTAGGGCCCTTCATGGAGGGCCAGGCATGCGCCGACTTCTGCTCGCGGACCGCGTCAAGGACCGGCGCGGCAGTTTTCTCGCGCCGCTGATCCCCGCGCTGTCCGAGCACTACGAAGTGCGGTTCCACTCCGGGCCACCGGGGCCGGAGTTGGCCGCGGCCATCGCCTGGGCAGACATCGTCTGGCTGGAATGGTGCTGGGACCACGCCGTGTGGGCCACCACCAGCGGCGCGCTGGGCGGCCGGCCCTGCGTGGTGCGGCTGCATTCGATCGAGGCCCTGCAAACCGACTATCCCGCCCGGATGGACTGGCGGCAGGTGGATGCGCTGGTGACCGTGGGCGAGGATATCGACGCCCTGGTGCGCGAGCGCTTCCCGGCCTCCGCCGCCGCGGGGGCGCGGCATGTGGTGGCGAACGGGATCGACCTGGAACGCTTCGCGCCCGGCCAGCCCGATCGCAAGCGCCTGGGCTGGGTCGGCCATATCGAGCCGAAGAAGAACCCGATGCTGATGCTGCAGGTGATGCATGCGCTGAACCGGGCGGAGGCGGGCTACAGCCTGCACGTGGCCGGCGCCTTCACCGATCTGCGCACGCTGCGCTACCTGCAGCGCATGGTGCCCAAGCTCGGCCTGCAGGGCTGCGTGCGCTTCGAGGGCGAAGTGGCCGACATGCCGGCCTGGTATGCCGACAAGGGCGTGCTGCTCTCCACCACCATGTACGAAAGCTTCGGCCTGAACATCGGCGAGGCAATGGCCGTCGGCGCCTTCCCGGTGGTGCATGATTTCCCGGGCGCGGACCTGCTGTGGCCAACGGAATGCCTGTTCGCCTCCGTGGAGGAAGCCGTGGCGCTGATCCGCGCGGCGCGGCCGGGGCTGTACCGCGATTGGGTGGCGGAACGCTACGGCCTGGCGCAGCAGGCCGCCGCCATGCTGGGCGTGCTGGACATGCTGCCGCAGCGGGTGCCGCGCGCCGCCTGAGAATAATTCCGGGCATTGCAGCCCGACCGCCTCCCATGCGTTGTGGCCAAACGCCATGACGGGAGTGCCGGATGAGCAGCGGCCTGATCGCCTTGCTGGACGACATGGCCGCGCTGGCCAAGGCGGCAGCGGCCAGCATCGATGACGTGGCGGCCCAGGCCGGCAAGGCGGGCACCAAGGCCGCCGGCGTGGTGATCGACGATGCCGCGGTCACGCCGCGCTACGTGGCCGGCCTGGCGCCCAGCCGGGAACTGCCGATGATCGGCCGCATTGCCCTGGGCTCCCTGCGCAACAAGCTCGTGTTCCTGCTGCCCGCGGCGCTGGCGCTGGGGCTGTTCGCCCCCTGGGCGATCACGCCGCTGCTGATGCTGGGCGGGGCCTATCTGTGCTTCGAGGGTGCGGAGAAGGTGGTGGAAGCGGTGGTGCCGCACCCTGCCCCGGCGCAGCAGCAGCAGGCCGCCACGCCGGAAGCGGAGGAGGAGGCGAAGGTGGCGGGCGCCATCCGCACCGATTTCATCCTCTCGGCCGAGATCATGGCGGTCACGCTGGCCAGCGTGCCGGCGGAAGGGTTCTGGGTGCAGGCGGCGGTGCTGGCCACGGTGGGGATCGGGATCACGCTGGCGGTCTATGGCGCGGTGGCGCTGCTGGTGAAGCTGGATGATGCCGGGATGGCGCTGGCCGCCCGCGATGGCCCGGTGTCACGGCCGCTGGGGCTGCTGATGGTGCGGGCCATGGCGCCGCTGCTGGCCGCACTCGGCGTGGTCGGCACGGTGGCCATGCTGTGGGTCGGCGGCGGCATCCTGCTGCACGGGCTGGAGACACTGGGCATCGCGGGGCCAGCGCATGCCATGGCGACGATCGGCGCAGCGGCGGCGGGGGTGCTGCCGGCCCTGGCGGGCGCCGCGGACTGGCTGGCGGAAGCGCTGCTGGCCGGCCTGGCGGGGCTCGCGGTGGGGCTGTCCGGTGTGGGCGTGGCGCGGCTGGCGCGGCGGTAGCGGCTTCACGTTGCAGGCGAAAGACGCCCGTAACCGGGCCGGTTGGGCACCAACGGCCCTTCCGGTTACAGCTACGTTCCAGAATCGACGAATCCAGTTGATTTATTTTTGCTCATTATTGGACCGCGCACGGCCCTCCTGGGGCGACAGAAACGCATTTTTCCAGCGCGACGACGCAAGTATTACGATACGGCGGTTTTATATGAAAATTGAGACATGCAGATCGGCATAACGATGAAACATTGTGTATATGTTCAGTATTTTTCGCCGCTTCTGCGATTTATGATTTTGATGACCTAGCCATCAAGTGCGGGTTACTAAGGATCCACCCGTCTGGCGCCGATCCTGGCCGGGGTAGCCGGAGACGACAGACCCGCTGGAGGATACCGTCAATGGAATGCTCGATCGAATTAGCGCTCGAGGCAGCCCGCGACGAACTGGAGACCGAGATCGCCACGAGCGGTCCACAGATCGAGGCAGCACAGAGGCTTCGCTACAAGGTGTATTGTGAGGAACGTGGCTTCGAGCCCGGCGAGAACGGATTGGAGCAGGACGAGTTCGATCACGTGTCGCGCCATGTCCTGGTGCGGTCCCGCCGGAGCGGCCAGGTGCTGGGTACGGTGCGCGTGGTTCTCGGATGCGCAGCACGCGGCGCGACCAGTTTTCCGATGAATCGTGTATGCGAACGCTACGTCCTGTCTCCCCTGCCTGCGATGGCAACCGGCGAGATCTCCCGCTTCGCCCTGACACGGGACCGGCCGGGGGTGAGCCCGGCGGCGGCGGCGCTGATGCGGCTGTTCCTGATGCGGGGCATCGTGACGGTGAGCGGCACGCATGACCTGACGCATTGGTGCGCCATCATGGAACGCAGCCTGCTGCGCCTGCTGCGCGCCACCGCGATCCACTTCGAACCGGTGGGGCCGGCGGTGGAATACCATGGCACGCGCCAGCCGGCGGTGGGGTCCATCGCCACGGTGCTCGGCCGCATCCGGGCCGAGAAGCCGAAGGTATGGTCGTTCATCACCGGCGACGGCGCGCTCTGGCAGGAGCGGATCGCAGCCCAGCCACAGGCGGCGCGGCACTTCGGCTGAGCGGCCTATCCGCCCGCAGGGAGCAGCAATTCCTCCAGCGGGCGGCGGACGGAGCGCGGGCCGGGCACGCCGGGCCTGCGTTGGCCAAGGCGGCCCAGGAACACCACCGCATCGGGATCGCCCAGCAGGGCGGTGAAGCGCGCGGCCAGCCCGGCGGCACGGGCACGGAGCGCCACCTCCGTGGTGAACGCGGTGCCATGCCGGCCGTGATGGGCGAAGATGAGCGTGGCCAGCGCCGGCTGCAGGCCCAGGCCCAGCTGTTCGGCGGCGAGCCAGAAGCGCTGCAGGGCCATGCCGTGGCGCAGCAGCACGCCCGCGTCCTGGTCCGGGGTTGCGGTGCGGACAACAAAGAAGGCGGCGCTTGCGATGGCCGGGTGGAAATCCAACTGCCAGGCCGCACCGGCGGTGCCGAGCGTGGCGTTGAGGCGCCGCATCCGCTGCCAGTCGCGCATCGCCCAGCGCATCACCGCGCGCGTCGGGCGGTCCAGCCCGATCGCGCCCTGCGGCAGGCCATCAGGGCTGCGCGGGCGCGTCCAGTCCACCACACGGCGATGCACGGCGAAGGTCTCGGGCGCGCGCAGGCGAATGCCGGTGGCCATCGCGCCGAGGCGGGCCAGGCGCAGCCGGGCCGGCAGGGCCTCGTGCCACTCCAGCGCCAGTTCGGGGCCGAGCGCCTCCGCCAGGCGGGCCTTCTGGGTGGCGGTGAGCGGGGCATGGCCGAGCGGGCCGCGCGCCACGGTGCGCAGCAGCAGGGCAGCGACATTGCCCGCGGGGGCCGCCGAATCGAAGGCGGCGTCCTCGAACGACACGTGGCACCGCCACGGCGGCCCGCCCGGTTCCGCGTGCCATGCCATCGCCCAGCCTTCCGACCGGGCGGCGATGCGCAGGCTTTCCAGCAGCATGCCGCCAGCGAGCAGGATCGGCGCCCCGCCACGGTATTCATAGGGGTTGGCCGGGTCTGGCGCGTCGAGATGGATGCGCACGGCGCGCGGGCCGAGCACCTCGAAGCGCCAGGGCTGGGTGTTGTCGCCACTCGGGGCCCAGCGGGCGAGATCCAGGATGGCAAGCAGCCTGTCCGCCTGCGTCACCGGCGGTGCCGCGGCAGCACGGTGGGCCATGCCGGCGTAGATGCGCCGCGCGATGGCCAGCTTGGCGCGCTGCAGCGGCCCAGCATTGCCCCAGGGCAGCCAGCTGCGGGCCAGCTTGCCGCGATAGGCATCGAAATGCAGGTGGGTTGGCGCATGCGGCACGCCGCCGCGGCCCAGCAGGATCTTCAGCGCCTGGGTGGCAACCATCCCGGCGCACAGCTCGCAGGCGGCCACCGTGGAAGGGCCGCGGCGCCCGGCGAGGTCCACGCGGGTATCATCGGCCAGGTACGGGCGATGCAGCCCGGCCGGGGCGACGCCCATCAGGAAGCGCAGGTACTGCTCCGGCTCCGGCTGGCCGGCGAGGCGGAAATACTGCTCGAAGGTCATGCGCCCGGGCAGGAAGGCGAGGAAGCCCACCCCCATGCCGATGGGCGCCGCGGTCACGGCCGGGATGCCGCGCTCGGCGCAGCGGGCAAAGACGGCGGCGCGGATGGAAAGCGCGAAGAAGTCGAACCCGTCCACGAACAGGTCCACGCCATCCAGGAAGGCATCGATGTTGCCGGGCTGCACGCCATCGGGGAACAGGGTGAGGTGCAGCGTGGGGTTGATGGCGCGGGCCATCTCCGCCAGCACCTCCACCTTGGGCCTGCCGAGCGTGGCCATGGTGGCGCCGGCCTGGCGGTTCATGTTCTCGATGCCGAAGCGGTCGAGGTCGGCGATGTGGAACTGCCCGATGCCCAGCCGGGCCAGGGCCAGCAGATGGAAGCCGCCGACACCACCGAGCCCGGCGATGGCAACGCGCCGGGCGCGCAGGGCCAGTTGCTCCCACTCCGTGGTCCAGCCCAGGTTGCGGCCGAAGGCGGCGGCGTAGTCGAAGGGGGCAGTCCGCCCCCCCGGCTGCGTCGGCTCGGGCCGAGAAAAAGGCGGCGCCGAAGCGCCGCCTTCCTCCGAGCTATCCCGAGGGCCGGTTGTGCCCTGCGACACGTGCGGGCCGGTCAGGCCGCCATGCGGCGGCGCAGGAAGCCCAGGCCAAGCAGCCCAACGCCCAGCAGCGCCATCGAGGCCGGCTCCGGCGTCGGCGTATCCAGGAAGTTGGCGCTGCCGCCACCCTGGGTAATGACGAAGCCGTTCGCCGTGGTGGTGATCTGCGACGGGTTGTTGGTAAAGGCGGAGAACACCGCCTGGTAGAACGGGTCCGGGCTCACGAAGAACGAGGCGCCGGTCGCCGTGGGCGTAAACGTCAACAGGGTGTTGGCGTTCGGCACCGGAATGGGTCCGCCCGGGGTCGGGATGGTGGTGGCACCCACGCCACCGCCGATCAGCGTTCCCGTGGCAAGCGCCACGAGGTTCGCCGAATTGGTCGGCGGCGCATTGGTCGACGCATAGGTCACGCCGGCCGGGGGCCCAACCACGTTGTAGCCGAACATCGTGAAGTTCAGCGTGGTGAAGGTGCCGCTGGTGCCGCTGGTGAAGGTCGGGGTGTTCTGCACGCCTGTGCCGTCGAAGCCGAAATACAGGCCGTATGTGCTGTTCAGCCCGGCAGCGCCCACATTGGTATTGCCCAGCTGGAAGCCGATGACCGGCAGCACGCCGGTCTCGGTGAAGGTGGCGCCGCCCTTGCCGTCGGGCGTGATCACCACGGTGCTGAAGTTGGAAATGTTGATGTTGTCGGCCGTGAAGCTGCCGCCGTTCAGCCCAACCGAGCCCGGGCTGAACGAGAACTGCGGCAGGGCCTCGGCGGTGGACGCCATGCTGGCCGTGAGGAGCACTGCTCCTGCGACGGCCCGGTTAAAAGTAACGGTGGTACCAAACATATGCGAAATCTCCCTGGGATGCCCCCAACGCCAATGTCGATAGCATAGCGCTGTTGCACAGGACGACTCCGAAGTAGTATTCAAACAATACGTCCAGATCGAACGCGATTGTAATTTGTATCGTAAGATTTCGTTCGCGTTGAATATCAAGGCATGTGGTGTCGGTGTATTTTACACTTCTATCGGGCACGTCCGCATGTGAACCGCCGCCTATGCGCAGCGAAAGCGGATGGACGTACCGGATTCAGCCACGGGGGAATGCGTGGCCTGCCGCGACCTCGCGCCGTTTTGAAGGCAATGGGCAGGCTGGGCCGGCGGCGCGGGGCCGCCGGCGGGGTCAGAACTGGCGCAGCAGCCGGTCGATGTAGTCCAGCTCAGGCTGCGGCCGGCCACGGTCGGCGCCGCGGCGGCGCAGTTCTTCCTGGATGGCGCGGGTGCGCGCCTCCTCCATCTGCTCGGGCACCTGCACATCGCCGCTTTCGTCGCTGCCGGAGGTGCCTTCGCGCAGATGGCGGCCGAGCGGGTCGCGGCGTTCGTCGGCACGGCGGGTCACATCGCGGCCACGGCCATAGCCACGCTCCCCGCGGCGCTCACCGCGCTGGTCGGCGGGGCCCATCTGCTGGCTGCCTGGGCCATTGCCCATGCCGTCCTGGTCACCCTCGGCCATCATGCTGCCTTCGCCGGACTCGTCGCCCTCCTCCTCGCCGTCCTCCTCGCCGCCACGGCCGAACTGGGCGGCCATCTCCTGGCTCATGTCGCGCCCGCCCTTCTGCAACGCCTCGATGGCACGCTGGGCCGCCTGCGCGGCGGCCGGGTCGCGGCCGTCGCGCAGGGCGGCCACGCCGTCGCGCATGGCGGCATCGGCCTCGGCGAGCTGGGGCGGGATCTTGCCGGTCAGGTCGCCCTGCTGCTGCATGAGCTCCCCCAGCGCACGGCGCAGCGCCTGCTGGATGCGCTGGTCCTGGGCGCGCTGCTCCTGGCTGCGCTGCTGGTCCAGCGGCGCCTGTGCCCGCTGGCGCGGCTGCATGAACGGGCGCAGCGGCTCCACCTGGCCGCCACGCTGCTGCGCGTTGTCCAGCAGCGCACCCTCGCGCTTGATCATGTCCTGCACCGCGTTCATCTGGCGCTCGCCACGCTGGCGCTTCTCGGCGCGGGCCTTCTGGCGCTCAGTCTGCTGGCCGCGCTCCTTCCGGGCGTTCTGCATGTCTTCCATCATGCGATCCAGCTCGGCCATCTTGTCCCGCGCCTCGTTCATGCGCTCCTCGCGGGCGGCGTCGCGCATCTCCTCGGTGGCGCGCTTCATGTCCTGGGCGTCGAGCCGGTTCTGGCGCTCCGGGTCGAAAGTCTGGTTGGCGGGGTCGCGACGGTTCTGCTCGGCCAGCGCCTCCATATGCCGCTGCAACGCCTCCTGCAGCTCGCGCATGCGGCGATCCAGCTCGGCCTTGTCCACCTCCTCGCCGCGCCGCTCCGCCTCCAGCATCTCGCGCACCGCCTGGCGGGCCTGCTCCAACGCACGCGCCGTACGCTCGGGGGCGCCTTCCTCCAGGTGCAACGCGAGCTGCCAGATGCGCGCCTGCACCTCCTCGATCGTGTTGGCCGCACGGTCCCGCCGCAGCTGGGTGAGGATGCTCTCCAGGTTGAGCAGCCCGCCGGTATCGTTCTTCCACACCTCATCGAGCCTGGCCTGCTGCTCCAGCCCCAGGATCGCCGGCCCGCGCTCCTCCGGCCGCAACGACAGCCCCTTGCGCACTTCCAGGATGGCGCGGGCCACGGGATGCTGAAAGCGACGCTCCGGCAGTTCGAACGCGATGCTCTCGCTGCTCCCGGCGAGGCCCGTCGCGTCCTTGCCGACCAGCTTCGCCTCCACCATCAGCCCGGCCCAGGGATGGGCGGTGAGGTCCTGCAGCCGCACGCCCTTCGCAGTCTTCGTGCTGCCGCCCGGGATCTGGATCGGCACCAGCAGCGGCGCCGCCTCCTTCCGGTCACGCAAGGTCAGTTCGGCCTGCAACGCCACCACGCCATAGGCATGGGCGGCCTCCCAGGGAATGCGGGTCTGCGGCACCCGGCTGCGCAGCCCGGTCGGCGGCTCCGGGAAGCTCACCACCGGCGCCACGTTCGGCACCACGGTCACCTCCCAGGCCGCCAGCGGAGCACCGCCACGCGAGACGGCCAGCCGGCCAGATTCGCCCAGCGCCTCGTCCGCCTGGAAGCTGGTAGGGTCCAACCGGGCAAACGGCAGGCTCTTCGCGCCGAGCGCCAGCGCGGGCTCGCCCGTGCCCCCGGTCACGTTCACCACCAGCCGCGACTCCTGCGGCACGGAGACAGCCCCCCCCTCCGCCTTCAGGAACACCGGCGCGAGGCCGGTATAGGCCGGCGGCGTGATCCAGGCCTGCAGCTGCGTCGCCGGCGGCACCGGCTGGGCGCCGAACACCGGCTGGAACGCGCGCAGCACGCGCCCGGGCGCCTGCTCCCCGGCGATGCCGAAACTCGCCGCCAGCAGCACCACAAGCCCAAGCCGCAGCGCGCGCGGATCATGCAGCGCCATGCCCGGCCGCGGCGTGCCGATCCGCAGCCGCCCCACCTGGCGCATCGCGCGGGTCACATGGGCTTGCCACAGCGAATCCGTTCCCGGCTGCGCGGGCCGATCAGTGAGCACCGCCAGCGGCCGATGGGCGAGGCCGGACGCCTTCTCCATCCGCCGGTCGGCGGCCTGCGGATCCGGCATCGCCATGCGGCGCACGGCATGCAGCAGCGCTATCCCGCCGGCCACCGCAAAACCGGCGAGCAGCACCGCATGCGCCCAGCCCGGCAGGCCGCGCGGCAAATCCACCAGCGCGGCGCACAGGAACACCCCCACCACGCCCAGCAGCGGCATCGCCGCCGGCCAGGCGCGTTCGAACCACAGCGCCAGCATCGCCAGGCGACGGCGTTGCGCCACCCCGCGCAGCAGCGTCTCAAGACTGTCCTGCGGCCGCGGGGGGATGATCATGCCAGGTGCCTCGGATTACGTGCCAAAGAAGCCCGGGATCCGTTCCCCGGCCCAGAGTTCCTCATGCAGCTGGCGGTCGCGCACCACCGCCCACTGGTCGCCATCCACCATCACGATCGGCAGCAGGGGGCGGGTGTTGTAGGTGGAGCTCATCACCGCGCCGTACGCCCCCGCATCAAGGATGGCCACGCGCGCGCCTTGCGCAAGGCGCGGCAGCATCCGGTCGCGCGCGAAGGTGTCGCTGCTTTCGCAAATGGGCCCAACGATATCCACCAGCTCCGTGGGTGCGGCGGCATCGGCGGCGGAAAGCGGCACGATGCCGTGATAGGCGTCGTACATCGCCGGTCGCACCAGGTCGTTCATCGCCGCATCGATCACCAGGAAGCGGCGCGTCTCCGCCGTGCCCTTGGCAATCGCCACCTCCGCCAGCAGCACCCCGGCGGGGCCCACCAGCCAACGGCCAGGCTCCACCATGATCTGCACGCCGAGATTGTTGAACGTGGAACGCACCGCCCCCGCGAACGCCTCCACCGGCGCGCCGGGGTCGTCGCGATAGCCGATGCCCAACCCGCCGCCGCAATCCACGCGAGAGACAGTGTGCCCGGCAGCGCGGAGAGACCGAACAAGATCCGCCGTCCGCGCATAGGCCGCCCGATAGGGCGCGATGGACAGGATCTGGCTGCCGATATGCAGCGCCAGCCCCACCGGCTCCACCCCCGGAAGCTCCGCCGCGCGGGCATACACCGCCTGCGCGTCCTCATAGGCGATGCCGAACTTGTTGTCCGCCTTGCCGGTGGTGATCTTGGCGTGGGTGCCGGCATCCACATCGGGGTTGATGCGCAGCGCCACCTTCATCGTGCGGCCCATGGCGCTGGCGATGGCCGAGATCACCTCCAGCTCCGCCGCACTTTCCACGTTGATCTGGCCGATCCCCTCGCCGATCGCCAGCCGGATCTCCCGCGCCGTCTTGCCCACGCCGGAGAACACGATGTCCTGCGCCGCCACCCCACCGGCCCGCGCGCGCCGAAGCTCGCCCTCGCTGGTCACGTCCGCCCCGGCGCCGCCACGGGCCATCAGGTTCAGCACGGCGATGTGGTCGTTCGCCTTCACCGCGTAGTGCAGATGGGCATTGGTGCCGGCCAGCGCCGCCTGCAGCTGGGCCAGGCGCGCGCGCATGGTGCCGGCGCCATAAACCCAGGCGGGCGTGCCGACCACGTCGGCGATGCGTTTCAGCGGCACGCCTTCCAGCACCAGCCCGTCCTGGGCGTGCATGGTCAGATGCGGGCGCGCGGCGAGAAGCTCGGCAACGCTGGGGTCGGGAAGGTCGGACGCGGGAGCGGGATTGGCCATGGTACGGCCAGCATATGACAGCTTTGCTGCCGGCTGCCAGCGGATCGGAGTGCGGAGACTCAGGAAGCAAGAATCTTCTTTTTCTGAAGAAAAAGAAGCAAAAAGACTTTGACCAATCGCACCCGCGCCAGGTCGGAAAAGTTTTTTGGTTCTTTTTTTCAAAAAAGAACCGCTTGCTTGCCTTTCTGATCTACAGAGTGGTCATCGGCCCCCGCCGCGCCTCCCGCCCAGTCACCCCGGTATCCACCAGCCCAATCCCGTATTCCGCGAACAGCGCCG
>CANHKG010000066.1 GCA_947460455.1 Rhodospirillales bacterium | reverse complement strand
CTTCATCTGATCTGCGACGTAGAGGGATAGGGCCTGGATGGTGCTGGTGGGGTTCACGCCGCCGGCGGAGGCGAAGAGGCTGCCGTCGATGATGAAGAGGTTCTTCACATCGTGGGTGCGGCCCCATTCGTTCACCACGGAGGTTGTGGGATCTGTGCCCATGCGGGCGGTGCCGAGGTTGTGCCAGCCGGACAGCGCGATCGGGTTCACCGTGGAGATATCGCGCGCGCCGGCGGTTTGCAGGAGCAGCGTGGCCTTTTCGATGCCGTGCGCGATCATGCGCTTTGTGTTCTCGCCGATGGTATAATCGACCTTGGGCGCGGGGATGCCGTGCGTGTCTTTCAGGACGGGATCGAGGGTGACGCGGTTGTGCGGCTCCGGCAGGTCATCGGTGACCAGCGAGAGGTTGAGGCGGCGGTAGTGGAGCTGGCGCATCACCGCGTGGTGGCCTTCGCCCCAGGGCAGGCGGCCGTGGTCGAAGCTGGTGGTGGCTTCAGTGACCGGGCCGGCGCCGCGGGCGATCTGGAAGATGTAGCCGCGTTTGAAATCGTTCTCCGGCCGGGTTTCGTAGAATTCGTGGCTCCAGAGGGAGAGCGGCGGGCCGCGGTTGCCGTCCACCTCCTGGTCGACGTAGCCGTAGACGGAGACGTAGGGGTGCAGCATCAGGTTGCGGCCAACCTGGTCGGATGAATTGGCCAGGCCGTTGGGGTGTGTTTCGCTCGCGGAATTGAGCAGCATGCGCGGGGTGCCGATGCCGTTGCAGGCGACGACGACGACGTGGGCGGCCTGGAAGCGCAGCTTGCCGGTCTCGTCGTAGTATTCGGCGCCGGTGGCCAGGCCGTTCTCATCGGTGGTGATGCGCTTCACGCGGCAATGCGTGCGCAGTTCAACGCCGGCGCGCAGGGCCTGGGGCCAGTAGGTGATGTCGGTGCTCGCCTTCGCGCCTTGCGCGCAGCCCGGCGTGCAGTGGGCGAGGTTGATGCAGGCGGCGCGGCCTTCGTATTCCTCGATGGCGATCGAGATGTCGCTGGGCCACCAGTGCCAGCCGAGCTTGTTGAGCGCGGTGCCCCAGGCGAGGCCGGAGCGGCCGAGATGCGGCGGGCGCATCTGCGGCTTCTTGCCGGGCGGGTAGGCTGGGTCCCCTTCCAGGCCGGAGACGCCGGTCATGCGGTCGTTCTGGGCGTAGTAGGGGGCGAGTTGCTCGTAGCTGATCGGCCAATCCTGGCCGACGCCATCCAGTGTTTTCGTGCGGAAGTCGCTGGGGTGCAGGCGGGGGTAATGGGCGGTGAACATGATGGTGCCGCCGCCGACGCCGTTGAAGTTCATGATCTTGATCGGCGAGGCGTCGTCGTTGATCGGGTAGTCCTCGGGGCGGCCGCGGCGGTTGGGGTTGGGGGAGAAATCGGTGGTGACGCGGGCTTCCCAATCCCGCCCGTTGGTGGGGTAGTCGGTGGGCTTGGTCCAGCCGCCTTGTTCCAGGCAGACGATGCGCATCTTCGTCTCGGCCATGGACCAGGCGAAGGCGGCGCCGGAAGCACCGGCGCCGATGAGGAGGATGTCGGCGATATCGTCGGTCATCGAGGCGTCCGGATGCGGGGGGAGGAAGGGTAAGGCGAACCGCCAAGGCGCCAAGGACGCAAAGGCACGCCAAGGGGGCTTGGCGTTACCTTGGCGGACTTGGCGACTTGGCGGTTCATCTTTCTGCGGCTCAATCGAACAGGTTGGCCAGGCGCTGCTTCATCTCATCGGCGATGTAGAGCGCGAGGGCCTGGATGGTGCTGGTGGGGTTCACCGCGCCGGCGGAGGCGAAGAGGGAGCCGTCGATGATGAAGAGGTTCTTCACGTCGTGGGTGCGGCCCCATTCGTTGACGACGGAGGTTTTCGGGTCGCTGCCCATGCGGGCGGTGCCGAGATTGTGCCAGCCGCCATAGACAATGGGGTTCTGCACGGTGATGTCCTGCGCGCCGAGGAGGTTCAGCACCTTTTTCGCGTTGGCCACGCCGTGGTCGATCATGCGCAGGCTGTTTTCGCCCATGCGGTATTCGACCTTGGGGGCCGGGATGCCGTGGCTGTCGGTCAGCACCGGGTCGAGCGTGACGCGGTTGTGGGCTTCCGGAAGATCGTCGACCACGACCGACAGGTTGAGGCGGTGATAGGCCAGCTTGCGGTAGGTTTCGTGATGCCCGGCGCCCCAGGGCAGCCGGCCGGTCTCGAAGCTGGAGATGGCTTCCGCGACGGCACCGACGCCGCGGCTGACCTGGAACATGTAGCCGCGCTTGAAATCGCGCGATGGATCCGTTTCGTAGAATTCGTGGCTCCAGAGGTTCAGCGGCGGGCCGCGGTTGCCGTCCACTTCCTGTTCCACGTAGCCGTAGACCTGGATGTAGGGATGGAACATCAGGTTGCGGCCGACCTGGTCCGACGAATTGGCCAGGCCGTTGGGGTGCTGGGCGCTGGCGGAGTTCAGCAGGATGCGTGGGGTGCCGATGCCGTTGGCGGCCAGCACCACCACGTGGGCGGCCTGGAAGCGGAGTTTGTTTTCGGCGTCGTAATACTCCACGCCGGTTGCCATGCCGTCCTCGCCGGTGACGATGCGCTTCACCCGGCAATGGGTGCGCAGCTCCACCCCGGCGCGGATGGCCAGCGGCCAGTAGGTGATGTCGGTGCTGGCCTTGGCGCCCAGCGCGCAGCCCGGCGTGCAGTGGCCGAGGTTCATGCAGGCGGCGCGGCCTTCGTATTCCTCGGTGGCGATGGTCGCGTCGCTGGGCCACCAGTGCCAGCCGAGCTGGTTGAACGCCTTCGCCCAGAGCGCGCCGGAGCGGCCGAGCGGCAGCGGCTTCATCGGCGAGGTCTTGCCGGGCGGGTAGGCTGGGTCACCCTCCAGGCCACTCACGCCCATCATCCGGTCGTTCAGCGCGTAGAACGGGGCGAGCTGGTCGTAGCTCACCGGCCAGTCTTCGCCGACGCCATCCAGCGTTTTGGTGCGGAAGTCGCTGGGGTGCAGGCGGGGCCAGTGGGCGGTGTACATCACCGTGCCGCCGCCAACGCCGTTGAAGTTCACCACCTTGATGGGCGAGGCGTCGTCGTTGATCGGGTAGTCTTCCGGGCGGGCGCGGCGGTTGGGGCTGGGGGAGTAATCCCCCATGGCGCGGGCTTCCCAGTCCCGCCCCGTGGAGGGGTAGTCGCCGGGCTTCATCCAGCCGCCCTGTTCCAGGCAGACGATGCGCATCTTGGTGTCGGCCAGCGACCAAGCCATGGCGGCGCCGGAGGCCCCTGCGCCGATGATGAGGATGTCGGCGATGTCGTCGGTCATGCGGGAATCCATCGGGGGGGCGGCGGCGAGGAAAGCGAAGCGAGTGAACCGCCAAGGCGCCAAGGACGCAAAGGGAACGCCAAGAGGCCTTGGCGCAACTTGGCGGTCTTGGCGCCTTGGCGGTTCGCTTTCCTCACCATGGCCATCAGTCGAACAGCGTGGCCAGGCGCTGCTTCATCGCATCGGCGATGTAGAGCGCGAGGGCCTGGATGGTGGGGGTGGGGTTCACGCCGGCGGAGGTGACGAAGAGCGAGCCGTCGATGATGAAGAGGTTGCGCACGTCGTGGGCGCGGCCCCATTCGTTGACGACGGAGGTTTTGGGGTCGGAGCCCATGCGGGCGGTGCCCATCAGGTGCCAGCCGCCAAAGGGCAGCGGGCCTTCGGATTCCACCTCGTATGCGCCGGCGGCCTTCAGCACCTCCGTGCCGCGGGCGATGGCGAACTCCATCATGCGCTGGCTGTTCTCGGACAGGCGATAGACGATGCGCGGGGCGGGGATGCCGTTGCTGTCCTTGAGGTCGGGATCGAGGGTGACGCGGTTTTCGGGGTCTGGCAGGTCTTCCAGGATGGCGCCCAGGCCGGTGCCGCGGCGGTGGCGCTGGCGGTAGGCGGCGTGGTGGCCTTCGCCCCAGGGGATGGTGCCGGTTTCCAGGCCGTCGATCGCGGTGGCGACCGTGCCCATGCCGCGGTTGAACTCCCAGATGAAGCCGCGCACGAAGCCGCGGGAGGTGTCGGTTTCGTAGAACTCGTGGCTCCACATCGCGTTGTCGGGCCCGCGCTCGCCGTCCAGCTCCTGGTGGAACCAGCCGTAGATGGAGATGTAGGGGTGGAACATCAGGTTCCGCCCCACCTGGCCGGAGGAGTTGGCGAGACCGTTGGGGAAGCGTTCGGATTTGGAGTTCAGCAGCAGGCGCGGGGTGCCGATGCCGTTGCTGGCGAGCACCACGATATGAGCGGGCTGGAAGTGTTCGTTGCCGTCGGCGTCGTAGTAGATGACGCCGTTGGCCATGCCGTTTTCGTCGAGCGTGATCTCCTTCACGCGGCATCTTGTGCGCAGTTCCACGCCGGCCCGGATGGCGGCGGGCCAGTAGGTGATGTCGGTGCTGCCTTTCGCCCCCTGCGCGCAGCCGGCGGTGCACATGCCGAGGTTGATGCAGGGGGCGCGGCCTTCGTATTCCTCGGAGGCGATGGAGCTGTCGCTGGGCCACCAGTGCCAGCCGAGCTGGTTGAAGCCCCGCCCTACGATTTCCGAGGAGAGGCCCATCGGCAGGGGCTTCATCGGCACCGTCTTGGGCGGGTAGGCGGGGTCGCCGGCCAGGCCCGAGATGCCCATCATGCGGTCGTTGATGTCGTAGAAGGGGGCCAGCGTGTCGTAGGTGATCGGCCAATCGTCCGCCACGCCATCGAGCGACTTCACGCGGAAATCGCTGGGGTGGAAGCGCGGGGTGTGGGCGCCGTAGAGCACGGTGCCGCCGCCGACGCCGTTGAAGTTGGCGACCTTGATGCAGCTGCCTTCCTCGTGGATCGGGTAGTCGGTGATGCGCTGGCGGCGGTTGGGGCTGATGGCCCAGTGGCCGCCGTCGCGCGCTTCCGCTTCCCGCTTGGTGGCGGGGAAAGTGGTGTTGCTGTTCCACTCGCCCTGTTCGAGGCAGAGGATCTTCATCTTCGTCTCGGCCATGGACCAGGCGAAGGCGGCGCCCGAAGCGCCGGCACCGATGATGAGGACGTCGACGGGCTGGGTCATCGCTGGGGGGCCTGAAATGGGAAGGAAGGTTCACCGCCAAGGCGCAAAGGACGCCAAGACGGCGCCAAGGAGTCTTGGCGAGCCTTGGCGGTCTTGGCGTCTTGGCGGTTCACTTCCTTATCCCTCTCAATCGAACAGGTTGGCGAGGCGCTGCTTCATCTGGTCGCAGATGTAGAGCGACAGCGCCTGGATGGTGCGGGTGGGGTTGAGGCCGGCGGAGGTGACGAAGATGGAGCCATCGACCACGAAGAGGTTCTTCACGTCGTGCGAACGGCCCCATTCGTTGACCACGCTTTTCGTGGGGTCCAGCCCCATGCGGGCGGTGCCCATCATGTGCACGCCGTTGGTGCTGATCGGGGCTTCCGTGACGATGGTGTGGGCGCCGGCGGTCTGCAGGATCTCGGTGCCGCGGGCGAGCGCGTGATCGAGCATGCGGCGGGAGTTTTCGCTGAGCGTGTAGTCGATCTTGGGGGCCGGGATGCCGTGGCTGTCCTTCAGGGTGGGATCAAGGGTGACGCGGTTGTGCAGTTCCGGCAGGTCTTCGCAGATGGCGACCATGCCGGTGCGCTTGCCGGCGTATTTGCGCATGGCGGCGTGGTGGTCCTCGCCCCAGGGGATCAGGCCGCCATGCATGCCGATCGAGGCGGTCATCACCGGGTTCTGGCCGCGCACCATCTCGAAGGTGTAGCCGCGCAGGAAGCCGCGGGAGGGGTCGGTTTCGTAGAATTCCTGGCTCCACATCGTGTTGCCCGGGCCGCGCCAGCCATCGGTATCCTCGTTGAAGTAGCCGAAGATGGCGCCGTAGGGGTGGAACATCAGGTTGCGGCCGACGAGGCCCGACGAGTTGGCGATGCCGTTGGGGAAGCGGGCGGACTTGCTGTTCAGCATGATGCGCGACGTGCCGATGGCGTTGCAGGCCATGATGACGATGTGCGCGCCGATGAAGCACTCCTTCCCGTCGCGGTCGTAGTAGATCACGCCGTTGGCCATGCCGTCGTCGCCGACCGTGACTTCGCGCACGCGGGCGCGGGTGCGCAATTCCACGCCGGCGCGGATGGCGTGCGGCCAGTAGGTGATGTCGGTGCTGGCCTTTGCCCCCTGGGCGCAGCCGGAGGTGCAGTGGGCGAGGTTGATGCAGCGGGCGCGGCCTTCGTAATCCTGGCTGGCGATCGCGCTGTCGCTGGGCCACCAGTGCCAGCCGAGCTTGTTGATGGCGCCGGCCATGAGCTCGCCGGAGCGGCCCAGCGGCAGCGGCGGCATCTGGGCTTCGTGCGGGGGGTAGGCGGGGTCTCCGGCGAGGCCCGAGACGCCGGTGATGCGGTCGTTCTCGTCGTAGTACGGCGCGAGGGTGGCGTAGTCGATCGGCCAGTCATCGGCGATGCCATCCAGCGACTTCACGCGGAAGTCGCTGGGGTGGAAGCGCGGGAAATGGCCGGCATAGAGCACGGTGCCGCCGCCGACGCCGTTGAAATTGCCGACCAGGATGGGGGAGTTGTCCTCGTTGATCGGGTAGTCCGTGTCCCGCGCGCGGCGGTTGGGGGAGATGGCGAAATCGCCGACCTGCCGTGCCTCCCAATCGCGGCCGGAGGTGGGGTACTCGTGCGGGTTCATCCAGTCGCCCTGTTCCAGGCAGACGATGCGCATCTTGGTGTCGGCCAGGCTGTAGGCCGCGGCCCCGCCGGAGGCGCCAGCGCCGATGATCACCACGTCTGCGATATCGGCCATGGCGCTCTCCTGGACCCGTTTCCCGGCGCGTAGTCGATGCCGGGGCGGGGGGGATGTCAACGGGCAAGCCGCGTTCAGACTGTGTTGGGGAGTGGCGGGCTATGCTCCCGGGTGGTGCGGGTGCGCCGCACGGGATACGGTTCGAACTGGAAGCGAGGGAGACGGGCATGGAATACCGCCGCATGGGCCGCAGCGGGCTCAAGGTTTCGGAAATCTGCCTCGGCACGATGACCTTCGGGCATGGCGCGGATGAAGGCGAGGCCGGGCGGATTTTGGATGCGTGCCTGGATGCCGGGGTGAACTTCCTGGATACCGCCAATTCCTACAATGGCGGCGAGAGCGAGAGCATGCTGGGCGGGCTGCTGAAGGGGCGGCGGCGGCGGGTGGTGCTGGCGAGCAAGGTGTTCAACCCGATGGGGACGGGGCCGAACGATTCCGGTGCCTCGCGCGCGCACATCATGCAGTCGGTGGAGGACAGCCTGCGGCGGCTTTCGACCGACCATCTCGATCTCTACTACCTGCACCACGTGGACCACGAGACGCCGATCGAGGAATCGGTGCGGGCGCTGGATGACCTGGTGCGCCAGGGCAAGGTTCGCTACGCGGCGGTTTCCAATTACGAGGCGTGGCGGCTGATGGAATCGCTGTGGATCGCCGACAGCAAGGGGCTGTCGCGGTTCGAGTGCTACCAGCCGCAGTATTCCCTGGTGGTGCGCGACATCGAGCAGGAGATCGTGCCGGTGTGCGAGACCAAGGGGCTGGGCGTGGTGGTGTGGTCGCCGCTGGCCGGCGGGTATCTCACGGGCAAATACCAGCCGGGCCAGGCGCAGGCGCAGGGTTCGCGCAGCGAGGAAGGCTGGGCGTTCCCCTCGCGCTTCTTCCATCCCGACCATGCCAACGTGTTGGCCACGCTGCTGGAGGTTTCGGCCGAGTTGGGCCGGCCGCCGGCGCAGGTGGCGCTGCGCTGGGTGCTGGACCAGGGCTTCGTGACCTCGGCGATTGTGGGTGCGCGCACCGAGGCGCAGATCCTGGAGACGCTGCAGGCGGCGGGCTGGCGGCTGCCGGAAGAGGCGCGGGCGAAGCTGGATGCGGTCTCCGCCCTGCCGCTACGCTATCCGCGGACGATGGAAGACGGGATGCGCGAGCGGCGGGCTGCGGCGGTGCAGATCGGGTAGAGCGCGATCGTCGGAGGCGGACCCGCCGGAGACGTGAATCGCGCGATCACACGGGCCGCGACATCGCATCGATGCAGGCGATCAGCCGGTTGCTGATCGCGGTGGTGCCGGCGAAGGCCACCACCTTCGCCAGGGGCGCGGGCATGGCGGTGGCTGCGGGCCTGGTTGTTGCGGGGGTTGAATAGGCAACGAATTGGGCCCGGTGCAAGGACCGCTGCTTGCGGCGGGGCCGGTGCGGGCGCAGAACGGCGGTCCTTGGAGGGCGTGGCATGCCGTTGACGATGATCGCCGGGCTGAGCGTGGTGATGCTGGGTACGGCGTTCCTGTCTGGCATCTTCGGCATGGCCGGCGGGATGATCCTGATGGGCGTGCTGCTGGCGGTGATGCCGTTGCCGGCGGCGATGGCGCTGCATGCGGTGACGCAGATGGCATCCAACGCCTGGCGCGCGGTGCTGTGGTGGAAGCACATTCGCTGGCGGCCGGTGGGGTTCTTCCTGGTGGGGAACGTGGCGGCGCTGGCAGTGTGGAGCGTGTTCCAGTGGGTGCCGGAGAAGGCGGTGGCGCTGCTGATGCTGGGGGCGACGCCGTTCCTGTTCCGGCTGCTGCCGGCGCGGGTGAAGCCGGATCCGCTCAACCCGGCGCACGGGGCGGCGATGGGCAGCGTGTGCATGTCCTTGATGCTGGTGTGCGGCGTCTCCGGCCCGTTGCTGGATACGTTCTTCCTGGGCGGGGGGATGGAGCGGCGGCAGATCGTGGCGACCAAGGCGGTGTGCCAGGTCGCCGGGCATTTTTCCAAGCTGCTGTATTTCGGCGCGCTGGTGGCGGATGCGGCTGCGCTGGACCCGGTGATGCTGGGGCTGGCGATCGCGGCTTCCATGGCCGGCACCACGCTGGCGCGGCGGATCCTGGAGGCGATGACGGACCACCAGTTCCGTACCTGGGCGGACCGGGTGATCACGGTGATTGCGTTGGTCTATCTCGGCCAGGGGGCCTGGCTGCTGGCGCAGTAGGAGGGGGCGATGTCTGTAACGCGGGAGCCGCTGGGCGCGGCCGGCCTGGCACGCGGATGCCTGCTGGGCGGCGCGGTGGGGGATGCGCTGGGGGCAGAGCCGGAGTTCATGACACTGGAGGAGATCCGCGACCAGTTCGGCCCCGCCGGCGTTCGCGACTACGCCGTGGCCTATGGGCGGCGCGGGGCGATTACCGACGATACGCAGATGACCCTGTTCTCCGCCGAGGGGCTGATCCGGGCCTGGGTGCGGCAGCAAACGCGCGATGGGGTGGGCATCGTGCAGGTGGTGCGGCACGCCTATCTGCGCTGGCTGCTGACGCAGGGCGAAGCGCCGCGGACGGGTGATGTTGGCCGTGATGGGTGGTTGTTCGCAGTGCCCGCCCTGCACAGCCGGCGCGCACCCGGCATGACCTGCCTTTCCGCGCTGCGCGAGGGATGGGATGCACCGCAGGTGGCGGAGAATGACAGCAAGGGCTGCGGCGCCGTGATGCGCGCGGCGCCGTTCGGGCTGTTCGCGCCGCTGGGCGATGCTGCCGCGGTGTTCCGGCATGCCGCGGAGGCCGGGGCACTGACCCATGGGCACCCGAGCGGGTATCTCTCCGCGGGGCACCTGGCGGCGACCGTGGCGGGGTTGCGTGAAGGCCTGGCGTTGCGGCCGGCGTTGGCCCAGGCCGATGCGATCCTGGCGCGCCAGAGAGGGCACGAGGAAACCACGGCGGCGCTGGCAGCTTCATATCGGCTGGCCGACCATGGGCCACCCTCACCCGAGGCGCTGGAAGGGCTCGGCGGCGGCTGGGTGGGGGAGGAGGCGCTAGCGATCGCGGTGTGCTGCGCGCTGACCGCCGAGGACTTCACCGAGGGCGTGCTGCGCGCGGTGAACCATTCCGGCGACAGCGACAGCACCGGGGCGATCGCCGGCAACCTGCTGGGCGCGCTGTGGGGCGAGGCGGCGATCCCCGCGGCGTGGCTGGCGGAGCTGGAACTGCGGGCGGATATCGCGCGGCTCGCCGATGACCTGCTTGCCTGCGCCACGGGAGCGCGCGCGGCGGAGGCGATGGCGGAGGACTATCCCGGCTGGTAGGCCCCGGGCTTCAGCGGAACCAGAGCAGCCCGTCCTGCGCAGTGGCGGTGGGGCACTGCGCCATCGTGAGGCCTGCGAGAGTGATGGCGGTTTCCACCAGGCCATTGCCGTCGATATCGGCGTAGAAGGTGGCGCCGGTCCAGCCCGGCAGGCCGCCATCCTCGCCCCAGGCGCCGATGCTGGTGCCGGGCAGCCAGCCCCACAGCGCCAGTTCCTCGCCCGCCTCGAAATCGGTGATGCAGGACCAGACCGGGAGGTGCGCGCGCCCATCAATGAAGAACACGTCGTGGCCGGTGCCGCCGGTGAGGAAGTTGGAGCCGGTGCCGCCATCGACGATGTCGTCGCCCGCGCCCATGTTGGCCGCGTCGTCCCCGGTGCCGAGATAGACGAAATCGTTGCGGCCGGTGCCGGAGAGCACGTCTGACCCATCGGTGCCGGTGAAGCTGTAGGCCAGTGCCAGCGGGCCGGTATAGGCGGTGGGCATGACGAAGCCGGGGGTGCCGTTGGCCAGGAGGGTGACGAGGTCTTCCGTGCCGGGGGCGGCGCGCAGGTCGTCCAGCGTGATGGTGCCGGTGTCGGCGAAGCGCAGCGCCTCGATCCCCGTGAGCGTCGCGGTGCCGTAGGTGCCCTGCACGAGCACGGTGTCGCCGGCGATGCCCACGCGGTAGCCGGCGCGGATGCCGGCATAGATCGCGGTGTCGGTGCCGGTGCCGCCGATCAGGGTGTCGGTGCCGTCCCATTCGTAGAACAGGTCGTCGCCCTCGCCGCCGTCCAGGCGTTCGTTGCCATCGGTGCCGACAAGGGCATCGTTGCCGCCGAGGCCCTCGACGGAGGCGGCGGGGCGGATGGCGGCGAAGAGCGTATCGGCCAGGGCGGTGCCGGTGACCTGGGCGAGGGAGGGCACGCGGTCGAGCGCGAACATCGAAGCGGTGGCATCGCCGCGCGCCACGCTTGGCACATCCAGCTGCTCGATCTCACCATTATAGGTAAGGGTGATGCGCAGGGTTTCCGAGGACGGGTCGATGAACGGTTGCAGCATCGCAAAGCCGGCGATGTTGAAGTTGTTGAGATGGATGATGTCGCCGGCCGCGAAATCCGTGATGGTGTCGTGGCCGAAGCCGCGGCCGAAATGGAACTCATCGGGGTCGGCGCCGCCGGTGAGCGTGTCGTTGCCCGGGCCGCCATTCAGGGCATCGCTGCCCGCCAGGCCGAGCAGCAGGTCGTCGCTTTCGAAGCCATAGATTTCCTCGGCGCCGTCGGAGCCCGTGAGGATGTCGGGGGCCGGGGTGCCGGGGAGGTAGCCGCGGACGGGCGTCACCTGAAAGAAGGACATATGATGATCCTTACGAGAGGACACCTATTACGATGCGGGGGGGGGTGGTCAAGAGGTGGTTCTGGAACCTCGCTTTCGTGAATGAGGGAAAAACCGCCGATGTCCGCTTGTAAGGCGTGGTTTTTCTGTCACGTGTATCAAATGAATAAAAATTCGTTGGTTCTTTTTTCAAAAAAATAACGGATTTCTCCTTTGCCAGAGCGCACAATCAATGACCGATTTTATTGAGGAGGGAAAGAATTGGATTGCTTCGCTTCGCTCGCAATGACGGGGGAGTGATGGGTGGGTGGCGGCGGAGGTTGGTATTGCGCAATTCAGTGCTTCACCAGCGCCATCACGATCTCGAACATGATCAGGAAGACAATGGCGATTTCCAGCAATTCGGCCCGCGCGCTGGCGGCTTCGTCGTAGAGGGCGGTGTAGGTTTCGCGGATGATGGCAAGCTTGCGGTTCACCGCGGCGGTGACGGCGGCGACGCGGAACTGGTCCAGTGCGGCGGCATAGACGCGGGCGAGATAGACGTCTTCGGTGACCTGGAGTGCGTTGTCCACGCGTTCGGTGAGTTCGGTGACTTCGGCGACCAGCGTGTGCAGGCGGCGGGCGAGGCCGGCGTAGCGGCGCGAGGCGAGCGGGTTGAGGCCGCTTCGGGCGGCGGCGACGTGGTCGTACATGCGCGGCAGTTCGGCATCCAGCACTTCGTCGTAGGCGCGCATTGCCAGCAGCTGGGCGTTGGCGACCTCGATCACGTCGGTGACATCGGCGTCGGCGCGGGGTTCGTAGACGAAGGCGCGGTCCCAGGTGAGGACGACGAGATCGTCTTCGTACCAGGAGAAGCGGTGGCGTAGCAGGTCGGCGCGGGCGGCCGGCGAGAGGCGGCGTTTTTCACCGGCGAGCAGGGCGGTGAGGTCGATGCGGCCGAGCAGGGCCTCGGCGGTGGGGGTTTCGTTCTGCAGGGCGTGGACCACGGCCATCAGGTAGTCTTCCTGCACGCTCGCGGCGGGGCCGGGGGTGGAGGCGGGGACCATGGCGGGGGCGAGGGTTGCGGTGATGGTGGCCAGGATGGCCTGCCAGGGCCCCGGGCCGGCCTGTGGGCCGATGGTGGCATCGACCTCGTTGACCACGGCGCTGAACGCGGCCCAGCCGAGGCCGTCGGCCGGCACGCGCAGGGCGAGGGAGATGGCGCCGAAATCGTAGAGCCGCGCGGTCATTGTCGCCTCGACGGTGCCGCTGGGCAGGGTGAGGGGCACCGGGGGCAGGGCGAGGGTCAGGGGGGGCACGCCGAAGGCCACTGCCTTGGGCGGCGTTGCCAGGCCGTGGCGGCTGGCCGGCGCGGTGGCGTGTTGGCGCCAAAGGCGTTGGGCGTGTTCGAGATCGATCTCGTCTGCGGCATCGAACAGGCGCAGGGCCAGGACGTGGCCGCTTTGGATGGTGGGCGGGTCGGTCAGCATGGGGGGGTCAACACTCGGTCACGTGCACAGCCAGGCCACCTTGGGCCGTTTCCTTGTACTTGCTGTGCATATCCAGCCCAGTCTGGCGCATCGTGGCGATCACTTCATCGAGATGCACGCGGTGGATGCCGTCGCCGGAGAGGGCGAGGGAGGCGGCGGTGATGGCCTTCACCGCGCCCATGGCGTTGCGTTCGATGCACGGCACCTGCACCAGGCCGCCGA
Source organism: Rhodospirillales bacterium (assembly GCA_947460455.1). GTDB lineage: Bacteria > Pseudomonadota > Alphaproteobacteria > Acetobacterales > Acetobacteraceae > CAMDGX01. Next base: position 10,118 of record CANHKG010000066.1, on the reverse strand, counting down.
TGGGGTCGCAGGTCATGCCCAAATGGTGTTCCAGGCCGATTTCGGCGGCGTTTTCCACCTGCTGCGGGGTGCCGCCAAGGGCGGCGGCGAGGCCGGCGGCGGCCATGGCGCAGGCCACGCCGACCTCACCCTGGCAGCCCACCTCGGCGCCGGAGATGGAGGCGTTGCGCTTGGCGAGGCTACCCACGGCGGCGGCGGCGAGGAGGAAGTCGTCGCTGGCGGTGGGGCCGGCTTCGGGGTGGTAGGTGCGGAGATAGCGCAGCACGGCGGGGATGACGCCGGCCGCGCCATTGGTCGGCGCGGTAACAACGCGGCCGCCGGCGGCGTTCTCCTCGTTCACGGCGATGGCCCAGAGGCTGGCGTGGTCCATGGCGGCGGTGGGGGTGGCGGCGTTGCGGCGGGCGCGTTCGGCGGCGCGCTCCGCCAGGGTTTTCGCGCGGCGGCGCACCTTGAGGCCGCCGGGCAGGATGCCCTCCCCCAACAGGCCGCGCTCGATGCAGGCTTCCATGGTGGCCTGGATGGCGGCGAGGTGGGCGCGAAGTTCCGGCTCCGGCCGGGCGGCGAGCTCGTTGGCGCGTTGCAGGTCGGGGATGGAGAGGCCGGCGGCATCGGCCATGGCCAGCATCTCGGCGGCGGAGGCGAAGGGGTAGGGCAGGGCGGGGCCGGAAGTGGCGGCCTGGGTTTCGCCCTCGCGCAGCACGAAGCCGCCGCCGATGGAGAACCAGGTTTCGGCCAGCAGCACGCGGCCGGCTTCGGTGAGGGCTTCGAGCCTGAGGGTGTTGGGGTGGTCTGGGGTGGGGGTGATGCGGTCGAACACGATCTCCACCTCCACGCGGCCGAGGGCCGGGAGGTCCAGCGCACGGTCGGCCTGGGCGCGTTCCGCCAGGGCGAACACCTCGGCGGGCTCGGCGGCGGCGGGTTCCAGGCCCGCGAGACCGGCAAACACGGCGGTGTCGGTGGCGTGGCCACGGCCTGTCCAGGCCAGCGAGCCCATCAGCGTCACGCGCAGCTTGGCCACGCCACCGGCCAGCGGGGCGGCGGCGAGCACGAAGGCTCGGGCGGCGCGCATCGGGCCCACGGTGTGGGAGGAGGAGGGGCCGAGCCCCACCCGGAACAGGTCGAACACCCCGATCAGCTGGGTCATGCTTTCTCCTTATCGGGCCGCGCGGTAGAGACGAGGCGCGAATGGGGAGGGCGGTATGGCAGGTATCCTGGCCGGGTTGAAGGTGATCGAGCTGGGCCAAGTGCTGGCCGGGCCCTTCGTGGGGGCGATCTTCGCCGATCTCGGCGCCGAGGTGATCAAGGTGGAGCGGCCGGAAGGCGGCGACGATGCGCGGCGCATGGGGCCGGATTTCCGGCATGGCGACGCGATGACCTTCCACATCTTCAACCGCGGCAAGGCCTCCCGCGCGATCGATTTGCAGAGCGAGGCCGGGCGGGCGGAGCTGTATGTGCTGGCGGAAGGGGCGGATATCCTGGTGCACAATTTGCGCCCGGGCGTGCCGGAAGCGCTGGGGGTGGATGGCCCGACGCTGTGCGCGAAATTTCCCCGCCTGATCCATGGGGCGATTTCGGCCTTCGGGCATCTCGGCCCGATGGCGATGCGGCCGGGGTTCGAGCCGCTGTTGCAGGGGTTCTCGGGGCTTTCGAGCCTCAATGGCGGGGAGAACGATCCGCCGATGCGCTCGGCGGCGTCGGTATGCGACCAGGGCACGGCGATGTGGATCGCCATCGGCGTGCTGGCCCTGCTGCACCGGCGCGCGCAGACCGGGCGGGGTGGCATGGTGCAGGGCTCCCTGCTGGAGACGGCGCTGATGTGGGCCGGGCAGAAGGCGGATGCCTTCGTGAACACCGGCGCATTGCCGGAGCGGCACCGCAGCGGCCACCCGGTGCTGACACCCTATGAGGCGTTCGAAGCGGCAGACGGCCCGGTGCTGATCTGCGCCGGGAACGACCGGCTGTTCGCCAAGCTGGCCGAGGCCTGCGGCCATGCGGAATGGGCGGCGGATACCCGCTTCGCCACCAACCGGGCGCGGCTGGTGAACAAGGCGGCGCTGTTCGCCGAGCTGTGCCCCGTACTGGCGTCGAAGCCGCGCGCGCACTGGGTGGCGGCGCTGGAGCGGGCGGGCGTGCCCGTCTCCCCGATCAACTCACTGCCGGAGGCACTGGCGGAGCCGCAGGTGCAGGCGCTGGGGATGATGCAGCCGGTGCCGGGCGAGGACTATGTGCTGACGGCGCTGCCGATCAGCGTGGACGGGGAGCGCCCGCGCATCCGCAGCGGGGCGCCGCGGCTTGGGGGAAAGCCGAACTGATAGGCGGTCGGCTTTCCCCCAAGCCGGACGAACGCCGCGGGCAGGACACAGGGTGTAAGCAAGGCGTAACGCAACCCGCCTAGGCTGGCGCCATGAATGCATGGATGGCGCCGGCGATCGGAACCGCGCTGGGGCTGTCGCTGGCCGCGGCGGCGGCGGCGCTGGTGCTGCCGGAAAAGCCGGTGATCGACATCGTGCCGCTGGTGCAGCGTTGGTTGCAGCCTGCGCACAGGCCGGCGGCTGTGCCCGAAGCGGCGAAGCTGGCCGTGCTTCCGGCGCCTGTGGCCGTGCCGCAGCCCGCACCCGCGGTTGCTGCGCCGCGCCTGGAAGCGATGCCCGTGCCGCGCCCGGCCCCGCCCCCCACGGCTGAGCCAGACCCGCCCTTTGGGATCGATGGCCTGCTGCGCCCGCCGCCGGGCACCTGGTACACCGGCACGGGGTTTTTCGTGACCAGCCGCGGCACTCTGCTGACGGCCGAGCACGTGGTGCGCGGCTGCGCGCAGGTGCGGGTGATGTCCCCCTTCATGCGCCCGGAGAACGCCCGGATCATCGCCACCGACGCCAAGAACGATGTGGCGGTGCTGGAAATTCCGAACCTGTCCTCGCCAGGCTGGCTGGCAATCGCCCCGCCCTCCCGCGATGCCAGCCGCTTGCTGGTGCTCGGCTTCCCGCACAATGCGCTGCCCGACACGCCGAACGAAACCTGGGCGCGGATGACCAACGCCTCCTTCGGCCCCAACACCCGGGTGCAGACGGACCCGACTAAGTTGCTGTGGTTCCGCAGCACCGTGGTGACCCACGGCTACAGCGGCGGCCCGGTGGTGGACGTGGTGAGCGGGCGAGCCGTGGGCATGGTGTTCGGCGGTATCGATACCAAGAAAATGCCGTTCCTGGAGGGGCAGGACACGGTGGGGCTGAAGCTCGGCCCGGGCGCCGTGCCGATGCTGGCGCTGCTGTCGCACTGGGCGGTGCGCGAAGGGGTGGTGCCGGTGGTGATGGGGGTGGAAAGCGCGCTGGAGCTGACGCGGAAGGCCACGGTTCGGGTGGTTTGCACTCGATAATTTTGAATGTATATTGACATAATGTAACTTTCGTACTAAAAACAGCAGCTGGGATGGTTCTTTTGGCCTGCTGGCCTCATCAGAAAAGGATGATGCATGCGCGATTTTTTGGTCAAGACGCTGGATCTTGCGATCACTTTGATAATTGTATTTGCCACCTTGTCTGGTTTTTATTTCGGGGGATATTTTGGTGGATTCTACGGAGAATTTAGCGTCATTAAGGCATTTATTGGCGCAATCGTGATGTTTTTTGCGGCCGTATGTTCGACTGGGATAATTGTGGTGTTATTAGAAATTAATGAAAGACTTAATATTCTTCAGAGGTATTTGCGTAGTATGGATATAGCTGAATATCTCTCTAAAATTGAGCGAAATACTAAAAATATTAACTAAATATTCATAAAATCGTCTATTTTCTTCCAATCGCAATCTCTGCGATCGCGATCCCGCTCTCCCCCGCGACGGCGTAGAGCAGGAACACGCGCCCGTCCTCCTCGAAGATGGCGGGATCACGCAGCTGGTTCACCTGGCCGTAGGCGGTGCTACGAACGCTGGGGGTGGCTGGGGCGTCTGCGCCCTCCCAGCTGTGTTCGGGCTTGAGGACGATCTGGGCGGCGGTTTCCTGCCATGTGCTCCAGTCGCCAGACGTGTCGATGGTGCTGTGCAGGATGGATTCCGGCGCGTCGCCCACCTGGGTCCAGAACACGTGCAGCGTGGTGCCGCGCACCAGCAGGGCGGCGTGGCGCATGTTGGGGTTGAACAGCGTGGGGCCCTCGACAAAGCCGGAAAGCCCGTCGGCGCTGCGGGAGATCACGCCGGGCATGGCCAGCGCGTAGGTTTGGCCCTGGTGCGGCCAGATGCGCATGTAGGTGCGGCCGAGGATTTCGGGGCGGGCGGCGAAGGCGATGCCGTCCGCCGAGAGGGCCACGCGGGAGGCCTGGTGGCCGACGTCTTCCAGGCCGTGGAAATACATCACGATGCGCCGGCTTGCGTGATCCACATGCACGTCGGGCGAGGCGATGTGGGGCGTGGTGGCTTCCGTGAGGACGTCGTGGGAGATGATCATGCCGGCGCGGCGCATGCGCGCTTCCACAACGGCGAGCTGCTCCGGCGTGGCGGGCGGGGGCGTGGTGGGGAAGTGGCTGTCGTTCAGGTGCAGCGCGCCGGGGGCGTGGATGCGCCAGGGGCCGGTGAGCGCATCGGCATAGGCCAGGCGGATCCAGCTGCCCTTGTGGTCGGCGAAGTAGAGGTAGTAGCGGCCGAGCGGGTTCGGCACCCAATCCGGCACGCGGATCAGCGAGGGGCCCTGGATGTTGGGGCCGAGGCTCCCATGCAGGTCGGGGCCGATGATCGGGCGGTCGAGCAGGCGGGTGATGCGCATGGCGCCAGCGTAGCGCGTGTTGGCATCGATTGAAGCCCCGGCGCGGCGCGGCCATACTCTGCCCCCTTACGCCGGAGACGCCGACATGACCAAGCCCACCCCGCTCGACACCCTGCGCCAGTGGCACCCCGAATTCACCGCGCTGCGGCAGGACATCCACGCGCACCCGGAGATCGGCTTCACCGAAACGCGCACGGCGGCGATCGTGGCGGCGAAGCTGAAGGAATATGGGATCGAGGTGCATACCGGCATCGGCGGCACCGGCGTGGTGGGTGTGCTGCGGCGCGGCAACGGCCAGGCCTCGATCGGCATCCGGGCGGACATGGATGCGCTGCCGATCCATGAGGAAACCGGCAAGCCCTATTCTTCCACCGTGCCGGGCGTGATGCATGCCTGCGGGCATGACGGGCACACCACCATCCTGCTGGCCGCCGCGCGCTGGCTGGCGCAGCACGGCGACTTCAACGGCACGGTGAACTTCATCTTCCAGCCGGCCGAGGAAGGCCTGGGCGGCGCGCTGGCCATGTTGAAGGACGGGCTGCTGGAGCGGTTTCCCTGCAACTTCGTCTACGGCCTGCACAACTCCCCGGGCATGGCGCTGGGCAAGTTCGCCATCCGCCCGGGCCCGGCCATGGCCTCAGGCGCGTTCTTCGACATCACCATCCGCGGCCGCGGCGCGCACGGGGCGCTGCCGGAAATGGGGATCGACCCGGTGCTGGTCGCCTGCCACGTGAACACGGCGCTTCAGAGCATCGTCTCGCGCAACGTGCCGCCGGCGGAAACCGCGGTGGTGTCCGTCACCGTGATCCAGGGCGGCGACGCCTATAACGTGATCCCCGACAGCGCGGTGCTGCGCGGCACGGTGCGCACGGCGCTGCGCTCCACCATGGAGCTGGTGGAAGCCGCGATGAAGCGGATCGCGCCCGGGGTGGCCGCCGGCTTCGGCGCGACGGCGGAGGTGGATTTCCGCTTCATCTTCGCCCCGCTGGTGAACAATGCGCAGGCCACCGACGACATCGTGGCGGCGGCGCGCGCGGTGGTGGGGGAGGAGAATGTCTCCACCACCAACGGCTTCATCATGGCCAGCGAAGACTTCTCCTTCGTGATGGAGAAGGCGCCGGGGGCCTATATCAACCTCGGCAACGTTGCGCCGGGTGAGGCCGGGGCCACGGGCGTGCAGGTGCACAACCCCGGCTACGACTTCAACGACGAGGCGATCCCGCTGGGGGCGGCGATGTTCTGCGAGCTGACCCAGCGCAAGCTGCCGAAGGATTTTGCCTGATGGAAGCGGGGCTCCTGCGCGTGCTGCGCGCGGCCGAGGCGGCTTCGCGCTGGCACGTGGCTCAGCGCCGCAAGGGCGAGGCGCAGGAGCCCTATATCAACCACCTGCTGGAGGTGGCGCGCCTGGTGGGCGATGCCACCGGTGGGCGCGACCCGGACCTGGTGATCGCCGCCCTGCTGCATGATGCGATCGAGGATTGCGAGATCGCACCCGCCACGATCGAGGCCGAATTCGGCGCCGATGTGCGCGCCTTGGTGCAGGCGGTGACGGACGACAAGGCGCTGCCCAAGGCCACCCGCAAGCAGATGCAGATCGACCACGCCGCCGGCAAGCCGCGCCGGGCCAAGATCCTGAAGCTGGCCGACAAGACCAGCAATCTGCGCGCCATGGCCGCCAGCCCGCCGGCGAACTGGCCGGTGGCGCGGCGGCTGGAATACGTGGAATGGGCCCGCGCCGTGATCGCCGGCATCCGCGGCACCCACGCGGAGCTGGAGGCGTTGTTCGATGCGGCGGCCGTGCAGGCGGAGGCGGCGGCACGCGGTTAAGCAACTATCCGTTGCGAAGGTAGGAAAATCGTAACTCGACGTGTCTCATTCTGCACGCTTGAGCGTGGAGAATTTGAGATGCGCTGCTTTGCACGGTTGGAATGGTGCGCCAGGGGCGCTTGGCGGCGATTCGCGCTGGCCTTGGGCGGCGCAGTGGCAATGTGGATCTGGGCGCCGTGGCTGTTGGTGGCCCCGGCCCTGGCACAATCGGTGAATGCCACCTGGGTCGGCTCCATCCCCGCGAGCGGCACGGTCACGCGCACCATCCTCACCGGGCCAGGGGCGCCACAGACGAGCGCCACGCTGGGGGTGGAGCGGTTCGACATGCAGTACAACAGCGGCTCGATCGCCAATACCTTCGTGGGCAGCGGGCTGCCGGGCCGTTTCTATGCGTTCTGCATCGAGCCGCGGCAGACGATCAATGCCAACCAGGCGGTGAACTATGATTTCGTGCCGCTGGACCAGGGCACCACCAATCTCGGTGGCATGGGCACGGTGAAGGCCGGGCTGATCGCGGAGCTGTTCGGGCGCTGGCTGCCCAACCTGGATGCCACCATCACCAGCACGCAGGCGGCGGCGTTCCAGGTGGCGATCTGGGAGATCGTGCGCGAGCTGCCGGGCAACCCGCTGGATGTGTTCGCGGGCAACATCTACTTCGCCACGCCGGAATCGCCGGTGGGCACGCTGGCGCTGGCGCAGACCTACGTGCAGTCCCTCACCGGAACCGGGCCGCGGGCGGGGGGGCTGTATGCGCTGAACAATGGCATCATGGGCGACCCGGCGGTGAGCGCCGGCACGCAGGACCTGCTGGTGCAGGTGCGGGTGCCGGAGCCCGGCTCGATGGTGCTGCTGGGGGTAGGCCTGGCCGGGCTTGCCGCCCTGCGGCGCCGCCGGCGGATGGACTGATCCCGCGGGCATGGCATAGTCGCCCCCTGATCACGACCAGGGGGCTGCCCGCATGTCTGCGCTTGAGACCATCCGCACCTTCCACGACGAACTCACGGCGATTCGCCGCGATTTCCATGCTCATCCCGAGATCGGGATGGAGGAGACTCGCACGGCCGGGATCGTGGCCGAGAAGCTCCGCAGCTGGGGCGTTGAGGTGCATGAGCGCGTGGGCCGCACCGGCGTGGTGGGCATTCTGCGCAATGGCGACGGGCCGAGCGTGGGGCTGCGCGCGGACATGGACTGCCTGCCGATGGATGAGCAGACCAACCTGGATTACCGCAGCACCAACCCCGGCCGCATGCATGCCTGCGGGCATGACGGGCACACCACCATGCTGCTGGGTGCGGCGAAGTACCTGGCCCAGACCAAGAACTTCAAGGGCACCGTGACCTTCATCTTCCAGCCCGGCGAGGAAGGCATGGGCGGCGCCCTGGCCATGCTGGAAGACAAGCTGTTCGAGCGTTTCCCCTGCGATGCCATCTACGCCATGCACAACCGCCCGGGCATGCCGGTGGGCGAGTTCGCCATCGCCCCGGGCCCCTCGGCGGCTGGTGGCGCGTTCTTCGACATCCACATCACCGGGCGCGGCAGCCACGGCGCGCGGCCGGAGGCAAGCATCGATCCCGTGCTGGTTGCCAGCCACATCACCACCGCACTGCAGAGCATCGTGGCGCGCAACATCGCGCCGGCGGATACCGCGGTGCTGAGTGTCACCAAGATCGTGGGTGGCGACGCCTATAACGTGATCCCGCAGACGGCCACCATCTCCGGCACCTGCCGCGCTTTCAAGCGCGAGGTGATGACGCAGATGGAAGAGGGCATGAAGCGCATCGCCCGCGGCGTCGCCGAGGGTTTCGGCGCGACGGCGGAGGTGGATTTCCGCTTCATCTTCGCGCCGCTGATCAACGATGCCGACCGCACCACGGAGCTGGCCGATGCCGCGGCGCTGGTTTCCGGCAACGACAAGGTCGACCGCACCAAGCCGCCCGGCATGGGCAGCGAGGATTTCTCCTTCATGATGGAGAAGGTGCCGGGCGCCTACATCCAGGTGGGCAACGGCGAATCCGCCCAGCTGCACAACCCCGCCTACAACTTCAACGACGAGTGCACGCCGTATGGCTCGGCGCTGTATGCCACCATCGTGGAAGAGAAGCTGAAGGCGTGATGCGGGCGCCCTGATGCGGACAATCGGGCGGGGCACCCTTGTGGTGTCCTGCCAGGCGCGCGACGACAATCCGCTGACCGGGCCTGCGTTCATGCGCGCCATGGCGCTGGCCGCGGTGCAGGGCGGGGCGGCGGGCATTCGCGCCGAGGGCGTGGCGGATATCGCGGCGATCCGGGCTGCGCTGGATGTGCCGGTGATCGGGCTGGTGAAGCGCTGGGATGCCGCGTTCGAGGTGTACATCACCCCTGCCTTCGCCGATGCGGCTGCCATCGTGGCAGCCGGGTGCGACGTGGTGGCGCTGGATGCCACGGCGGGGACGCGCGACGGCGAGGCGATCTCGGCGCTGATCCCGCGCATCAAGCGCGAGCTGGGCGTGGCGGTGATGGCGGATATCGCCACGCTGGAGGAAGGGTTGGCGGCGGCCGCGATGGGGGCGGATTACGTGGGCACCACGCTGGCCGGCTACACGCCCGCGCGGGCGGCGACCGAGGGGCCGGATCTGGAGTTGCTCGCGGAACTCTGCGCGCGCTGCAAGGTGCCGGTGGTGGCGGAAGGGCGGTTCGAGACGCCGGCGCAGGTGGCGCGGGCCTTTGCGCTTGGGGCGCATGCCGTTGTGGTGGGCACCGCCATCACCAACCCGCGCGAGATCACACGGCGCTTCGCCGCCGCGCTGCCCGCATGAATTTCCTGGGTATCGATGCCGGCGGCACCGCGGTGCGCTGGGCGGTGTGCGGGCGCGACGGGGCGCTGGTGGCGCGCGGCGAAGCCGCCCCCGTCACCGGCCATCTGTTCCTGCCCGAGGCGCGGGCGGGGTTCGAGGCGTTTGCCGGCGAACTCGGCGCGGCGGTGGCCGACCTGCGCATCGGCGCGGCGGTGGCGGGGATCACCGGGCTGACGGGCGATTCACCCGAAGCCGAGGCGGCGCGCGGGCTGCTCAGCGAAGCGCTGCGGCTCGATCCCGCTGTGATCGAGGTGCAGGACGATCTGTGGATCGGCTACCGCGCCGTGTTCCAGCCGGGGCAGGGGCATCTGGTGTATTCCGGCACCGGATCGGTTGCGATGCACATGCGCGAAGATGGCTCCGTGTTCCGCGTCGGCGGGCGCGGTATTCTGATCGATGACGCCGGCTCGGCGTTCGCCATCGGCCGCGCGGCGCTGAACCTCACCTACCGCCGCATCGACCGCGGCGAAGACCCGGGCCCGCTGGGCCAGGCGCTGTTCGCGGCGGTGGGCGGCGCGAGCTGGAACGCGGTGCGCGCCCATGTCTATGGCGGTGGGCGCACGGCCGTGGCGCTGCTGGCCCGTGCCGTCGCCACCGTGGGCGCGGATGATCCCGCGGCACTCGCCGTGCTGCGCGAGGCCGGCGCGGAACTCGCCGTGCTGGCCCGCGCCCTGATCGCCCGTGAAGGCCCGCGCGACGTGGT
>CANHKG010000065.1 GCA_947460455.1 Rhodospirillales bacterium | reverse complement strand
CCTCTCCACCGCCCCAAACTCGCCCAGGACCCCCCGCCCATGCGCATCTTCGCCGCCACGCTCGCCACCGAAACCAACACCTTCTCCCCCCTCCCCACCTCCATCGAGGGCTACAAGGAAGGCGTCTGGCTCCGCCCCGGCGAGCACCCCAACGACGCCCCGCGCATGTGCACCGCCACCCTCTTCGTCGCCCGCCAGCGCGCCAAAGCCGAAGGCTTCACCCTCATCGAAGGCTCCTGCTTCGCCGCCTCCCCGGCCGGCACCACCAACCGCGCCGACTACGAAACCATGCGCGACGAGATCCTGGACCAGCTCAAGCAAGCCCTCCCGCTCGACGGCGTCCTCCTCGGCCTCCACGGCGCCATGGTCGCCCACGGCTACGACGACGTCGAAGGTGACATCACCGAGCGCGCGCGCCAGATCGTCGGCCCCAACACCGTCATCGGCGTGGAACTCGACCCCCACTGCCACCTCACCCTCAAGCGCCTCAAGAACGCCGACATCACCATCCTCTACAAGGAATTCCCCCACACAGACGTGGTGGACCGCGCCGAGGACCTCCTCACCCTCGTCCTCCGCACCATCCGCAAGGAAATCCACCCCACCCAGGCCCTCTACGACGCGCGCCAGATCGGCAGCTATCCCACCACGCTCCCCCTCATGCGCGCCTTCGTCGACCGCATGAGCGCCATGGAAGGCAAGAACGGCATCCTCTCCATCTCCATCGGCCACTGCTTCCCCTACGCCGACGTGCCGGAAATGGGCGGCCGCATCCTCGTCATCACCGACAACAACAAGCCGCTCGCCGACCACCTCGCCACCGAGATCGGCGAGGAATTCGTCTCCATGCGCGGCCGCACCGCGCCGGACTACCTGGAAACCGACCAGGCCATCACCACCGGCCTCGCCTCCAACGCCTTCCCCGTCGTCATGGCTGACCCCGCCGACAACGCCGGCGGCGGCGCGCCCAGCGACAACACCACCATCCTCAAGCGCCTCATCGAGCGCGACGTGCAGGATGCCTGCCTCGGCCCCATCTGGGACCCGATCGCCGTCCGCCTCTGCTTCGATGCCGGCCTGGGTGCGACCTTCAACCTGCGCTTCGGCGGCAAGATCGGCCCCACCAGCAACACCCCGGTGGACGCCCAGGTCACCGTCATCGGCCTGGCGCGCGACTGCTACCAGTCCTTCGGCCCCGCCCAGGCCGAACTCGGCGACTGCGCCGCCATCCGCATCGGCGGCGTGGAAGTGGTGCTTGAAACCAAGCGCAACCAGGCCCTCGGCCTCGAACTCTTCCGCAACGTCGGCATCGAACCCACCGAAAAGAAGCTGGTCGTGGTGAAATCCACCAACCACTTCATGGCCGCCTACGGCCCCATCGCCAAGAAAGTCCTCTACATCGACGCCGACGGCCCGATCCCGCGCGACTACCGCAAGATCCCCTATACGCGCATCAACCGCCCGATCTGGCCGCTGGATGCCGAAACCAAGCCGGGCCTCATCATGTAAGACAAGCAAGCGGTTCTTTTTTGAAAAAAAGAACCAAAAAACTTTTGTTTGTTTGCTGCACCGGGCGCCCGGGGCAGCAAACGAATGAAGTCTTTTTTGCTTCTTTTTTCTTCAGAAAAAAGAAGACCCTTCCTTCCTCGGAGCCCTACCCATGAACGCCAACCCAGTCCGCGCCAAACTCCTCGCCGGCGGCACCACCTTCGGCACCATGGCCTTCGAGTTCTTCACCCCCGGCCTCGCCCGCATCCTCGCCAGCGCCGGCGCCGAATACGTCATCCTGGATCAGGAACACTCCGGCGCCGGGATCGACACCATCAAGGCCCAGTGCGCCCTCGCCCGCGGCGCCGGCATCGTCCCCATCGTCCGCGTTCCCAACGGCACCAAGGAACTCATCTGCCCGGTGCTGGACGCAGGCGCGCTCGGCATCATGCTCCCCATGGTCGAAACCGCCGAGGAAGCCCGCGCCCTGGTCCAGTGGTGCCGCTACCGCCCGCTCGGCAAGCGCGGCCTCGCCCTCGGCCTGGCCAATGACAGCTACGAAACCGCTCCGCCGCGCGCCGCCATGGATGCCGCGAACGAAGCCATCCTCACCATCGCCATGATCGAAACCACCGCCGGCCTGCGCAACGCCCGCGCCATCCTCGGCACCCCCGGCATCGACCTCGGCTGGATCGGCCATTTCGACCTCTCCGACAGCCTCGGCATCGCCGGCGACTTCACCAACCCGCTCTTCACCACCGCCGAAGCCGAAATCCTCGCCGCCGGCCGCGAAACCAACACCCCCATGGGCTGGCTCGCCAACGACGGCGCCGCCGCCCGCGCCGGCATCCAGCGCGGCTTCCGCGCCCTCTGCCTCAACACCGATGTCGGCCTGCTGCGCGCCGCCCTCAGCGCAGAGATCACCGCCGCGAAAGGGTAGGGGGCTTCAGCCCGTCGCCTGCCGGCGGAGCCAGTCCAGCAACGCGGCCTCCACCGCCGCCGGCTGCTCCGCCTGCACGCAATGCCCCGCCCCCGCGATTTCCACCAGCGTCACCTGCGCGCCGAGATCCTCGCGCAAGGAGAGCATGTTGGGCGGCGGCGCAATCCCGTCGAGCGCGCCATACATCACCAGCATCGGCCGCCCCCCGGCCGCCATGTAGCTCTCGGGCGCAACCGCCTTCCATGCCTCCAGCAGCGCAGGAAGGTTCGGCCACCACCCGGTGCGGAACTCCCGCGGATCGCTCGTCGGCGCCACCAACCCGCACGCCACCATGGCGCGGTCCATCTCGTCCGCCCCGATCTCCCCCGCGATCGCCCGCTCCACCGCCGCCAGGAACGGCGCCACCCGCCCCTGCACCACGGCCCGCCCACCCCCGGCCAGGCACACCACAGACCGCACCATCTCCGGATGACGGAACGCATAATACCGCGCCAGATACGCCCCCAGCGCGTGCCCCAGCAGATCGAACCGCCCCAGCCCCAACGCCCGCGCCACGCAGCCGATATCCCGCTCGATCGTCTCCAGCGTCATCCCCTTGAACGGGCCGGAACTCCCCTCCGCCCCACGCAGGTTGATCGCCACCGCCCGGTAACCCGCCCCCGCGAGCCCCCGCATCAGCCCCGCATAATCACTGGCTCCCCGCGCCAGCCCAGGCACCAGCACCACCGCCGGGCCATCCCCCACCACCTTCACCTGCAACACCGCATCGCCGGAGCGGACATCCACGGAAACCGGCACCATCGGCTGCTGCATCACGAAGCCTTCGCCGCCCGCCGCTCGCTCCGCCCCCACCAAACCCCCAACACCAGCAGCAACCCCAGCCCCACGATCGCCGAGCACAACACCGCCGCCTGCGGCCCCACGCGCTCCGCCAGCGCCCCGATGATCAACTGCCCCACCGGCCCGAACCCGATGCTCACGGTGATCAACCCCATCTGCCGGCTTCGCACCGCCGGCGGCACCCGCGTCAGCACCAGCGTCGTCTGCATGTTGCCGAACAGCGCCGCCCCCATGCCTCCCAGCACCAGCACTCCGCAGGCCAGCCAGTAATTCGGCATCTGCGTCATCGCCATCGCGCACAGCAGGAACGCCACGCTCCCGCCCACCATCAGCACGCTGGGCCGCCCCTTCGGCGTCACCGCCGCCAGCACGATCCCCCCCAGCCAACTCCCCACCGCCTCTGCGGAGGAGAGCAGCCCCGAAACCGCCTGCGAGACCTTGAACACTCCCAGCGCCAGCGGCGCCACCAGCGCCGAATAGCTGAACGCGAACATGTTCATCACCACCGTCACCAGCAGCACGCCCCGCACCGTCGGGTCTGCCATCGCATAGGCCAGCCCCTCCGCCAGGTCCCGCGGCACCCGCCCTAGCGTCAGCTTGCGCGTGTCCTGCTCATGCCGCACCCCGCGCGCCAGCCCCGCCGCCAGCACGAAGCACACCGCCGAAACCGCATACGCCCCCACCGCGCCCAAGGAGGCGAACACCGCGCCCCCCACGATCGGGCCGATCCCCCGCGTCATCGCGTTCGTCAATGAATCGAGCGCCACCGCCCGGCCCATCATCGCCGGCCCCGCCGCCTCGCCCGCCATGCGCCGCCGCGTGCTCATCTCGGTCGCCCACACGCTGCCACCAACAAACGCCGCCACCGCCACATGCCAGGGCCGCAACACGCCGAACGCCGCCAGCAGGCACACCACCGCTGAGGCCGCCGCACTCACCACCATGCCCCATTGCAGAATGGCCTTGCGGTTCACACTGTCGGAAACCACGCCCGCCACCGCCCCGAACAGCAGCATCGGCAACGCCCGCATCGCCGTCACCACGGCCACCACGAACCCGCTGCCCGTCAGCTGCCAGGTGAACAGCGCAGCCGCCAACGTGTCGGAGAAACGCATCGCGTTCCCCAACCCCCCGATCACCCAAAGCCGCAGAAAGCTGCCATTGCCCAGCAGCACCCGCAGCCCCGCCCGACCGGCCCCGTGTGTGTTCGCTGACGAATCCATCCCGGCGCACCCCACCACGCCCCGCCCCGCATGGCCAGCGCCCCGCGCCCGCATTACGATCAATCCAGCCAATCAAAGGGAAACGTCCATGCGCATCACCCCCCCCACCCTTGAGCAGATGACGGCCGAACAACGCGCCGTCCACGACGCCGCCGTCGCCGGCAAGCGCGGCCGCATGCCGCCCCCGGGCCTGGCCTGGATCCACTCGCCAGAAATGGCGATGCGCGTGCAACACCTCGGCGAGTTCATCCGCTACGACACCATCTTCGGCCCCGCTTTGGTGGAAGTCGCCATCCTCGTCACCGCCAAGCACTGGCGCAGCCACTACGAATGGTGGGCCCACCGCCGCCTGGCCGAAGCCGCGAACCTCGACGCCGCCATCATCAACGCCATCCGCGACGGCAAGCCGCTCCCTCCCGTCGAGGAGAAGGTCCAGGTCATCTACGACTACGCCAAGTCCCTGCACGAAACCCGCGCCGTGCCCATGGACCTCCACAACCGCATGCTCGCCGCCTGGGGCCCCCGCGGCGTCTCGGAAGTCATCGGCACCTGCGGCTACTACACGCTGGTCAGCATGACCCTGAACGGCTTCGACGTCGGCCTGCCGGATGGCGCGGTGTCGGAAATCTAGAGAAGGAAAGGGCAGGGGCTTTGCCCCTGCACCCCACTGGGGCCGGCGGCCCCAGACCCTTTGTCATGTGCGGATGGGCGAATCAAATTTAGCCAATGATTGTTTTGATCGTACAGATATGGCGTTTCGTTTCGCAATAGGGAGTCCAAATTCTGGGCGGTCGTTGTCTTGGAAGTTCTGGTCCCAGGGCGACGAGGCATATTTGGTTGTGCGTGGCGTAGGGGCAAGATTTCAGAAGTTCAGCTTCCACAAGACAGGAAACTGTAGGTGGGCTAGAATTCAGGCGGGTTTATCGGGTTCTGACCGTGTGATGTTTGAATGGCAAAGGGATGTAGTTCCTGCTAGAGGTATGGGGCAGGCATCGCTATTAATGGCAATTGCCTTCCCTACCAACCATTTGTCGACCTCAATAGAAATGACTGGAAAAGAAGTTACATGGATACCCCCTGCTACTGCCAATAAAGCTACGTTAGTTGAAATTTTTATTACACGAGAATTTAAACAAGAAATCGTGGAAGATTTTTCTCAGAAAAATGAACGATCATTGTTGTTTTTTAAAACGAACAGATCCGGCTTGAACGTATGTGTTGCGAGATCGGAATTCGACTGTGGCCCCGTTGACATGAAAGTAGAAGAAAGTGGGCTGCCGGGAGCTTTTTCTGGCGTCTTGTACTTTCCAGACGTGGACACCCACAACTCAGGTCGCCCACTCCGATTGGTCATGATGCCGCAAAACAGCTCCCCTCCAACCGTTTGGGAACTCGGGGGTCATGATGCCAGTGCTGCTGCATAGGACGAACCGCTGAGCGTGAGACGCTCGCCCCGTCACTCATCAAACCCCACATACCGAACAAACGCATCATTCGGCTCCCGATCCGCCCGCACCCCGTTCGCCGGAAACTCCTCGTTCGGATACCCCAGCGCGATGCAGGTCATGATCACCTCGCTGTCCGGAATCCGCGCCTCCTCGCGCACGATCTCCGACCGCATGATGCCCTGGCCGTTCACCACCGTCCCCAGCCCCCGGTCCCACGCAGCCAGGCAAATCCCGTAGCAAAGCGCGCCGAGGTCGAAATGCACCACCGCGCCCGGGTCCAGCTCGCGGTCATAGGTCAGCACCATCGAAACCGGCGCATCGAACTGCCGGAACCCGCGCATCACCCAATCCTGCCGCATCGCCTTGTCGTGCCGCTCGATCCCCATCGCCCCGAACAGCTTCACCGCGATCGCCACCTGCCGCGCCCGATGGATGCCCTCGTATTCCCCGTGGGAAACGATATCCCGGTTCGCCTTGGCACCCCCCAGCATCGTATCGGTATTGCGCTGCCGCACCCGCTCCAGCGGCGCCCCGGTCAGCACATGCACATGCCATGGCTGCGTGTTCATGGAGGAAGGCGCCGCCTTGGCCAGCCCGATGATCTCCTCGATCACCGCCCGCGGCACCGGGTCCGGCTTGTAGCCACGAATGCTGCGGCGCGTCTGAACCAGCGTTTCGAAATCCATGACAGTCCTCCGTTGCCCGGAGTGTGGCACTCCAAGCCAAACCACGGAAGCGCACCCCAAGCTAACAAAATTTAAAAAACAACGAAAAAAATCCTTGGCGCGCCCCTCCCATCCGGCGCATTCTCTCCCCATGGCCCTCACAGCAACCGAACTGGCAGACGAATTCGCTACCCTCCACCGCGCCACCGCGGCGGGGGCCGCACGCGCGCGTTCGTGCCTCGGCGCCGTGCTCCAGGCCCTGTTGCTGTTCTTCCTCGCCCGCCAGCTCCGCCGCGTCGAGCGCCTGCTCCGCGCCCTTCCCCCCATCCCCGCCGGAACCACCCCGCGCCCGTGCTCCGTCCGCGCCCCGCGCCTGTGCAACCGCCACGGCCGCCCCTTCATCGCGCGCCAGGACCGTCCGGAAATCCTCCCCACCTGGTGGGCCTTCCACCCCGGCGCCCGCGCGCACGTCATTCGCGCCGCCCCCATCCCGCGCCCGCACACCCCCCGCGCGCCCCCGCACGCCCAAATTCGCACCTGAACCCACCCCAATCCGCGCCAAACACCCCCAAACGGGGCCGCCGACTCACGCCCCCAATACATCCGCCTCCGAAACAACCCCGCCCTGGCCCGCCACGCCCCCACCGGCTAATCTCCGCCCAACGCACGCGGAGGAACCTGTCATGAGCGAAGCCTGCATCGTCGGCTGGGCCCACACCCCCTTCGGCAAGCTGGAGGAGCCGGATATCGAATCCCTCCTCGCCCGCGTCGCCCGCTCCGCCATCGAGGATGCCGGCATCGCCCCCGCGGATGTGGATGGCGTCTTCGTCTCCCTCTTCAACAACGGCTTCTCCAAGCAGGATTTCCCGTCCTCCCTGGTGCTGAACGCCGTCCCGGAGCTCCGCTTCACCCAGGCCACCAGGTTCGAGAACGCCTGCGCCTCCGGCTCCGCCGCCATCCACGGCGCCCGCGACTTCCTCGCCGCCGGGCGGGGCCGCTTCGCCCTCGTCTTGGGCGCCGAGAAAATGACCAGCACGCCGGGCCCCCAGGTCGGCGACAACCTGCTCAGCGCCGCCTACCGCAAGGAAGAAGGCGACATCCCCGCCGGTTTCGCCGGCGTCTTCGGCAAGATCGCGGAGAGCTACTTCCAGCGCTACGGCGACCAGTCCGATGCCCTGGCCACCATCGCCGCCAAGAACCACAAGAACGGCGTCGACAACCCCTACGCCCAGATGCGCCGCGACCTCGGCTTCGATTTCTGCCGCACCGTGTCCGAAAAGAACCCCTACGTCGCCCCGCCCCTCAAGCGCACCGACTGCTCCATGGTCTCCGACGGCGCCGCCGCCCTGATCCTGACGGACGAAGCCACCGCAAAGGCCATGAACAAGGCCATCCGCTTCACGGCCGCCGTCCAGGTCAACGACTTCCTGCCCCTCAGCCGCCGAGACCCCACCGCCTTCGAAGGCGCCGCCCAGGCCTTCCACCGCGCCATGGCCCAAGCCGGCGTCAGCCTCGCCGACATCGACTTCGCCGAAGTCCACGACTGCTTCACCATCGCCGAACTCCTGGTCGTCGAAGCCATGGGCCTTGCCCCAGCGGGGCAGGGCGCCAAACCCATCCTCGATGGCGTCACCCAGAAGAACGGCCGCCTGCCCATCAACGTCTCCGGCGGCCTGAAGGCCAAGGGCCACCCCATCGGCGCCACCGGCGTCTCCATGCACGCCATCGCCGCCATGCAACTCACCGGCACGGCCGGCGCCATGCAGCTGCCGAAGGCCGACCGCGGCCTCGTCTTCAACATGGGCGGCGCCGCCGTGGCCAACTACGTCTCCATCCTTGAGCCCCTGAAGTAGAACCCGGCGCGCCGTTCCCGATGATCCCCACCAGCAACCTCGCCCACCTTCTGCTGCAAACGGCCCGCCGCTTCCCCTCCCGCCCCGGCCTCATCCGCCACGGCCAGGAAACCAGCTGGGCCACCCTGGCCACCCGAATCCGCTCCGCCGCCGCCGCGCTGGCCGAAAAGGGCATCGCCCCCGGCGACCGCATCCTCGTCCATAGCCGCAACTCCCAGGCGATGTTCGAAACCATGTGGGCCGCCTGGATGCTCGGCGCCGTCTGGGTCCCCACCAATTTCCGCCTCACCCCGGCCGAAGTCGCCTACCTCGCGGAATCCTCAGGTGCGGCCGCCCATCTCTTCGACGAAGCCTTCCCCGACCACGCCCAAGCCGCCCGCGCCGCGAACCCGCCCGCCCGCCTGCACCTGAACCTGGCGGACGATTGGGAAACCCTCGCCACCCACCCCACGCCCATGCCCCACCCGGCAGACGTGGACCGCGACCACCCCTGCTGGTTCTTCTACACCTCCGGCACCACCGGGCGCCCGAAGGCCGCCATGCTCACCCACGGCCAGATGGAATTCGTGGTCACCAGCCATCTCTGCGACCTCATGCCAGGGACCACGGAGCAGGATGTCTCCCTCGTCGTCGCCCCCCTCAGCCACGGCGCCGGCATCCACGCCATGACCCAGGTGGCTAAGGGCGCCGCCACCGTCCTGATGCCCGGCGAGAAGCTGGACGTCCCCGAAGCCTGGCGCCTCGTCCAAGCCCACCGCGTCAGCAACATGTTCACCGTGCCGACCATCCTCACCATGCTCACCCGCGACCCCAGCGTGGATGCCCACGACCACTCGAGCCTGCGCCACATCATCTACGCCGGCGCCCCGATGTACCGCGCCGACCAGGTCCACGCCCTGAAGAAACTCGGCAAGGTCATCGTCCAATACTTCGGCCTCGGCGAAGTCACCGGCAACATCACCGTCCTGCCACCGCATTTGCACAGCATCGAGGACGACCCCGCCTTCCCCATTGGCAGCTGCGGCCACCCCCGCACCGGCATCGAAATCGCCATTCTCGATGCCAACCACCAACGCCTCGCCCCGAACGAAACCGGCGAAATCTGCGTCCGCGGCCCCGCCGTCTTCGCCGGCTACTTCAACAACCCCGAGGCCAATGAAAAAGCCTTCGCCGGAGGCTGGTTCCACACCGGCGACCTCGGCCACCTGGACACCCACGGCTACCTCCACATCACCGGCCGCGCATCGGACATGTACATCTCCGGCGGCAGCAACGTGTACCCGAAAGAGATCGAGGAGATCCTGCTGCAAGACCCCACCATCGCCGAAGCCTGCGTGGTCGGCATCCCCGACGACAAATGGGGCGAAATCGGCATCGCCATCCTCGTCCCGCGCGAGGGCGCCACGCCCGACGAACCCGCCCTGCGCACCCGCCTCGCCGACCAGCTCGCCCGCTACAAACACCCCCACCGCTTCGTCACCTGGCCGGAACTCCCCAAATCCGGCTACGGCAAGGTCGCCAAGCGCGAGGTCAAGCGCCTCCTCCTCGGGGATTGATTGCAACACCCCTTCCTCGCCACGCTCCGCGAGCCCCCGCTCCGCCGTCTCTGGCTCGCTATGTCGGCCACCACGCTCGGCGACGAGGTCCAGCGCATGGCCCTGGTCTGGCTCGCCATCGGCCTGGTCGGCGCGGATGCCGCCTTCCTGCCCGCCGCGCAACACGCCGCGGTCCTGGCCGTAGGCCTCCTCGGCGGCCTCTTCGCCGACCAGTACCTGCCCCGCCGCGTCATGATCGCCGCCGAGGCCCTGCGCGCCGCCATCGTCCTGCTGCCCCTGGCCGCCTGGTCCCTGGGCCTCGTCTCGCTGCCGATCCTGGTTGCCACCGCCATCGCGCTGGCCGCCCTGCGCGCCCTGTTCGACCCCGCCATGCAAACCATCGTCCCCATCGTCGCCCCGGACCCACCCCGGCTGCGCGGCCTCAACGGCCTGCTTGATGTCACCACCCGCACCGCCCGCCTCGCCGGCCCCGCTTTGGCCGGGCTGCTCGGCGCGGTCCTGCCCGTGATCCACCTGCTCTGGCTCCCCGCCGCCGCCAGCCTCGCCTCCGCCACCACCATTGCCAGCCTGGGCAACCGCCTCGATCCGCCCACCCGCCCCATCGCTGCCACCGCCTGGTCCCGCGCCGTGCAGGGTTGGGCGATCCTGCGCCAGGACCGCCTGATCCGCGCCCTGGTGCTGGCCAATGCCGTGATGCTCGCGCCCTGGTCGCTCACCCTCTCGGTCGGGCTGCCGCTGCTGGTCACCGAACGCGGCCTCGGCCTGCCGGAGCTGGCCGTGCTGATGGGCGCCTATGGCGTGGGGGACGTGCTGGGCAACATCCTCGCCTCCGCCCGCCTTCCGCGCCGGCCGTACCGGCAGATGTTCGCCGGCTATCTCTGGATGGGCAGCTTCCTCATCGCCACCACCCTGGCCACCAGCCTGCCGCTCATGGCCCTCGCCGCCCTGCTGGCCGGGTTGGGCGGCCCGTTCTTCTTCCTGCAATTCCTCGC
Organism: Rhodospirillales bacterium; assembly: GCA_947460455.1. Taxonomy (GTDB): domain Bacteria; phylum Pseudomonadota; class Alphaproteobacteria; order Acetobacterales; family Acetobacteraceae; genus CAMDGX01. Next base: position 12,169 of record CANHKG010000065.1, on the reverse strand, counting down.
CACGGTGCAGTCCCGCCTGCAGGGCACCGCGCTCACCGCCCTGCTGCGCCTGCGCCTGGCCCTCGTCGCGGGGGCGATGATGCTGGGGGCCGCCATCGGCCCGCTGCCCTTCCACGCCCTGGGCGCCGCCACCACCGTGGCGCTGTGCGGCGCCCTCATTGCCGCCGTGGGCCTGTGCGGCATGCTGAACGCAACCCGCCTGGAGACAGCATGACCATCACCTTCGCGCTCGACCTGTTCGGCTGCATCTCCGGCTTCCTTGCCGGCTATCTCTGGCTGCGCGCCAGCGGCCGCACCGTGCGCCGCGTGAGCCTGAACGAAGACCTCGATGCCGCGGACATCAACCGCCTCGTCACCGCCATCAACCGCGCCAACATCCTCAACCGCCGCGCCGCGCTCGCGGCCACCGCCTCCGCCGTCAGCGTGGCGCTGCGCTTCCTCACGGATCTCCTGGGCGTAACCTAGACCAGCCCGGCCGCCCGCTCCCCGCTGAGGAAACTCCCGCCCACCGTGCCCGCCAGCCCATCGGTGCACACCGCCTCGCCCGCGAACACCAGCCGCCCCTCCAACGGGGTGCCCAGCACCGCCCGCGCCCCGGCCTGCCCAGGCAGGGCATAGGTATAGGCCCCGCGATACAAGGGATCGTTGCCCCAGGGCGAGACCGTGATCGCGCCGATTTTCGCCACCGCCTCCGCCCCGATCGCCAGTTCCAGCTGCTGCCGCGCGAACGCCTTGGTCGCCGCTTCACCTGCGTGCGCCAAATCCCACGCCGTGGGCCCGCCCACGAACCCCGCGATATGCCGCGCCCCGTGCGGCCAGAAATGAAAGGACATCACCGGCTCCAGCGACCGCCCCAGCCGCCGCCGCATCACCGTCCCCGGCTCCATCCCGAGATCGTCGCCCCCCGGCACTTCAAGCGCCACCTTGGTCAGCAACCCCATCGGCAGCCCGGCAATGGCCTCCTGGTGCGAAGCCGGCAACGGCGGATCGAACGTGATCCCACCCGCCGCGAGCACCCCCACCGACACCGTCACGATACAGGCCTTCGCCACCAGCGCACCGCGCGGCGTCTCCACCCGCACGCCCGCCCCGCTCCATGTCACACGCGAAGCCGGCATGCCGAACGCGATCTCCCCCGCCAGCGGCGCCAACCGCCGCTGCACCAGCGCCCCGATCCCGCCGGGCACCCACAGGTTCCGCCCCGTGAGATCATTCGCCGACCAGTCCTGCACCGAAAACCGCCGCGGATCGGCCGCCGAGATCTGCGCCGCCTCCCAGGTCTCGATCGTGGCCATCCAGGGATCACCGCGCAGCCCCGCGATCGCCTCGGCCAGTGCCACGTCCGGCGCCTCGGCCGCACGGGCATGGCAAACCCGGTCGAAATCCTCCGCCGCACGCCCGTAGCCGGCTTCTTCCGCCGCCGTGGCGGGGCGGCCCTCCACCATCATGATCCGCCGCCGCGGCCCATCGGCATCCAGCAGCGCATCGCCCGCCGCCTCAGCCAACTCGCGCAACTGGTTGCGATCGGCATCGTGCAGCCAGGTCGCGCCGAGATCGAAGGCATCGCCGCCCACCGCCACCGTCCAGGCCCGCCCCCCGGCACGGTCTGAGGCCTCCAGCACCACGCAACGTCGCCCCGCCCGGCGCAGCGCGGCGGCAGCGGCCAGGCCGGCCACGCCGGCGCCGATGATGATCACGTCGGTCTCGTTCATGCCCGTAGCCTAGCACAGGGCGAGACGCTTGCAGCGGCCCAGCGCGATGGGGATGCTGCGCCATGGCATCCCCGCTCCTGATCGCGCTCGCCGGCCTGCCCGGCAGCGGCAAGTCCACCCTGGCCCAGGCACTCGCCGAACGCCTCCGCGCCGTCTGGGTGCGGATCGACACCATCGAGCAGGCCATCCGCGATGCCGGGATCGCGGAGGACGGCCCTGCCGGCTACATCGTCGGCTACGGCATCGCCGCCACCAACCTGCGCCTGGGCCACATCGTGGTGGCCGACAGCGTGAACCCCATCGCCATCACCCGCGATGCGTGGCGCAACGTGGCCATCGAAGCCGGCGCGGCCTGCCTGGAAATCGAGGTGATCTGCTCCGACCCCACCGAGCACCGCCACCGCGTGGAAACCCGCGTGGTGAACATCCCCGGCCTGGTGCCGCCCACCTGGCAGGAAGTGGTGGCCCGCAAACAGGATCCCTGGACCCGCCCGCACCTGGTGATCGACACCGCCGGCCGCACCATCGAGGCCTGTGTCGCGCAGGTGCTGGCGCGGCTGGAATGATTGCGCCACCATCCGGCCGCGAACCGGAGGAGATGGATCATGTGGGAAGAAAGCACGCGCTACCCCGACCCGCGGGTGGTGACGATGGACCCGAGCTTCAACCAGTACCGCGTGGTGCTCGCCAGCGTGGAGCGGCTCTACACTGGCTGCCGCTGGGCCGAGGGCCCGGTGTGGTTCGGCGACCAGCGCGCGGTGTTCTGGAGCGACATCCCCAACAACCGCATCCTGCGCTGGGATGAGGCGACGGGGCAGACCACCACCTTCCGCCAGCCCAGCAACAACGCCAACGGCAACACGCGCGACCGCCAGGGCCGCCTCGTCACCTGCGAGCACGATGCCCGCCGCGTGACCCGCACGGAATACGATGGCTCCATCACCGTGCTGGCCGACAGCTACCAGGGCAAGAAGCTGAACTCGCCCAACGACGTGGTGGTGGCCAGCGATGGCAGCATCTGGTTCACCGACCCGCCCTTCGGCATCCTGGCCTACTATGAGGGCCACAAGGCCGAGAGCGAGATCGCCCCGGCCGTGTGGCGCATCGACGGCCAGACCGGCGTGCTGGAAATGATGACGGACGAGATCCCCGGCCCCAACGGCCTGGCCTTCTCGCCGGACGAAAGCATCCTCTACGTGGTGGCCAGCCGGGCCGACCCGCGCGAGATCCGCGCCTTCGATGTGATCGGCGGCAAGAAGCTGGCGAACGGCCGCGTGTTCATCAACGCCGCCGGCGGCTCGCCGGATGGGTTCCGGGTGGATATCGACGGCAATCTCTGGTGCGGCTGGGGCATGGGCACGGATGAGCTGGACGGCGTGCGCATCTTCAACAAGGCCGGCGCGCCCATCGGCCATATCCGCCTGCCGGAACGCAGCGCCAATCTCTGCTTCGGTGGGCGCCATCGCAACCGGCTGTTCATGGCGGCGAGCCACTCGCTGTATTCGCTCTACGTGAACACCCAGGGCGTGGCCGGCGGCTGATGGCCCGTATCGGCGGGCGCGAGCTGCCCGCGCACCGGCTGGGCACACTGCGCGAGGCGGGCACCGACCCGGCTGCCTGGCCCGCGCGCCTCGCCGAGGATGGCTACCTGCTGCTGCGCGGCGTGCTCGGCCGCGATGCCGTGCAGGCCGCGCGTGCCGAGGTGCTGGCCGCCCTGCGCTCCGTCGGCGAGGTGGTGGGGGACGATGCCCACCCCATCGCCACCGGCCGCAGCGACCGCGCCGCCCTGCATGAAGATCTCGGCGCCTTCTGGCGCGGCGTGTGCGAAGGCCCGGCGTTGCGCGCGGCAGTGCACGGCCCGGCCTTGCGCGGTGCGGCCGCCGGGCTGTTCGGCGCCCCCGCGGTGCCGTTCGATTTCGTCTGGCTGCGCGCCGTCACCGCCGGGCGGGCCAGCCGGTTCCATTTCGACCACGCCTTCATGAACCGCGGCACCGACACGGTGGTCACCGCCTGGGTGCCGCTGGGCGAGGTGCGGGTGGAGGACGGCCCGATCGCGCTGGTGGAAGGCTCCACCGCCTGGGCGGACATGGCCGACCGCATCCGCGGCCGGGACGTGGACCGCGAGGCGGGCTTCACCGGCAGCTTCCTGGAGGATGTGGTGGACCTGGTGGAACAGCGGAACAGCCGCGTGCTGACCGCCGATTTCGCGCCCGGCGATGTGCTGCTGTTCGGCATGTTCCTGTTCCACGGCAGCCTGGACAACGAAGCCCCCGGCGGGCGGGTGCGTCTTTCGGCTGACACCCGCTTCCAGCCGAACGCCGCGGCGCGGGACGACCGCTGGTTCGGCGCCCCGCCGCCTGGCCATGGCGGGCGTTCCTATGGCGGGCTCTCGGGCGCGCAGCCGCTGACCGCCGATCCCATCGTGAGGTGACCGCCATGTTCCAGAAGCAGCCCACCTTCTGCGGCCTGCCGCACGGCATGCCCGGCCCCACCACCAAGGCCGCCGTGCTGGGCGTGCCCTATGATTGCGGCATCCACCCCTGGCGCGTGGGCTCGCGCGAGGCGCCGGTGGCGGTGCGCCGTGCCTCCCGCAATCTGCGCGCCTTCCATGTCAGCCACGGCGACTTCAACGTGCTGGAGCGGCTGGGCGCGGTGGATTGCGGCGATATCGACCTGCTGCCAGGCCGGCCGATCCAGGCCTTCCCGGCCATCGAGGCGGCGGCCGGCGCGGTGCTGGATGCCGGTGCCATCCCGGTGGCGATCTGCGGTGACGGCTCCGGCTCCCTGCCGCTGATGCGTGCGGCCGGCAAGCGCCACCCCGGCATGGTGGCGCTGCACATCGACAGCCACACCGATGCCTACGAGCTGCCCGATGCCGACCCGCTCGATCCCTCCACCCAGTTCACCCACGCCGCCACGGAAGGGGTGATCGATGTCTCCCGCTCCTGGCACGTGGGCATCCGTGGCTTCACCTCCGTGCCCGGCATCATCTCCCGCGCCCGCACCATGGGCTTCGGGGTGGTCACCACGGAGGACCTGCTGCGCCGTGGCTTCGCGCAAACCATGGCGGAGTTCCGCGACAGCGTGGGCCAGCGGCCGGTCTATCTTTGTTGGGACATGGATATCTTCGACCCCAGCGTGGCGCCCGGCGTCTGCACCCCCACCTGGGGCGGGCTGAGCGCGCGGGAGGGGATCGAACTGATCCGCGAATGCCACGGGCTCAACATCGTGGCGATCGACTTCAACACCGTGAGCCCGCCGCAGGACGTGGCCGACCAGGCCGCCTTCCTGTGTGCGCACATGGTGATGGAGGCGATGCTGCTGCTCAGCCGGCGCCTTGGCGTCGCGCCGTAGCGCGTTGCTTCAGATGTATTTCTTGAATCTCAGATAGGCCACCGCGCCGGCCGTGATCAGCACCGTCAGCACCAGCACGCCCATCCAGGCAGCCACAAAGGCGCCACGGCCGGAGGCACGCGCCTGGGCGCGCGGCGCTTCGCGGCGTTCGGTGGCCTCGACATGATCGGCCAGGGTACGGGGCTTTTTCTTGGCCATGCTGATCCGGAGTGAGCGCGCACCTCGCGCCACGGGTTACGTAATATCTCGCCCCCATCCTGCGCAAGCATGCACGGCGGGGGCGAGGCGTTTGTCATGCGATTGACCGCGCCGCGCAAGGGAGGCGAGGCTCAGGCGGGCACGCCATTGGGTATGCGGGCGATGGCGGCGATCAATTCCTCGCGCGGCACCGGCTTGCTGAGGCAGCCATCCATGCCCGCGGCCCGGCAACTGGCCACCACCTCGCTGCCCGCCTCGGCGGTGAGGCCGATGATGCGCAGGCGGCGCGGCGGGCCGTCGGTGTCTGCGCCCTCGTCGCGGCGGATCAGGCGGGTGGCCTGCAGCCCGTCCATCCCCGGCATCTGCAGGTCCATCAGCAACGCGTCGTAGGCGAAGCGGCGCACCATCGACACGGCCTGCGCGCCATCCTCCACCACCTCCACCCGGGCACCGGCGCGCTGCAGCATGGCGCGGGTGACGATCTGGTTGGTCGGGTTGTCCTCCGCCACCAGGATGCGCAGGCCGGCCAGCGGCGCGGGTGGGGCAGGGGGGTCGGCCAGCGCCGGGGCCGGTGTGCCGGCGGCGAGCGGTGGCGGCTCGGCGGCCAGCATGGCGATCACGCTGCGCAGGCGGGTGGCCAGAACGGGCTTCAGCAACTGGGCGTCGAACAGTTCCAGCCCCTCGCGGGTTTCGCCGGTTTGGCCAGAGGCGCAGAGCACCAGGCGCAGCGGCACGCCGCCGGAAAGCGTGGGGTCGGCGCGCAGGGCGCGGGCGAAGGAGAGCCCGTCCATCACCGGCATCACCCGGTCCACCAGCACCATCTGATACGGCGTGCCGGACCGGGCCGCTTCACGCAGCAGGGCAAGGGCGGCCACGCCATCCTCGGCCGTGTCGGCCATGGCTCCCAGGCCTTCCAGCTGGCGGACCATGATTTCCCGGTTCATCGGCAGGTCGTCCACCACCAGGCAGCGCTGGCCGCGCAGCGGGGTGGGGTCGGCATCGGGCGCGCCGTGATGCGGGCGCAGCGTGAGGGTGTACTGGAACTCGCTGCCGCCGCCCGGCCGCGCCGCCGCGGCGATGCTGCCGCCCATCGCCTGCACCAGCTGCCGGCAGATCGCCAGCCCCAGCCCGGTGCCGCCGAACTGGCGGGCGATGGAGGCATTGGCTTGGCTGAACCGCTCGAACAGCATCGGCAGCCGGGCGGGGTCCACGCCGATGCCGGTATCGGCCACGGTGATGGAAAGCTGCAGCAGCCCATCGGTGCGCGGCGATGCCTCCAGCGTGATCTCCACCCAGCCGCGCTCGGTGAACTTCACCGCGTTGCCGACGATGTTCAGCAGCACCTGGCGGAAGCGCCCGGGGTCGCCCACCACGGCCACCGGCAGCCCGTCGCCCAGGCGGCACACCAGCTCCACGCCCTTCACCGCGGCGGCGGGGGCGAACAGCTCGGTCACGGTCGCCACCTCCTCCTCCAGCACGAAGGGGATCGACTCCAGCTCGAACGCGCCGGCCTCGATCTTGGAGAAATCCAGGATGTCGTTCAGCACCGTCAGCAGATGCTCGGCGGAGGACTGGATGGTGCGGGTGTAGCGCGCCTGCTCCTGGTCCAGCTTTGTTTCCATCAGCAGCCCGGCCATGCCGATCACGCCGTTCATCGGCGTGCGGATCTCGTGGCTCATCGCCGCCAGGAAATCCTGCTTGGCGCGGCCATCGGCCAGGGCGCGGCGTTCACTGCGGCTGAGGTGGTCGCGCTGCAGCCACAGCTGGTCGGCCTGGCGGAACAGCAGCCAGAGCGCGCCGAACACCACCAGGCACACGGCGGTGAAGCTCGCGCACAGCACCAGCGCCTCCACCTGCCAGCCGGCGAAGGCGGCATCGGTGCCCTGGCTGGCGGTGACCACGAAGGGCGAGCGGGCGGTGGTGACGTAGCTGGCGATCACCTCGCGCGAGCCGAGCACGCCACGCCAGGTGCCGGTGGGCAGGCCGGGCAGGTAGTGCGCGAAAGTGGGCGTTTCCGTATCGCGCCGGCCGGTGGCGGTGGCCGGCAGGTCGGTGGCCAGCAGCAGCGTGGCGTCGAGGCCGTGCAGCCGCAGTTCGGTGCCGAACACGCGGGCGGATTGGCGCAGGATCGCGGCCAGTTGCTCGCCGTCCAGCAGCGCCACCACGGCGCCGGCGGGGGCTCCGTCGCGCCCGGCTGTCGCGCGGGCCAGGGGCAGGGCCCATTGCGAGGGCGGGTGGCCGGGATCGGCGGCCACGGGCAGGGGCTGGCCCTGGACCAGCGCGGCTGGGGCACCCTGCCGGGTGGGGTCGGCCAGCGGGCGCAGCCAGGCCTGGCCTTCCAGTGCCGTGGCATCAAAGGCGGCATCGGTGCTGGAACGCACGTGCAGCGTGGGGCCGAGCCGCACCAGGTCGCGCACCAGCGGCAGGTCGCGCAGGCGCTGGCGCAGGGCGGCGGGGTCGGTGGGGGCATCGGGGGCGGCGAGGTCGAACAGCAGCGCATCCACCGCCTGCACGGTGCGCGCGAGTTCCGCGGCGGCGGATTGGGCCGCGCGCAGCGTGGTGGCCTCGGCATGTGCCTCGGCGCGGTTGTAGCCGTCGCGCAGCAGGCCCAGGAACAGGCCGATCAGGGTCAGCATGGCGATGGCGGCGCCCACGCCGAACAGGCCGCGCGGCGTCATCGCGCGGGCGCCGCCGGCGGTGGCCGTCGGGTCCTGATCCCTGCCTGGTCGCCATCCCTGCGCCATGGGCCGGCCGTTGCCTCCGCTCCGCCGGAATTCGGGCCGGCTTCACCCCGGCGGCGGGGCGGCACCGTGGGCGACGGACAAGGCCGCGCGCCATGCCGTGGCTTCCCATGCGGGAGCTTACACACGGGTTACCAACACGTGGAGATCGCGCCGGGCTTCTGCCGGGGGGCGCGATGGGCCACAGTGCGGCGATGCGTTCCTTGGGATCCCGGCTGGTGGTGGCGTGGGTGCTTTCGCTGATGGCCGCACTGGCCGTGGGCGCGGTGCTGGTGCAGCTGTACCGCCTGTCCAGCGCGGCGCAGGCCGGGTTGCGCACGGCGGTGCTGGAGCAGGGCTGCGCGCTGCTGGGCGAAACCTACGGCTTCTACGTCGCCGGCTGGGCCGGGCCGGGGCAGGGGCGGGAACTGGAGGGCTTTCGGCGCGAGCTGCAGGGCGTGGTGGGCATGGCGCTGGCCGGGCGGCCGGGGGTGGAGGCGGGGATCTGGCAGACCGAAGGCGCGGGCGAGGCGCTGTCCGGCGACCCCGGCACACTGCGTGCCGCCCTGGCGCAGGCCGCCACCACCGCGCTGCGCGAGGACGACACCGTGGGGTTCGAGGGCGAGGGCCGGCTTGGTCTGGCCTGCCCGCTGGGCGGGCCGGTGGCGGGGCTGGTGGGCTGGGTGGCGCAGCGCAACGCCGGCACGCTGGGGTTGCGGGAACTGCAGCTGGGCATGGCCGTGCTGCTGGCGCTGGTGCTGCTGCTGGCGTTCTGGCTTTCGCTCGGCCTGGTGGCGCTGCGCCGCCGGGCACGGCGGATCGAGGCCTCGCTCGCCGGGCATGAGCAGGCTGGCGCGGACAGCACCTTGCCGCACGTGCCGCCAACGGGGGAGCGGGAGCTGGACCGGATCGTCGCCGCGCTGAACGCCGCCGGGGACCGGCTGGCCGAGGCACAGTCGCGCGAGGCAGCGCTGGCCGCACGTATGGCCCAGGGCGAGCGGCTGGCGGCGCTGGGGCGCGTGGCCGCCGGGGTGGCGCACGAGATCCGCAACCCGATCGCGGCCATGCGGCTGCGGGCCGAGAATGCCCTGGCCGGCGACCCCGCCCGGCGCGGTGCCGCGCTGGAGGCGATCCTGGCCCAGGTGGCGCGGCTGGACCGGCTGAGCGGCGAATTGCTGGCGATGACGCAGAAGCGCGAGCCGGTCCTGGCGCCCGTGCAGGTGGCGGACCTGCTGCGGGCCGTGGCGGCGGAACAGCAAAGGGGCGACGTGACCCTCGCTGTGCAGGCCCCGGCGCTGTGCGCCATGCTCGATGAGGGGCTGGTGCGGCGCGTGCTGGATGCGCTGCTGGAGAATGCGCTGCACCACACGCCGCCGGGCGGCGGCATCACGCTCTCGGCGGAGCAGGAGGGTGAGGTGCTGCGCCTGACGGTGGTCGATACCGGCCCCGGTGTGGCGCCGGAGCTGCGCGCCTGGCTGTTCGAGCCCTTCGTGACCGGGCGGCCGGAGGGCACCGGCCTGGGCCTGGCGATCGCGCGCGAATTGGCCAATGCCATGGGCGGGCGGCTCTTCCTGGCCGATGCCGGGCCGGGTGCCACCTTCGTGCTGGAGGTGCCATGGCGCGCGTGCTGATCATCGATGACGACGCGGCCCTGCGCGAGGGCATCGCGGAGACGCTCTCCGATCTCGGCCACACCGCCGAACAGGCGCCGGATGGGGCCGCGGGTCTGGCGCGGCTGGCGCGCGGCGGGATCGATGCCGTGCTGCTTGATCTGCGCATGCCGGGGATGGACGGGCTTTCGGTGCTGCGCGAACTGCGCGCGCGCGGCGACGCCCCGCCCGTCGCCGTGCTCACCGCCGTGCCCACCGCGGCCAATACGATCGAGGCGATGCGGCTGGGCGCCATGGACCACATCGCCAAGCCGATCGGGCGGGAGGCGCTGGCCGCGCTGGTGGCACGCATGCTGCCCGCCGCCTCCGCCCAGCCGCAGGTGGTGGCCGACGATTCCGACGAGCTGGTGGGCGCCACGCCGGCGATGCGCGAGGTGCAGAAATCCGTCGGCCTGCTGGCTGACAGCGACGCCACCGTGCTGATCACCGGCGAGACCGGCACCGGCAAGGAGGTGGTGGCCCGCGCCATCCATCGCCACGGCCGCCGTGCCGCAGCGCCCTTCGTGGCGGTGAACTGCGCCGCGATCCCGGCCGGGCTGCTGGAAAGCCAGCTTTTCGGCCATGCGCGCGGGGCCTTCACCGGGGCGGTGGCCGATGCCGCCGGCAGCATCCGCGCCGCCCACAAGGGCACGCTGTTCCTGGACGAGATCGGCGACATGGACCTGGCCATGCAGGCCAAGCTGCTGCGCGTGCTGCAGGAGCGCGTGGTGGTGCCGGTGGGGGGCAAGCCGGTGCCGGTGGATGTGCGCGTGCTGGCCGCCACCCATCGCGACCTCGCCGCCATGGTGCAGGCCGGCACGTTCCGCGAGGACCTCTACTGGCGCCTGGGCGTGGTGCCGCTGCACCTGCCGCCGCTGCGCGAGCGGCTGGGCGACATCGTGCCGCTGGCCGAGCATTTCCTCACCGCCTCCGGCACCAGCCGAACCCTTTCGGCGGAAGCGGCGGCGCGGCTGCTGGGCCATCGCTGGCCCGGCAATGTGCGCGAGCTGCGCAACGCCATGGAGCGGGTGGCCGCCCTCGGCCGCCGGCCGTTGGTGGGGGCGGAGGAGCTGGGCTTCCTCGGCGCCGTCGCCTCCGCCGCGCCGGCCGAGGATTTCCTGGCCGGTACGCTGCCAGAGGCGGTGGCACGGCTGGAAGCGGCGATGATCCGCCGCGCGTTGGATCGCAGCGGCGGCAACCGGGCGGAGGCGGCGCGGCTGCTCGGCATCCATCGCCAGCTGCTGTACGAAAAACTGCGCCAGCACGGGATCGAGGTGTCTGGAAACCGGACGGAGGGTGTCGGGAAGGGGGACGGGTAGCCGGCTCGGCGGACAATCCATACACAGTAAATCAATGGCTTATGCTCTGGCACGGCGCTTGCGAAGACACTGCCGAGGCCGATCCTGGCCGAGACCTTGGAGACCAAGACATGACTCGCAAGTCCTTCCTGATGCTGGCCAGTGCCCTCGTGCTCGGCGCAGGCGTGGTGCAGGGCACCGGCCTGGCGATGGCACAGCCCGCCGCCCGCGCCACCGGCGCCGCGCCGGTGTACGACCCGGCCCAGTTGCCCGAAGTGAAGGGCAAGGTGGCGCAATACTCCGTCACCCCGCGCGGTGACGTGGATGGGCTGATCCTGGCCGATGGCACCGAGGTGCACGTGCCGCCCTTCGTTTCCACCCAGCTGGTCTTCGCGGTGAAGCCAGGCGATGCGGTGACGATCCACGGCCTGAAGGCCCGCGCCATTCCGATGGTGGCCGCGCGCTCCATCACCAACGACGCCACCGGCACCACCGTGCTGGTTGCCCCGCCGCGCGGCCCCGGCCACCGCGGCGAGGGTGCGGCGCTGGAGGCGGACGGCAAGGTTGCCGCCCTGCTGCACACGCCGCGCGGCGAGACCAACGGCATCCGCCTGGAGGATGGCACGATCGTGCGCCTGCCCCCGCCGGAGGCCAAGCGCCTGGCTGAGACCCTCTCGGTTGGCAAAAGCGTCTCGGTGCGCGGCGAAGGCTATGCCGGCCCGCTCGGCCGGGTGATCGCCGCCCGCCAGCTCGGCGAGACCAAGGACAGCCTGAAGGACGTCGCCGGCCCGCGCGCCGGGGAACGCCGCTACGGCCCGGGCATGATGCGCCACGGCATGCACGACAGCGATGGCGAACACGGCCCGCGCATGGGCGGCCACCGCATGATGGGCCGGGACAACGTGCCGGGCTGAACCAACGGGAAAGGGGGCCGCGAGGCCCCCTTTCGACGTGCAAGCAAGAATGTTCTTTTTTGAAAAAAAGAACCAAAAAACTTTTGTCCGTTTGCGGTTCGCAGCGCCCGGTTCCCCAGGGGAAGAACGGGTGGATGTGGCCGCAAATGAAAAAAGTCGGCGGTTTCAAGGTCCGGGTGCAACAACTGTCTATTACTGTGGCTTTGGTTGGTTCAAACGGTCGAATTCGATCATCTGCGTGAAGCACTCCAAGGGCGTCACCCCTTTGAGCCGGACCCGTGGGCGCGTGTTCAGGCGCAGGGCGATGGCGTTGAGGTCATCCTG
>CANHKG010000064.1 GCA_947460455.1 Rhodospirillales bacterium | reverse complement strand
GGCCAGTTCCTCGACGCCTACAACTTCGCCAAGCGGCTAAAGACCCTCAAGGGCCTCACCCCTTACGGAGCTATCTGCAAAGCATGGGCCGTAGAGCCAAGCAGATTCACCGCAAATCCGCACCATCAAATCCCGGGACCAAACATCTAACGGCTGGGGCCGGCTTCCAGGAGTGCGAGGTTCTGGTGGGCGAAGTCGGCGGCGGCGGAATCTGGCGCGAGGGCGATCACCTGCTCCCAGTCGGCGCGGGCGCCGGTGTCGTCCCGGGCGCGTTGGCGGAGAATGCCGCGTTCCAGAAGGGCTTCCGGGTTCTCGGGCTCAAGAGCCAGGGCGGCGTCGATATCGGCGCGGGCTTCGGTGATCCGGTCCAGCCGGCGGAGCGAGGCGGCGCGCAGCGTGAGGGCATCGGCACGGTGGCCATCCACGCGCAGCGCGGTTGCGAGATCGGCGGCGGCCTCCTCGTGCCGGTCAAGCTGGGCGGAGGCGTTGGCCCGCTCGATGAGCAGCGTGGGGTCGTCCGGGGTCAGGGCCAGCGCGTAGGTTGCGGCCGTGTGGGCGCGGGCGGGGTTGCCGGCCATGAGCCAGGCCTGGGCGGCCTGCTCCAGCAGCGCGGCGCGCGTGGCTGGCGGCGAGGTGCTGGCGCTGGCGAGGCGTTCGAGCTGGTCGGCGGCGGGGCCAGGTTCCCCCAGAGCAACGCGCGACAGGGCAAGGCAGTGCTGGGCCGGCTCGCCCCCACCACGCTCGCCCCAACTGCGGGCAAAGTTTGCGGCGCTCTCGGGTTCAATCGTGAGCAGGCCGAGGCATCTTTCGTATTCGAGCCCGCTTGCGATACGCGGCGGGACAGGCGGCAGCGGGAGGGGGGCTTCGGATTCGACCGGCTCGATGCCGGACTCAGCGTGCAGGAACCAGCCTCCGAGGGCCGCGGCCAGGAGCAGCGCGACGGCGATCAGGATATGACGGGCATGCATGGTGGCTGCACTGTAGTAGCGGTGGGCCTTCGGCCGCAAACGCCGTGCCTGGGAGGGACGAATTCGTGCATCTGGTGATCTTCGGACTGGGCTACAGCGGCGCCGCGGTGGCGCGGATGGCCGCCGCACACGGCGTTCGGGTGACGGCGACGAGCCGCGACCCTGGCCGCGCCGCGCCGCCGGCGGGCGTGGCGATGATGGGGTTCGGCGCGGCACTGCCGGAGGACGCGACCCATGTGCTGGCAACCGCGCCGCCGGATGCGGCGGGTGACCCGGTGTTGCGGGCCTATGGCGGGGCGCTGGCGTCAGGCGGGATGCTGCGGTGGGCCGGATATGTCTCCACGACCGGGGTCTATGGCGATCGTGGCGGGGCGTGGGTGGACGAGACGAGCGTGGTGGCGCCGGGGCAGGAGCGGTCTCGCCGGCGGGTGGCAGCCGAGCAGGCTTGGGCTTCCCTGGCTGGGGGGGTGGCGGTTGATCTGTTCAGGACGGCGGGGATCTATGGGCCCGGGCGATCGGCGTTGGACGAAGTGCGCGCGGGGCGGGCGCGGCGGGTGGTGAAGCCCGGCCATGCGTTCGGGCGGGTGCATGTGGAGGATATCGCCGGGGCGGTTCTGGCGGCGGCACGGCAGGATGTGGCGGCCGGGGTGCGGGTGCTGCACCTGGCCGACGACGTGCCGGCCGAGACGGCCGAGGTGGTGGCGGAGGCGGCGCGGCTGCTGGGGCTGGCGCCGCCGCCAGAGGTGCCGTTCGAGCAGGCGGTGCTGGCGATGAGCGAGATGGGGCGGAGCTTCTGGGCGGAGAACCGGCGGGTGGCGAGTGCGCGGACGCAGGAGATGCTCGGCTACCGGTGGCGGTATCCGAGCTTTCGCGAGGGGCTGCGGGCGATCCTGGCGGCGGGGGGTTAGGCGAGCAGCGTTGCCACCGTGCGGGTGAGCAGGGCGAGGTCCTGGGGGCGGGAGAGGCGGTGGTCGCCGTCCTTGATCAGGGTGATCTCCACATCGGTGGACTCCAGTTGCTCGGCGATGCGCAGCGCGGTGGGCCAGGGGACGTCGGGGTCCTGCTGGCCTTGCAGGAGGCGGACCGGGCAGGTGACCGGGATGGGGGCGGCGAGGAGGGATTGCGTGCGGCCGTCCTCGATGAGGGCGCGGGTGAAACGGTAGGGCTTCTCGCCGTAGATGCTCGGGCGCTCGATGTAGCCGTGCGACAGGAGGGTGGCGCGCTCGGCTTCCGTGAGGCCTTCCCAGAGGAGGGTTTCGGTGAAGTCTGGGGCGGCGGCGATGCCGACCAGGGCGGCGACGCGGCCTGGCATGGCGCGGGCGAGCAGGAGGCCGATCCAGCCGCCCATGGAGGAGCCGACGAGCAGCAGGGGACCGGTGGTGCGGGCTTCGATGATCGCGCGGGCGTCGTTGGCCCATGCACCGATCGTGCCGTCCTCGAAGGCACCGGTGCTGATTCCATGGCCGGAATAGTCGAGGCGGAGCATCGCCCTGCCCTGCCCCGCCGCCCAGTCGCGCAGGCAGGTCGCCTTGCTGCCTTCCATGTCTGACTTGAAGCCGGGGAGGAAGACGATGGTGGGGCCGGTGCCGGGCAGGTAGGCCCAGGCCAGGTCGTTGCCGTTGTGGTGCAGGGTACCGGTGGTTTCGCTCATGCGAGGTGGAGGCGCAGGATGCCTTCCCGGTCGGTCTCGCCGCGCAGTTCACCCAGGGCGAGCATGTAGTTGACGTGGGCCAGCGCCTCGCCGAAGGCGAAGCCCATCTGGTGCGGATCCAGCTTGCGGTTGAACAGGGTGGGCATGATGCCGGCGGTGGTGCTGGCCCCGGCTGCGATGGCCTTGGCGACGAGATCGCAGCGTTCGCGGTGATGGGCGATGAGGGTTTCGATGCGGTCGTGCAGGCCGTGGAAGGGGCGGCCATGGGTGGGGGCGGTGAGGACCCCGTGCGGGACCGTGGCGTGGATGTCCTTAAGCGAAGTGAGGAAATCGGCCAGGGCATCGGCTTGCGGTTCGATGGCGTGGACGCCGACATTGGGGGAGATGTGGCCGATGACCTGGTCGGTCGGCAGGAAGACGCCTTCCTCCCGGTTCAGCAGCATCACCTGCTCCAGCGCGTGGCCGGCGCCGGTGAGTACCTCGAAGCGGCGGCCGCCGAGATCCAGCACGTCGCCGGCGCGGATCCGGGTGTAGTGGGTGGGGAGATCCACCGTGAGGCGCTGGTAGGAATCGCCACGGACGGTGACGGCGTGGATCTCGTCCTCGCTGAGGCCGTGGCGGCGGTAGAACGGTAGGTGGGCATTGCCGTCCACGCCGCCGGCGCGGCCGCGGGAGAGGCGGGACTGGAAATACTCGGTCTGGCTCATCGTGACGCCGACATTGCATGTCTCGGCAAGCCAGCCGCCGAGGCCGACATGGTCCGGGTGGAAATGGGTGATGACGAGGCGGTTGACCGGGCGGCCGGCGAGCGGGCCGGCCAGCATCTCCTCCCATACGGCGCGGGTTTGGTCGTTGGCGACGCCGGTGTCGATGATGGTCCAGCCGGTGCCGTCGTCGATGATGTGGATGTTGACGTGGTTGAGGGCGAAGGGGAGGGCGAGGCGGAGCCAGAGGATGCCGGGGGCGACTTCCTGGATGGTGCCGGGTTCCGGGGCGGCGTGGGTGTAGGCAGGGGCGGTGGCGACGGACATCGGGTTCAGCCTTGCGGTCGGCGGGGAATGGAGAGGGTGGCGACCAGCGACTGCACGACTTCGCCGTTCTGGTTGGTGGTGGTGTTGCGGATGCGGGCCCAGCCGACGGCCTTGCCGGGTTCCGGCGCGCGCAGTTCCACCACCTCACTGGTGAGGGTGAGGGCGTCGCCGGGGCGGACGGGGCGGGGCCAGCGCAGTTCGTCGATGCCGTTGCCGATGATGCCGCCGGCGGGGGCCGTCTCGCCACCGGCGAACAGGCGCATGGAGAGGGCGGCGGTGTGCCAGCCACTGGCAGCGAGGCCGCGAAACAGGCGATGGGCGGCGGCGGCCTCGGGGTCCGTGTGGAAGGGCTGTGGGTCGAAGGACTGGGCGAAGGCAATGATGTCGGCCTGGCTGACCGCGATCGGGCCGGCGTTCCAGGAGAGGCCGACGGACAGGTCCTCGAAATACAGCTTGGGCATGGCCGGGGCTCCGGTGCGTCTGGCTTGGCTATAACAGGCGGGGATGGCGCCGCCTATGCGCGGTGCCGCGCGGCGGGCTTGATCCAAGGAGGCATCGGCCCAAACTCCCCGCTCCTGGAACAGGAGAGAGTCATGGCCGACATTCCCGCTGGTTTCGCCGATTTGATGAACAACCCCCGTGCGTTCGCGCACCTCGCGACCGTGTCGCCGAACGGGGCGCCGCAGGTGACGCCGGTGTGGTTCGACATGATCGGGGGGACGGTGCGCGTGAATTCCGCCCGCGGGCGGGTGAAGACGCGCAACATGGTGGAGGGGGCGAAGGTGGCGCTCTCGATCCTCGATCCCGACAATGCCTATCGCTACATCCAGATCCGCGGCACCGTGACGCGGGCCACCGAGGAAGGTGGGGATGCGCATATCGATGCGCTGGCGAAGAAGTATCTCGGCAAGGACAGCTACCCGTTCCGCAAGGCGGGCGAGATCAGGGTGATCTTCGAGATCACGCCGACGGGTGTGGACGCGATGGGCTGACACGAAAAGGCCGGGCTCCCTGCGGAGCCCGGCCCGATCGTTGCGGCGGTGTCAGCGGCCGATCTGCGGCATGGTGAATTCCGCGCCGGCGCGGATGGAGGCCGGCCAGCGCTGGGTGACGGCCTTGTAGCGGGTGTAGAAGCGCACGCCTTCGGGGCCGTGCATGTGGTGGTCGCCGAACATCGAGGCCTTCCAGCCGCCGAAGCTGTGGAAGGCGGCCGGCACGGGGATGGGCACGTTGATGCCGACCATGCCGATCTTGATGGCGTTGGCGAAGGCACGGGCGGCGCCGCCATCGGCGGTGAACAGCGCGGTGCCGTTGCCGAAGCGGTGGGCGTTGATCAGATCGACCGCGCCGCCGAGATCCTTGGTGCGGACCACGCCGAGGACGGGGCCGAAGATCTCGTCCTTGTAGATGGTCATGTCCGGGGTGACGTTGTCGAACAGCGTGCCGCCGATGAAGAAGCCCTGCTCGTAGCCCTGCAGCGACAGGCCGCGGCCGTCGACCACCAGCTTCGCGCCTTCCTTCTCGCCCTGGTCGACATAGCCGGAGACCTTGTTGCGGTGCTCCAGCGTGACGAGCGGGCCCATCTCGGCGTCCTTGTCGGTGCCGGGGCCGACCTTGAGGGCGCGCACGCGGGGGGCGAGCTTTTCGATCAGCTTGTCACCCACGTCGCCAACGGCCACCGCGACGGAGACGGCCATGCAGCGCTCGCCGGCGGAGCCGTAGGCAGAGCCCATCAGCGCATCGACGGCCTGGTCCAGGTCGGCATCGGGCATGACGACGAGGTGGTTCTTGGCGCCGCCGAGGGCCTGGACGCGCTTACCGCTGGCGGTGCCGGTGCGATAGACGAGCTCGGCGATCGGGGTGGAGCCGACGAAGCTGATGGCGTGGATGCCCTCGTGGCCGAGGATCGACTCGACCGCATCGCGCCCGCCCTGGACGACGGCGAAGACGCCGGGGGGCAGCCCGGCCTCGGTGAGCAGTTCCGCCATCAGCAGGGCGGCAGAGGGGTCCTTCTCCGAGGGCTTGAGGATGAAGCAGTTGCCGGTGGCCAGGGCGACCGGGATCATCCAGAGCGGCACCATGCACGGGAAGTTGAAGGGGGTGATGCCGGCGACCACGCCGAGCGGCTGGCGCAGCGACCAGGCGTCGATGCCGGTGGCGACGGCCTCGGTGTATTCGCCCTTCAGCAGATGCGGGATGCCGCAGGCGAACTCGACAACCTCCAGGCCGCGCTGGATCTCGCCTTCCGCGTCGGACAGCACCTTGCCGTGCTCGGCGGTGATGATGGCGGCGAGCTTCTTGGTGTTCGCTTCCAGCAGTTGCTTGAAGTTGAACATGACGCGGGCGCGGCGCAGCGGGGGCGTGGCGGCCCAGGCGGGCCAGGCGGCGGTGGCGGCGGCGACGGCGGCATCGACCTCGGCCGCGCCGCCCATGGCGACCTGGCCGCTGACCTCACCGGTGGCGGGGTTGTAGACGGGGGCGGTGGCACCGGTACCGGGGACTTTTCGCCCGCTCAGGTAATGGCCGATCTGTTGCATGGGGCGTGTCCTCCTCGGTGGCGTCGCTTGGACGGGCAGTTTACCCGCAGGCCGCTGGTTTGCGATATACCCGCCCCGTGAAACCCGCCATGCCCCCTGCCCTGCCCCGCCCCCTCCCGCGCCTGACCCGGATGTTGCTGCGCCGGCGGCGGCTGCTGCACGCAGGTGCGGCCGCGGGCTTGGCGATGCCGTTCCTGGGCCGGGGCGCGCAGGCGGCGGTGACGTGGTCGCTGTTCACGCAGCAGACCGTGCAGACCGGGGCGGTGGTGCGCGGGTTGCAGCGGCTTTCGGACCTGGTGCGGGACCGAACCCGCGGGGCGCTGCTGATCAATGTGCGCACGGCCGGGTTCATGCCGATCGATGCGAACCAGGTGCTGGATGGCGTGGGCAGCGGCAAGGTGGAGCTTGGCGACGATGGCGGCTATGCCGCCACGATCCAGGCCGGATCATTGATGCGGCTGCCGCTGCTGATGACCACCGGCGAGGAGTGGGACAAGGTGGCCGCGCTGCTGCGGCCGACGCTGACGACCGAGTTGAATCGACGCGGCCTGGTGCTGCTGGCGCATTACCGCACCGTGCCGCAGTTGTTCTGGTCTCGGCAGAAGGCGGCGGGGTTCGTGGATATCGCCCGCCAGAAGATACGCGTGCATTCGGTGGAGCAGGCCGAGTTCGTGCGGCACTATGCGGGCCTGCACGTGTTCACCTCCACCGTGGAGGCAGGCGAGGCGATGCAGGCGGGCAAGCTGGATGGAACCTTCGCCACACCTTCCTTCGTTGCCCGCAACTGGCGCTCGCTGCTGAAGCATGTCTACCTCGCCGGGCCCAACTACAACGATGCAGTGATCGTGGCGAACCAGGAGGCTCTGCGGCGGCTGCCCGAGGGGATTGAGCCTGTCCTGCGGGCGGCGGCTGCCGAGACCGTGGCGTGGATCGCCGCGGCACAGGACCAGGAGGAGGCCCAGTTGGTGCGCCAGCTGGCCAACGAAGGGCTGAAGGCGACCCCGGTGAACCCGGCGGAAATCCAGGACGGGATCACGAAGCTGCCATCCTATTGGGACAGTTGGGTGCGGCTGCGCGGCCCGGAGATGGAGAGCCTGCTGGTGACTGTGCGCCAGGCGCTGGACCGGTAGGCGGCGGCGCTCCACTCTGCCGGGAAACCGAGAGGAGCGAACCATGGACGGACGTTTTGCCGGCAGGACGGCGGTGATCACGGGTGGGGCCTCCGGGATCGGGCTGGCGATCGCGCGGCGCTACCTGGCCGAGGGCGGCCGGGTGGTGGCGAACGACATCAACCCGGAGCGGGTGGCGGCGTTGGCGGCGGAACTCGGCGCCGGCGGGATCGCCATGGTGGGCGACGTAACGCAGGAGGCGGATGTGGCGGCGCTGTTCGCCGCGGCGCTGGAGCGGTTCGGCACGGTGGATGCCAGCTTTCATGTGGCCGGCGCCAACCGGCAAGGATACATCGCGCGAATGGTGGAGGCGGACTGGGACTTCACCGTGGATCTGTGCCTGAAGGGCGTGATGTTCGCGATGAAGCACGCCGCGCAGGCGATGCTGAAGCAGGGGCGTGGGGCGATGGTGAACATCGCCTCGCTGAATGCCCATGTGCCGATGCATGCCGGGGCGGCCTATTCCGCGGCCAAGGCCGGGGTGGAGATGCTGACCAAGAACGGCGCGCTGGAGCTGACGCCCTCCGGCATCCGGGTGAATGCGATCCTGCCCGGGCTGGTGCAGACGCCGCTGACGAAGCGGCTGTTCGACAATGAAGACATCCATGCCGCGTTCATGGAGCGCATTCCGCAGGGGCGCGCGGCGCAGCCGGAGGAGATCGCGGCACCGGCGCTGTTCCTGGCGAGCGACGAAGCCAGCTACGTCTCCGGTGCCTCGCTGCTGGTGGACGGCGCCTGGGCGGTGAGCGGGTATCCGGACATGCGGCCCTGGCGGAACTAGGCTGAGGCGCGCCCTGGCAACGGCGTGGGCACGGCCACATATCCCGGCGGTGCAGCCGAAAGGGGCCGATGATGCTGATCCAGACACCAGTGATGCAGCGACGGCTGTTGCTGACGGCGGTTGCCGCCCTGGCGGTGCCCGCGAACGGAACGCGGGCGCAGGGCTTGTCGGTGCCGACACCGCGGCAGACGGCGGGACCGTTCTATCCCGTGGATTGGTCTGGCGATGCCGATGGCGACCTGGTGCGCGTGGAGGGTGTCGCGGCGCAGGCACAGGGTGTGGTGACCCATCTGCGCGGGCGGGTGCTGGATAGTGCCGGGCAGCCGGTGGCCGGTGCGCTGGTGGAAATTTGGCAATGCGACGCCTTCGGGCGGTATCGGCACCCACGGGACCGGGCGGATGGGCGCGACGCAGGGTTCCAGGGGCGAGGGCGCGTGCAGGCCGCCGCGGACGGAACCTATGCCTTCCGGACAATCCGGCCGGTGGCCTATCCCGGACGCACGCCGCACATCCACGTGGCCGTGATTCGGCCAGGGGCGCAGGAAGCGCTGGTGACGCAGTTCTACCTGGCCGGCGAGACCACCAACGCGCGCGACTTCCTGTTCAATGGGCTGGATGCGCGGGCAAAGGAGGCGGTGATGCTGCGGCCGGTGCCGGCGGAGCGGATCGAGGCAGGAGCCTTGCTGGCGGAGCGGGATATCGTGCTGGGTTAGGACGCCGCCGTTGCGACGATGCGCTCGCGGCTGAGGGGCATGTCCCGCACCCGCACGCCGAGCGCGTGGGCGGCGGCGTTGGCGATGGCGGCGGCGGTGGGGCCCATGGTGCATTCGCCCATGCCCAGCGACGGCTCGTCTGGCGTGTTGGCCAGTTCGATGTCGATCGGCGGGATCTCCGAGAAGCGCAGGATCGGGTAGTCGGCCCAGCTGCGCGTGGCGGTGCCGGTTTCGTCGATGCGCAGCTGTTCCTTCAGCGCCATGCTGGCGGCCTGGATGATGCCGCCTTCGAGCTGGGCGCGGACACCATCGGGGTTGATGGCAAGGCCGGCATCGGCGGTGCACCAGATGTGGCGCAGGCGGATTTCGGTGTCTGCTTCCACTTCAACGACGACGCAGGCGTAGCCGCTTTTGTTCTTGTAGCGGGCAAAGCCCATGCCAAGGCCGATGCCGGTGCCGGCGGGGCCGCGGGCGGACCAGTTCGACATCGCCGCGGCGCGTTCGACCAGGAAGCGGGCGCGGGGATCGGAGAGCAGGCGCAGGCGGTAGGCGGCGGGATCCTGGCCGACGAGGTCGGCCAACTCGTCGAGGAAGCATTCCAGGGCGAAGACGTTCACCACTGCGCCGAGGCCGCGCAGGGCGGAGGTGCGGATCGGCGTGCCGGCGACGAGGCGGTGTTCATAGCGCCAGGTCGGGATGTCGTAGTACGGCACGATGTTGCGGGCGCCGGTGCCGGGATAGGGGTCGGAGGATTCGGCCGGCGGCGGCAGGGGTTGGGCGTTCGGCAGGGTGCGCGAGGCGAGCAGGCGGCCCGGGGCGCGGTTGACGTGGACGCCGCTGGTGATGGTGGCGGTGAGGTCCGCGGGCATGCCCTCCGCATCCAGCACGGCGCGCAGCGCGGTTTGCATGGCGGTTCCAGCCGGGGCGAAGGCGAACTCGTCGGCGCGGGACCACAGCACGCGCACCGGGGTGCCCGGGACGAGGGTGGCGATGATCGCGGCATCGAGGGCGGCGTCGTCCGCGCCGTTATGGCCGTAGCAGCCGGGGCCATGGGCGTGGCGGACGACGATGGTCTCGGGGGCGCGCTGCAGCGTTTGGGCGGCGTTGATGCGGAAGGGATAGACGCCCTGGACGTGCGTCCAAACCTCCAGGATGCCGTTGTGCTCATGCGCCACGGCGCAGGAAGGGCCGAGCGAGGCGTGGGCGATGTAGGGGCGGGAGTAGGTGGCCGCGTGGCTGCGGCCCGGCGGTGGGGCGGCTTCGCTGCCGCGGGTTCGGATGTCCGCCGGCTGGGTGGCGAGCCAGGCGGCTTCGGACATGGCGGGGGTGGGCGTGTCGGCGTTGTCCCAACGCGGGCGGGCGGCTTCGACGGCGGCGCGCAGGGTGGCCTCGGTGGGGGCGAGGATGGCGGCGAAGTCGCCGCTGCGCACGAGGCGGGCGCCGTGGCGGGCGAGGGCGGCCTCGTTGACCGCGGCCAGGGTGGCGCCGGGGCGGGGTTGGCGCAGGACTCGGGCATGGAGCATGCCGGGCAGCACCATGTCGTGCACGAAGGCACCGCCGGTGAGCTTGCCCGGCAAGTCGCGGCGCGGGGTGCTGGTGCCGACGAGGCGGTGCTGGGCGCGCGGCTTCGGGGCGGCGGTGCCGGTGGCGTCCCGTGCGAGGCTGACGCGGGGGACGAGCGACCAGTAGTCGTGGCCGGTGGGGGTGCCGGCGTGGAGGATGGCGCCGTCCTCCACCTCCAGCTCCTCGGCGGCGGCGTTGAGCAGGCGGGCGGCCTCGGCCAGGAACAGGGCGCGGGTTTCGGCGCAGACCAGGCGCAGCGAGGCGCCGCCGATCTCGATGGAGAGGGAACTGGAGGTGGAGCCTTCATCCGGGGCCAGCTGGGTGTCGCCGGCGCGCCAGGCGAGGCGACCCAGGGAGACGTCCAGCTCCTCGGCGGCGATCTGGGCCAGGGCGGTGGAGATGCCCTGGCCGATCTCCACCTTGCCGACGGAGACATGGACGCGGCCTTCGGCGAAGCGGAGCCAACGGTCGAGGCGCGGGTTGTCGGCGAGGCTCTTGGGGAGATCGGTCATCGCGGCATCTCCCCCCCTGCGATCATTCGGGCAGCGCGTTCGACGGCGCGCAGGATGCGGGGATGGGCGCCGCAGCGGCAGAGCTGGGGGTCGAGCGCGGTGGCGATTTCGGCGCGGGTGGGGGTGGCGTTGCGGGCCAGCAGCGCGGCGGCGGCAACGGCCATGCCGGAGAGGCAGTAACCGCACTGGCCGGCCTGCTCGGCGATGAGGGCGGCGATGATCGGGTGGTCCTGCAGGCCCTCGATGGTGGTGACGGCCCTGCCCTGGAGCGTGCCGATCTCGCGGCCGCAGGATTGGGTGGGGGTGCCGTCGATCAGCACCAGGCAGGCGCCGCATTGTTCCTCGCCACAGCCGAAGCGGCTGCCGGTGAGGGCGAACTCGTTGCGCAAGACCTCCAGCAGCGGGGTGGAGGGGGGTGCCGCGCTTTCGCGCAAGGTTCCGTTCACGGTGAGTATGGTCATTGGATGGGGGCGCCCGTGTTGCCCGGGCAGCCTAGCGCGGCGGCGGGGCTGCTTGAAAGCGGCGGGCCGGAGTGTTGGTATGTCCACGCTGCCGCCGAGGACACCGCGCATGCGCGAGACCACGCCCGTTCATCCGATGCGCGGCCCCAACCGCTTCAAGCTGGGCGTGTTCAGCGCCAATGCGGATGGCGGGCTGACGCTGACCCGGGTGGCGGAGCGCTGGCAGGCTGGCTGGGACGATGTGGTGGCGGTGGCGCAGATGGCCGACCGAGCCGGGATCGAGTTCTTCCTGCCGATCGCGCGCTGGAAGGGCTTCGGCGGCGAGATGAACAGCCGGGAGTGGAGCTACGAGACCTTCACCTTCGCGGCAGCCTTGTCGGGGCTGACGGAGCGGATCGCGCTGTTCAGCACCGTGCACGTGCCGATGGTGCATCCGGTGTTCGCGGCCAAGGCGATGGCGACGATCGACCAGGCGAGCGGGGGCCGGGCGGGGCTGAACATCGTCTGCGGCTGGAACCCCGAGGAGTTCGAGCTGTTCGGGCTGGAGATGATCGGGGATCGCTACGCGCAGGGGCTGGAGTGGTTCGAGATCATGGAGCGCCTTCATGCCGGGGCGGGGCCGTTCGACTTCGAGGGCCAGTTCTACCAGCTGAAGAATGCCTCGGGTCGGCCCGCGCCGGTGCAGCGGCCGCGGCCGGTGACGCTGAATGCGGCGTTCTCGCCGCCGGGGCGGGATTTCGCGGCGCGGGCGGCGGATTTCCTGTTCACCACCTTCACCGATATCGACAAGGGGCGGGCGCAGATCGCCGACATGACGGCACGCGCCCAGGCGGCCGGGCGGGATGTTGGGGTGTATACGACCTGCCACGTGGTATGCCGGCCGAGCGCGGACGAGGCGGAGGCCTACTATGAGCATTACGCCGTGGCGATGGAGGACACGCCGAGTGTGGACCGATACATGAAGGCGAAGCAGACCTTCTCCGGCTCGCATGACGCGGAGGCGTATCGGCTGCACCGCAAGCGCTTCGCGGGTGGGGCCGGCACCTATCCCCTGGTGGGCACGCCGGAGCATATCGCATCCGAGATGGTGCGCATGGCCGAGGCGGGCTTCGCCGGCACGACGGTGAGCTTCGTGAACTTCAAGGACGAGCTGCCCTATTTCATCGACACGGTGTTGCCGCTGCTGCGCGATGCCGGACTGCGCCACTAGCTCTTTGTTGGATCGCGTGATTCACGTCTCCGGCGATTCCGCCTCCGACGATCACGCTTCAGGAGATTCCGATGCTTCCCGCCGCCGGCCAGATGACCATCTGCTTCGCCCATGTCGCCTATCAGATGCAGGCGCGCTTCGCGCTGCGGCAGGCAGGGATCAACAGCATCGAGGTGCGTGACCGGGCGGGGTTGGAGGCCGGGATCGGGCAGGCCGACGTGCTGGTGGTCTCCGGGCTGTGGCGCAACGAGTTGGCGGAAATGGCGCCGCGGCTGAAGTTCATCCAGTCGATCGGGGCGGGGACCGACCAGTTCGACCGCGCGGTGCTGGGCGGGCGGGGCATTCGGTTGGCGAGTGCGGCGGGGGTGAACGCGCGGGCGGTGAGCGAGCATGCGATGTCACTGATCCTGGCGCTGGCACGGCGGTTGCCAGAGGCGCGGGACAACCAGGGGAAGAAATTCTGGCGCGGCATGATCGGTGATCTCGGCCAGCGCGAGGACGAGTTGCAGGGCAAGACGCTGGTGATCGTGGGCCTGGGCAAGATCGGCGGGCGGCTGGCGCAGATTGCCAAGGCCTTCGACATGCGCGTGATCGGTGTTCGGCGCGATCCTGCCGGGGGCAAGGGCGCGGCGGATGAGGTGCATGCGCTGGCGGCCCTGCCCGGCCTGTTGCCGGCGGCCGATTTCGTGGCGCTGACCTGCCCGCTGACGCCGGAGACGACGAACCTGATCGATGCGGCGGCGCTGGCGGCGATGCGGCCTTCCGCCTACCTGGTCAACTGCGCGCGCGGGCGCGTGGTGGATGAGCCGGCGCTGGTGGCGGCGCTGCAGGCCGGCACGATCGCGGGGGCGGGCATTGATGTGACCTGGGAGGAGCCGCTGCCGGCCGAGAGCCCGCTCTGGGATGCGCCGAATGCGTTCATCACGCCGCATACCGCCGGCGAGACGCGGCGCTACGAGGACAACGTGCTCGACATCCTGATGGAGAATCTGGCGCGGCAGTGGCGCGGCGACGCGGCGCTGCTGAACCAGGTCGTGTAGCCCGGCCGCCCCATGCAGGATCAGGACGCGCCGGCGGTGGTTCCGACCTATGCCATGGATGAGATCGCGCTGCGGGCGGCGGAGGCCCGCCGGCGATCCGCATGGTTCAGCGCCCAGGGCAATCGCACCGCGGCGCGGCCGGTGTGGGATTTCAACCACGTGATTGCCTATGGCCAATCCCTGTCCAGCGGCTGGGAGGGCTGGCCGGCCTTGTCGGTGGTGCCGCGGCACGACAGCCTGATGGTCGGCGGCTCCGTGCATGGCACGAACGAGAGCGGACCGCGCTTCGAGGTGGCCGGCACCCCGGCGTTCCAGCCGCTGGTGGCGACGGTGATGGCCAACGGGTCCAAGGGCGAGGTGCTGGCGCCCGAGGCGGTTGCGGCACTGCCGGTTGGCAACAACGCGCTGGGCGAGACGGTACTGGAGGGCGCACTGGATTTCTGGCGCGGGCGGCAGCTGGCACGGCCGGAGGGCGCGTATCCGGGCCGGTTCGTTGCGACCTCCACCGGCGTGGGGGGGCGGTCGATCGAGCAGCTTTCCTTCGGCCAGGGGCTGTTCGAGCGGCCGCGCCAGGCGGCGCAGGTGGCGCAGCGGCTGGCGGGGGAGGCCGGCGGCAACTACGGGATCGTGGCGCTGCTGTGGCTGCAGGGGGAGAGCAACTCCGTCGGCGGTGGCACGCAGGACCGGCGGGGCTATTTCGACCTGACGCAGACGCTGCAGGCCGATTTCAACCGCGAGATCGTGCAGGGCGTGGCCGGGCAGGAGGCAATGCCGGCGGTGTTCACGCACCAGGTCGGCGGGATCTATGTGCGCGATGCGACGAACATGTCGATCCCGATGGCGCAGCTGGATTGCGCCTATGCGCTGCCCGACTGGTTCATGGTGGGGCCGGCCTATCCCGTGACGGAGAAGGGCGGGCACCTGGACCCGAACGGCTATCGCTGGCTGGGGCAGCAGTTCGGCAAGGTGATGCACCTTGTGCTCGACCTGGGCGAGGGCTGGAAGCCGTTGCATCCGATGCGCGCGACGCTGCGCGGGACGCAGGTGCTGGTGGATTTCCATGTACCGCACCCGCCGCTGGTGTTTTCGCCCTGCTACGTGCGGACCAAGGCCACCAGCTTCGCCGATGGCGGCTTCCGCGTGACCGATGAGGCCGGCGAGGTGGGCGTGGTAGCCGCCGCGGTGGTGGGCGAGGTAAGCGTGCTGCTGGTGCTGGAGCGGGCGCCCGGGGCCGATGCCGCGCTGTGGTATGCGGACCAGACGAAGCATGGCGGCTTTGGCAACCTGCGCGACAGCGACCCGACGCTGGCAACCCGGGACTACGAGTTCCACGAGGGGTCCGGGCAATATCCCGGCGCGAACCTGCCGGAGCTGATCGGCAAGCCCTATCCGCTATGGAACTGGTGCATCGCGTTCCGGACGACGTTGGAGCCTGACCCTGTGCCGTTGCTGGCTGGGCCGACGGCCGTCGCCGCACCCGACCAGCCGGCCGGGGATGAGCCGAACGTGGTGGTGGCGGCGGCAATGGAAGCACCGGCCGGGGCACCGGAACCTGAACCGGTGCCGGAAGTGGAGCCGCCGCCTGCGGTGGCCACCGAGGCGCCGGCCACCACCGCACCCTTGCCACAAGGCGACGTGCCTTTGCGGGAGAGCGAGACCGACGGGACGGCGGAGACGCCGGCTTGGCAGGTGTTGCGGGGAATGGCCGAGCCGCCGCCTGCGCCCCCGGTCGCGACGCCCACGCCGCCGCCCGCGCGGGGGTTCATGGCCTGGCTGCGGCGGCTCTTCGGCGGGGGCTGATCCGCAGCCCAGGCGGGAGGGCCCGCCTCTGGTCGGCCGCGGTCAGCGCCGGAGCGGGGTCGCTTCTGCGTCGGCGCGCTGGCGCACCAGCGGGGGGCCTTCCGGCTTGGCGGCGAGGAGCCTCATGGAAGCGGAGCCCAGCCAGCGGATCTCGAAGCTCAGGCGGACGGGCAGCATCGGCGAGTCTGGCGTGAGGCGCGCCAGCCAGGCGGTGCCCTTCTGCGGCCGGGCGGACGATTCGCGGTCGGCATCGAGCAGGAAGCCGGCCAGCAACCGGCCCTCGAAATCGCAGCGCAATGCCGGACCGGCATAGGCCGGGGTGGCGCCTGGCGGGAGGGTCTCCCAGCCGCCGGTGCGCGAGGTGACCTCGAACAGGCGTCGGCCGTCGAAGGTGCGCAGGCTGCCATTGCAGGCCGAGGTAAGGGTGGCCTGGCGGGCCAGGAGTGCAGCGGCGCTGATGGTATCGACCGTCTCGCGCTGAAGTTCCGGGGGCACGGGTTCGCGCTCGGCGGCGTTCGGCGGTTCAAGGCGCAGGACATCCGGCTGCGAGGTGACGTAGTCCATCAGGGTTTGCCGGGGGGAGCCGCGCCAGGTGCCGGACACGGCATAGCGCTGCGGCGCCACGGTGTTGCCGGACCACATGCCCTGGGCGAGGGTTCGCGTCTCGCCGCGGAACAGCAGGCCATAGGTGCCCGCCGTGCGGGTGGCGATATCGATGCGGTAGCCGCGGCCAGACATCTCCACATCGGCTTCCGTCATCATCACCGTCAGGCCCGCGACCGTGGTGGCATAGGACAGGGTGGTGAAGCTGCGGCCCGGTTGGGCGGCTGCGGGGAGGACCACGCAGAGGAAGCCCAGGAGCGAACTGGCCAGGATGCGTGTTTTCATCACACGGATGTAAGGCTGGAAGCGATTGGCGACAACCAGTGGGTTGACTTGCCGCCGCCCCCCTCCTATTACGCGCCTCCCGGGCCGGGCGCGTAGCTCAGCGGGAGAGCATTCGCTTCACACGCGAAGGGTCACAGGTTCAATCCCTGTCGCGCCCACCACTTTCCGGCCCGCTTCCTTTTTCCTTGGTTGGTCGATGCACGGTGCCTGTTCAACAGGACCGGGGCGCGAATTCCATCTCCAGTCGGTTGGTGCCTGCCTGGGTGCGGGCGTAGCGCGCCGCATCGGTGTTGCCGCGGATCAGGTGCAGGCCAAACCCGCCATCATGCGCGCCGGCGAGCGCGCCGGCGATCGGGCGCGGTGCTGCCTGCAGCGGGTCGAAGGCCGGGCCGTCATCTTCCATGGCGACCAGCGCGCGCCCATTCGCGCAGCGTGCATCGAGGGCCGCTTGGGTGGCGCCGTTCGGCTCCGCGTGGCGGATGACGTTCATCACCGCCTCCTCCACCACCAGTTCCACGCGAAAGCAGACCTCGGGCGGGCAACCGCCGGCGGCGAGGAAATCGCCGAGCTGGCGCTGGGCGGCGGACAGGGCGGGCAGGTCGAGTGCGAGCGCCAGGTGAAGGGCGCCCGCTTCCGGGTTCATCAGCCCGCGACCAGGGCCAGCGCCGCCTCGGCATCCGGCGCATGGGGAATGAGGTCGAGCAGGGCCATGGTCTCGAACACCTCCAGGACCTGGGGCTGCACCCCTGTCATGGCAATGCGCGCGCCGCGCCGCGCGGCGAGGCGGGCGATCGAGATCAGCATGCGGATGCCGAGTGAGCCCATGAAGGGAACCTGGTTCAGGTCGATCACCACATGGCCCTCCTTGGCCCGCAACTCGGCGCTGAGCCCGGTCTCGATCAGGTCGACCCCCGCGGCATCGGCGCGCCCGACCAGGACAACGCGGCATGTGCCGGGAGTGGGCGCCTGGAGCTCGTATTTCATCGGCCGTCCTTTCGGGGAGCCCGGGCTAGCCGAGCTGCAGGGTGATCGCGGAGAAATCGTCGTCCAGCGGGCGCTGGCCGGAGAGGGCGCGCACACGCTGGTAGAGGCGGTCTGGGCCCTGGGCCCAATCGCCGGGGCCGCAGAGGGCGGCGGTGACCTGTGGCATGCCCCAGGTCTCCTGCACGTCTTCGGCCAGTTCCACCGCGCCGTCGCTGAACAGGTGCAGCCGGGCCTCGGCCGGTAGGTCCACCGTGGCGGTGCGATAGGGGAAGCCGGGCATGGTGCCGATTCCGGCGCCGCGCCCCGGCAGGGCCCGGGGCTCGCCGCTGGCGTGGAGCAGGGCGGGATGGTGCCCGCCGGCCGCGTAGCTCAGCCTTCGCGTGGGGATGTGCAGCACGCCGTACCACATCGTGAAATACATCCCGTGGTGCTTGTCCATGTCGAACATGTCGTTCAGCGCGGCCAGCACGGAGGCGGGCTCGCGCGGATCGGTGCCCGGCAAGGCACGCTGGCGCATGACGTTCATGACGCTGACGGAATGCATCGCCGAGCCGACCCCGTGGCCGGAGACGTCCAGGATATAGGCGGAGAACCAGTCCCCCTCGCGCTGGTAGCCGAATGCGTCCCCGCCCAGCGAGGCGCAGGGCTGGAAGGTCCAGGCGGCGCGCACGGGGCCATCGGTGATCGGCGGCGGCAGCAGCGCGTTGACATAGGCGCGGGCCTTGGCGATGTCGCTGGCCAGAGAGGCGGCGGCGTGCGCTTCCTCCCGCCGGCGGCGCTCATACCGCAGGGTGTGCGGGCCAACCTGGATGCGGGCGCCATCGGCCAGCACGACCGGTTGCAGGATGCGCAGGCCATCGACGAAGGTGCCGTTGGTGGAGCCCAGGTCCATGATCGTCACCTGGTCGCCGGCGCGATCCAGCATGCAGTGGCGGCGGGAGACCGCGCTGCCGTCCAGCACAATGGCCGCGGGCGCGACGCGGCCGACGACCAGCGTGGTTCCATCAAGGGGGTGGCGTTGGATCGGGGTGCCGTCGGCCTCCTGCACCAGGGCATGAACGAGGGTGCCGTCCACCGGCCCGGTGGGCACGGCGGCGCGGCTGATCATCGTCCGCTCGGCTTCAGTGCCGTCGTCGCGTTCGTTCATCATGGCTCCCGGCTCCGGCCGCCGCTTGGCCGTGGCGCGGGAACGCTAGCGAGGGCATCACGCGCCTGTCATTACCCTACGGGCTCTATACCGCGGGCGCACAGGGTCAAGTTACGGTTTTGCGGCAGGTGATCAGAAATGGATTGCCGTAGGTGCCAGCCAGCCGAACAGGCCGAGCACGGTGCCCAGGGCACCCAGCACCAGGCCGCCCAGGGCGAGCATCGGCACGCCGGTGACGATGCTGGCGGAAGCGACCACGATGGCCACCTGGAAGGCGGCGGCGCCGTATTCGAACAGGTGGTAGGCGGCCATGGAGCGGTCCCGCACCGCTTCGGCCTTGCGGGCGCGTTCCATCAGTTCCTTGCGGCCCTCGCCGGTTTCGGGCTCGCTCTCCCAGCGGGCGGCGGTGTCGCGCCAGCGCTTCTGCTGGACTTCGATGGCGGTCTTCAGTTCCGGTGCCGCGGCGGCCTTGGCCAGTTCGGCCTCCTCGGCGGCGGTGCGGACCGTGGTTTGGCGGATGGTGCGGGCCTGGAAGAACGACCAGAGGTTGGCCGCCTCGATGTTGCGGGCCAGCGCCTCGGTTTGCGCGCTTTTGGCGCCGGTCTCCACGACAGCGAGGAAGAGGGCGAGGATGGCGATCAGCAGGGCGATACGCTTGTCGCCGCCGTGATCGACATGGGCGTGTCCAGCCATGGTGGAGTCTCTCCGCGTGCCTAGGGAAGCGCCGCGCTACCATCGCGGGCTTCCCGAAGGCAAGCGCGCGGCTCAGGGAACGCCGGGCTCGCCGAGATCCCACCAGAGGCCGGCATAGGCGGCCAGGCCCTCGCGGGCCGGGGCGATCAGGAAATGCTCGTTCGGGCCGTGCTGCTTGCAGCCGTTGTAGCTGAGCGGGATCCAGACCAGCGGCACGCCAAGATGATCGACGAACACGTCACCGGGCAGGCCGCCGCCGCCGTTCGGGATCACCTGCACGCGCTTGCCGAGCGACTTTTCCATGCTGGTGACCGTCCAGCCCACCCAGGGGTTGGACAGGTCGGTGCGGCTGGCGGGCATGCCGATCTTGGGGTTCTCGATCTGCACTTCCGGGAAGCCCGCGGCATCGAGGTGGCGGCGCAGCGCGGCTTCGAAGCCGGCCACGTCGCTGTCCACGGTGTAGCGCAGCTGGATGTTGGCACTGGCCCAGGGGGCGACGGCGTTGACCGGGGCTTCCGGCCGGCCAGCGATCATCGCCAGCACGATGAAGCTGGTCCAGCCGAAGACCTTCTCGGCGCTGGTAAAGCCGGGCTCGCCCCAGTTGGGGTCGATGGTGGCGGATTCTTCGCTGGGGAGTTCCAGGCCGGCAAGGGCACCGCGCACCTGGGCGGGGAGGCCGTTCTGCGGCAGCCAGTCCCGCACCTGGATCTTGCCATGGCGGTCGCAGATGGAAGCGAGCGCGTGGGACAGCACCACGACGGGGTCCACGATCATGCCGCCCCAGTTGCCGGAGTGCACGCCGCCCGGGCGCAGGCGCACGCTGAGGTCGCAGCCCCAGGAGCCGCGCGTGCCGGTGGTAACGGTGGGGATGGGCGCGGCGACGCGGGGACCATCCGAGGCGATCAGCACGTCGGCGGCCAGTTCCTTGGTGTGGCTGGCGACGAATTCCTTGAGGCCGGTGGAGCCGCGCTCCTCGCTCATTTCCAGCACGAGCTTGAGGTTGAAGCCGAGCTTGCCGCCGCGGGCGGCCAGCACATGCTCCAGCGCGGTGAGGTGGGTGGCGTGCTGGCCCTTGTTGTCGGCGGTGCCGCGGCCGTACCAACGGTCGCCAACCTCCTTCATCTCCCAGGGCTTGAGGCCTTCGTCCCACTGGTCGTCCAGGCCGCGGACGGTGTCGCCGTGGCCGTAGGTGAGGACGGTGCGGTAGCTGGGGTCCTCGATGCGTTCGGCGACCATGATCGGGCCGAAGCCTTCGCGCGGGTTGGGGTGGATGGTGGCCTTGAAGCCCATGCGGGTGACCCAGGGCTCGATCGCTTCCTTCAGGTATCGCCACACGTCCTTCTCGAAGGCCGGGTCCTGCATGGTGCTGGGGATCGCCACCAGGGCGGCCAGGCGGTCGCGGAAGCCGCCGGCGTCGAAGAAGGCGAGGGCGGACGAAATGGCGTGGTCACGGCTGGACATGGGCTACTCCGAAGGAACGTGGCACCAGTATGCGGCGCCGGGCGACGGGCCGCTACCGCAGGGCGTCGCCAAAGGAAGTACGCAGAACGCGGGTGACGATCAGCATCCGCGCGATGGCGTCTCCAGTGAACTGTGCCAGCGCGGCATCGACCTGCGGCACCAGCGCGGGATCGAGCGACGGTACCTCGGCCACGCGCGGCAGGGCGGCGGCGCGGCTGCGGGCAAGGGCGAGGCCGCCGGCAATGGCACGCTCCAGGCGGCCATCGGCATCGAGCGGCGCGAGAACCGGCCAGGCCAGCGCGAGGAAGGGCGGCCAATGCGCCAGGTTGCGCCACATGCTGGCCAGCACGGGGTCGGCCCGGTCGGACCCCATGCGGTTCAACGCCGTCACCAGGGCGGCGATATCCGGCGCCATGGCGGCGAGGTCGAGCAGCGGCGGCAGCACCAACGATTCCCCGGGCGGCACGGCTTCCTCGGCGGGCCGCCAGGGTGAACCGCCCTGCCCTACCAGCCGCGCGCGGGCGGCGGAGAGGGCCAATAGCGCCATGGCGTTGGTGCGGTCATAGGCAGCCATCACGCGTCCAATTCCGAGGCGATCCTCGGCGCTGAGCCCGGCGGCCTCCAGCACGGAGCCCGGTACCTCGGGTGCGGACGGCAAAACGAGGGCCGCGCGCAGGAACTCCGCCTCCCGCGCAATCGTGCCGTCGGCATAGAGCGGGCGCACCGCGCCCCATACATGGGCCAGCGCTCCGTCGATGGTGGCAAGGTGGCGCCAGATCAGGTTCACCACGTTGACGCCGTAAACCTTGCGGATGTCGGCGAACAGCACCGCCGTCTCCCCTGTGGCCGCGGCCTCGGCAATGGCCGGCACCGGATCGCTGCTCATCCGTGTTCCCCCGTAACTCAGACGAGGTTGCCCGATCGGCCCGGCTGCGCCAAGAACGGGGACCACACTCAGGGAGTCCGGCCATGACCGCCGCGCCGCTTGCAGGAACCGTCAGCCTCGTCATGGGCGCCAGCGTGGGGCTTGGCGCCGCGGTGGCCGAGATCCTTGTGGCGCAGGGCGCCGCGATCGGCATCGCCGCACGCCGCGGCGACGATCTGAACGCGCTGGCCGCGCGGCTGGGGCCAAATGTGCTGCCCATTACCTGCGACGTGTCGGACTACGGCCAGGTGAAGGCGGCGGTGGAGGCCACCGTGGCGCGGTTCGGGCGGCTGGACCACCTGGTCAACAACGCCGCGGTGATCGATCCGATCGGGCGGGTGGCCGACACCGATCCGGCGGCCTGGGCGAAGGCCATCGAGATCAATTTGAGCGGCAACTACTACGCCATCCATGCCTGCCTGCCGCATCTGCTGGCGAGCAAGGGGGTGATCGTGAATGTCAGTTCCGGCGCCGCGCACCGGCCGCTGGAGGGGTGGGGCAGCTACTGTGCCTCCAAGGCGGGGCTGGCGATGCTCGGCCGCTCCCTGATGCTGGAATATGGCGCGCAGGGGCTGCGGGTGTTCGGCTTCGCGCCAGGCACGGTGCGCACGGCGATGCAGGAAAAGATCCGCGCTTCCGGCATGAACCCGGTGAGCCAGTTGCTGCCGGAGCAGCACTTGCCGCCGGAGATCCCGGCGCAGCTGATCGCGTGGCTGTGCCGCGCCGAGGCGGCGGACTATCCGCAGGGCGAGTGCGCCATCCGCGACGAGGCGTTGCTGCAGCGCGCAGGGATCACCCTGCCCGCCTAAGAGCCAGTTCGATAACTCTACTCTGGCGGTCATCCGACGGCGATTTCCTGCGCTCCGGTGCTCACGGCCTCCAGGCCGCTCCGCTCCGGTGCTCAGAAATCACCGCCGGGCGGGGCCAAAGAAGGCCCCTCTGACTCACCAGAGCGAGTTCTCGAACCGGCTCTGGACTGCATTACAGGCGGGGCGTTTCCACCCCGGCGTTGCGGGATGCGGCGATGAGGACCGCGGTGATGTCCTCCTTGCCCAGCCCATGCACCGAGCGCGCGATGCCCATGGCCTCGCGCGCTGCGGAGCCGGTGATGACGGGCACGCCGGCGGCGGCGGCGGTGGCCACCGCGATCGAGAGGTCCTTGAACGCCAGGTCGATGGCGAAGCCGGGCGTGGTATCCCCGGCCAGCACCTTGGTGGGCCAGTACTGGCGGAAGTGCTCGTTGCAGGCGAGGCCGCTGGTGATGATGGTGTGCATGTCCGCCATCTTGAGGCCCAGCTTGGTGCCCAGCGCCAGGGTTTCGGCGGTAAGCTGGCAGGTGGCCATCGAGAGGAAGTTCAGTGTGATCTTCATCGAGATGCCGGCCCCGGGCCCGCCGCACTGAACGATCGTGGTGCCCATCGCCTCCAGGATCGGCTTGGCGCGGGCGAAATCGGCATCGGTGGCGCCAACCATGAAGCTGACCTCGCCGCGCTCGGCATGGGCCGGCGAGCGGCCGACGCCGGCATCAACCCAGCCGATGCCCTTTTCTGCCAGCGCCGCGGCCATGGCCTTGCTGGCCAGCGGGTCGATCGTGCTCATGTCGATATGCATCATCCCGGGGCGGCCGGCGGCCAGCAGCCCGCCATCGCCCAGCACCACGCCCTGAACATCGGGCGTGTTCGGCAGCATCGTCAGCACGATGTCGCTGGCAGCGACCAAAGCGGGGATGCTCTCGGCGCGCTTGGCGCCCTTCTGGCGGAGGAT
>CANHKG010000063.1 GCA_947460455.1 Rhodospirillales bacterium | reverse complement strand
GCTTCGCGGCGGGTGCGGAGCGCGCTGGAGAAGGGTTGGGCGGCGTTCTTCCAGCCGGCGGGATACCAGCCGGGATCGACGAGCAGGTGGCGATCGGGGCCGAGCGCCTCGCGGGCGGCGGCGACGAGTTCGCGGTCGCGGCCTTCATCCTGGCCGAAGACGCCCCAGCCGAATTTCACGGCACGGAAGCCGCGATCGATGTAGCCACGGGCGGCGGCTTCCATGCCTTCCGGCGTGTCGCGGAACAGGGTGGAGGCGTAGGCGGGGATGCTTTCGCGCCGGCGGCCACCGAGCAGGCGGGAGAGGGATTGGCCGGCGGCTTGGCTGCGGATGGACCACAGGCAATTGTCGATGGCCGAGATGCACTGCATGGCGATGCCGCGGCGGCCGTAATAGGCGCTGCCGACATAGAGCTTGTCCCACAGGCGTTGCACGTCCAGCGGGTTCTCGCCGATCAGCAGGCCAGCCAGCGTCTGGAAGCCCGGGATGGACATGCCCTGGCCGGAGATGATCGCCACCGCGGCCGGGGCCAGGGTTTCGGCATCGGCCCAGCCGGTGAGGCCTTCATCGGTGGCGACGCGGACCAGCAGCTGCCAGTCGCCGTTGTCGGTGGCTTCCTCGCCGCTGGCGGTGGAGCCGTAGCTGGCTTCGCCGCGCAGCAGGATGGGTTCGACTTCGGTTATCTTCATGGCGTGCGCTTCAGGCCCTGGGGACGGATGAGGCCATCGGGGACCATTTGCAGGCCCTCGATATTGGCCAGCGTGCCGGTGATCAGCACGGGGTGCCAGAGGTAGATGTAGGGCCGGTCGTCCAGGTAGATCGCGGCGGACTCGTTGTAGGCGCGCTTGCGGGTGGTGGGGTCGCTGGCCTGGCGGCCGAGGTTCAGCAGGCGGTCCACCTCGGCGTTGCAGTAGCGGCCGCCGTTGAGCGAGGCGCCGCAGGCCTTGAAGTTGTAGAGGTTGCCGTCGATGTCCGTGCGGCCGGACCAGGCGATGACGAGGGATTCGAAGTCGCCGTCGGTCCATTGCTTGAGCGCGGTGGCCACTTCCGTGACCACCAGTTCGATCTGGATGCCGGCTTCGGCGGCCATGGCTTGCAGCACTTCGGCCACCTGGCGGTAGGTGGTGGTGTTGGGCACGGTGAGCTGCATCTTCACCGTGTCGTAGCCGGCCTGCTTCAGCAGGGCCTTCGCCTTGGCGAGGTCGCGCGGCGGGACCGGGATGGCATCGGCGTAGTATTGGTGGCCGGGCGGGACGGACTGGTTGGCCGGGGTGAACAGGCCTTCGAAGGCCACCTGGTTCAGCGCGTTGCGGTCGATTGCGGCATCCAGCGCGGCGCGGACCAGCTTGTTGCTGCCGAGCGGGGTTTCGGCGCGCTTGCCGTTGCCGACGTTGATGGCGAGGTAGTTCACCGCGAGGCTGGGGCCGAAATGCAGCTTCACGCGGCGGTCGGCGCGCAGGTCTTTCACATCGGACGGGTTCACCGCCTCGATCACGTCGAGCACGCCGGAGCGGAGGTTGGCGGCGCGCACGGTGGTGTCGGGGATGGGGCGGTACACCGCCGTGTCGAAGGCGATGGACTTGGCATCCCAGTAATCGGCGAACTTCTCCAGCTCAATGCGGTCTTGCGCGATGCGGCGGGTCAAGCGGTAGGGGCCGGCGCAGCCGGGGGCTTTGGCGAAGGTTTCGCCGTTCTGGGCGGCGCTGGCCGAGGACATCATCATGCCGGCGCGGTCGGAGAGGGCGGCGACCAGGGGGGCGAAGGGGGCGGAGAGGCGGATCTTCACTTCCAGCGGGCCGGTGGCGTCGATGGCGGTGATCGGGCCCATCTCTGCCCGGCGGGTGGACCCCTGCATGGTGAGGTGGCGTTGCAGCGAGGCCTGGACGCTGGCTGCGTCCATGGTGGCGCCGTCGTGGAACTTCACGCCGGGGCGCAGGGTGAGGGCGAGGGTTTTGCCTTCATCCTGCCAGGCCCAGGCGGTGGCGAGTTGCGGGACGAAGTTCAGCTTGGCGTCGATCTCCACCAGCTTGTCGCACATGCCGGAGAACACCACGCGGCCGGCGGAGGTGCGCGACAGGGTGGGGTCCAGGATATCCGGGTCGCTGGCCAGGCCGATGCGCAGGGGTTGGGCGGAGGCCAGGGATGGCAGCAACAGCATCGCGGCGAGCAGCTTGCGCATGGGGGTCCTTTCCCGGGGGAGCGTGGCGCGCCTAGGATGGACTGAATTGCGGGCGATGGAGAAGCGGATGCTGCACAACGCGAAGGATTCGGAACTGCGGGCGCGCGCGGCGCGGGTGGTGCCGGGCGGGATGTGGGGGCACCAGAACGCCGCCAATTTGCCGGAAGGCTATCCGCAGTTCTTCAGCTCCGCCCAGGGCTGCCGCATCCGCGATGTGGATGGCAACGAGTATATCGACTTCATGTGCAGCTGGGGGCCGGTGCTGCTGGGGCATCACCACCCCGAAGTTGAGGCAGCGGCAGCGCGCCAGGCGGCGGCCGGGGACTGCCAGAACGGGCCGGGCGAGGCGATGGTAGAGCTGGCGGAACTGCTGGTGGACACCATCCCGCATGCGGACTGGGTGCAGTTCCAGAAGAACGGCACCGATGCGACCACCATGGCGGTGACGTTTGCGCGGGCCGGGACCGGCAAGCGCAAGGTGCTGGTGGCGAAGGGCGCCTATCATGGGGCGGTGCCGTGGACTTCGCCCTCGTTGAGCGGGGTGACCGCTGAGGACCGCGCGCATATTGATCACTACATCTACAACGACGTTGCCAGCCTGGAAGCGGCGGTGGATCGCAATAGCGGGGATTTGGCGGCGATCGTGGCTTCGGCCTTCCGGCATGATGTGGGCATTGACCAGGAGATGCCTTCCGCGGCGTTTGCGCGGCGGGCGCGGGAGCTGTGCGATGCCACCGGGGCGGCGCTGATCATCGATGATGTGCGGGCGGGGTTTCGGCTGCATCTGGGCGGTTCGTGGGAGACGGTGGGCGTGCGGCCGGATCTTTCGGCGTGGAGCAAATCCATCGCCAATGGGCATTCGCTGGCGGCGATCACGGGGAATGACCGGTTCCGGGATGCGGTGAAGGGGACCTTTTCGACGGGGTCTTTCTGGACGGCTGCCGTGCCGCATGCGGCGGGGGTGGCGACGATCCGGGCGCTGACGCGCGATGACGGGATCGGGCACATGGTGGCGATGGGCGAGCGGTTCCGGTCGGGGATGGAAGCGCTTTCGCGGAAGCACGGGATTGGCATTCGGCAGACCGGGCCGGTGCAGATGCCGCTGGTGCTGTTCGAGGACGACGCGGAGTTGAAGAAGGCGAATGCGTTCTGTTCCGCGGCGCTGCGGGCGGGGGCGTATTTCCACCCCAAGCACAACATGTTCCTGTGCACGGCGCACCAGGCGGCCGACATTGATGCGGCGTTGGTGGCGGCGGATGTGGGGTTTGAGGCGGTGGGGCGGCTCTAGGGTT
Source organism: Rhodospirillales bacterium (assembly GCA_947460455.1). Taxonomy (GTDB): domain Bacteria; phylum Pseudomonadota; class Alphaproteobacteria; order Acetobacterales; family Acetobacteraceae; genus CAMDGX01. The sequence goes on along the minus strand of CANHKG010000063.1, from coordinate 19,845 downwards.
GATCGGTTTTACGCCTGACTGGTGAGCGGTTTCGGCGCCGGCAAGGGAAGCGGTCACAGAGGGCACGGAGGACCACAGAGGGGCACAGAGAAGTGGGGTGACATTCAGTCGGCTTCGGGTTGGCTTGATGCGGCTTCCTCAGTGCTCTCTGTGGCTCTCTGTGGTCTCTGTGACCGCTTTCTTTTGGGATGGCACCGCACGCCGGGCATGAGTCGTCGCCGCGGGACGCGGGGTTTTTGCGACGGATTTGGGGTGATTTGGGGCGGGCGCCGGGTGTGGGGGCGCGCGGGCGGATTGCGACGGGCAAGGTACGGGCGCGCGGTGGCCGGACAGGGCCATGCCTTCGGCAGGGTGGCAACGTAGAATCCAGCCGATCCAGGCGCGCTGGCGGCGGATTTTGCGCAGGGCACGGTCGTCCCAGGGGGAGTCCGGGTGTTCGGCGGCGTCCAGTTCGGGGGAGGGGTACCAGTCCTGGCGGGGGCGACGCAGGGTGCGGTGCGTGATCTTCGCCACGGAGAAGGCGGCGAGGAGGGCCAGCAGGAGCAGCTTCAGGGCGGCCGGAATCTGGGCGTGCAGAATCGCCCGCGCCAGGGGGCGCGGTGCGTCGGCTTGGACCGGAGCGGCGGGGTGAAGTGGCATCACCGATAACTATCGCACGCGCAAGGGCGGCGGGAAAGGAAAAAATTACCGTACGTAGTGGGTGATGTGGGTGGGACTAACGGTGCGCGTGAGGCCGTGTTGGGCGGGTGGGAGGTGGCGCGGAAAAGCGTGGGTCCTTCGCCTTCGGCTCAGGATGACGGAAATGAAGAAACGCCTCGCTCTCCGTTCGGAGAAGCGAGGCGTTGACATGCAGATGGATAGAAGTCTTTTTGCTTCTTTTTCTTCAGAAAAGAATACTCTTATATCAGCCTGGACAACCGATGAACGATTTTGCTGTGGGGGGAAAGGCCTGGATTGCTTCGCTTCGCTCGCAATGACGGGGAGTGATGGGGCGGTGGTTGGAATTATCTTCCGTAAACTGCCGCCGCGTTGCCGCGATAGAACTTGCGGGAGTCTTCGGCGTTGAAGCGGATGGGCAGCGAGGTCATGGGGTCGTCGAAATCCCAGTGGGGGTAATCGCTGGCGAACATCAGGCGGTCGAGGCCGATCCAGGCGATCAGGTCTTCCAGGTTTTTGGGGTTGCCCGGCTCTTCCATGGGCTGGGTGGTGAGCCAGACGTTGCGCTTGATGTATTCGCTGGGGGCCATGCGCAAATGCGGGGTTTCGCTGCGCAGGGTTTTCCAGTGCTTGTCCAGGCGCCAGCCGAGGGAGGGGACCCAGCCGAAGCCGCCTTCGACCATGACGAATTTGAGGTTCGGCAGTTCCTCGAACACGCCTTCGACGATGAGGGAGATGAGCTGGGACTGCATGGAATGGGCGTGGGCGAGCATGTCTTCGATGTAGAAGCTGGCCCAGCCGCCGGAGGTGTTGGGGTTGCCGCCGAAGCCGAAGGCGTGCATCGCCACGGGGATGCCGGCTTCCGCCGCGGCGCGGAAGATCGGGCGGTAGCGGGGGGTGCCGAGGGGTTCGGCGGTGCGGGAGAGCAGGTAGACGTGGCCGATATGGGGGCTGCCGGCCCAGCGGCGGATTTCGGCGACCGCGCCTTCGGCATCCTCGTAATTGACGGTGATGCTGGCCTTGAGGCGGGGTTCCGGCTTGGCGAGGAATTCCACGGCGTAGTCGTTGAGCGCCGAGCAGATGGCGGTGCCGAGGCCGGGGTTCATGAAGCTTTGCGAGGGGGTGGGCGTGTTGATGGTGCCGAACTCGACATTGTAGGGGTCGAGATGCTGGGAGCGGATGAAATCGAGATCGGTGCCCGGCGGCTTGCCGGAGGGCGGCCAGGCGTCGCGGCGGGCGGCGGCGGGCTGGGCCTTGGCGTAGTTGGGGCCACCGTTGTTGAGGCCGGTGCGGTGGGACATGCCGAAGGTGGCGATGTGGTCGATCCAGCGCTTGGCGAGGAAGGGGTAGACGGCTTCCCAGTTCGGCGGGCCGAGATGCAGGTCGATATCGGCGATGCCGAGCTTGCTGGCGGCGGTGCCGGCGGCCGTTTGGGTGCGGACCTGGACGTTCAAAGCCGTGTCTCCCGACTTGGACTTGTCAACAACGATAGCAGAAACCGGGCGTTCCCGCCAGGGAATGGAGTCTGTTGGGGGCGTCGCTGCGTTGCGTGATGGCGATCGGCGAAACCGGCGACCGATGGGGGGTGTCGGCGTGGTTAAGGAAAGGGGGCACAGAGAGCACCGAGGGGCACAGAGAGTCACAGAGAAGAGAGGGCTTCCGGCTTCCTGCGTCCATCACAAGACCTCGGTGGTCTCTGTGGCTCTCTGTGTTCTCTGTGACCGCTTCGCTTGGGCACGTTATGCGCGGCGTGTGGCAGTCGTGTCTCAGCCCTTCACGGCCCCGAAGGTAAGGCCACGGATCAGGTGGCGTTGGACGAGGATGGTGAAGATGACCGGGGGCAGCATGATGCCGATGGCGCCGGCGGCCGAGATGGACCAGTAGTTGATGTCTTCGCCGCCGTATTCGGCGATGGCCACGGGCAGGGTTTTGGTGCGGCTGCCGGTGAGGATGAGGGCGAAGAGGAACTCGTTGTAGGCCAGCAGCATGGAGAACAGCGAGGTGACCGCGAGGCCCGGGCGGACGGTGGGCAGCACCACGTGCCAGAAGGCCAGCCAGCGGTTGCAGCCGTCGATCATCGCGGCTTCGTCCAGCTCCACGGGGACGTCCACGAAGAAGCTGCGCATCAGCCAGATGGTGAAGGGCTGGTTGATGGCGACCATGGCCAGGATCATCATCAGGTAGGTGTCGATCAGCGACAGGTAGCGCGCCATCACGAAGAACGGGATGGCGAGCAGGATCTGCGGCAGCATGCGGATGGCGAGCAGGCTGAAGAGAAGGGTGCTGGCGTGCTTGGTTTTGGTGCGCGCGAGGCCATAGGCGGCGAGGGTGCCGAGCGGGACCGAGATGCAGATGGTGCCGCCGGCGACGATCAGGCTGTTGATCAGGAAGCTGAAGAAGCCGCGTTCCACCCAGACTTCCCAGTGGAACAGCAGGGTGGGTTCGAAGATCAGCGTGGGCGGGATGGAGAAGGCGTCTGCCGGCTGCTTGATGGAGATCAGCAGGCCCCAGAGGATGGGCACCAGGTTGATGAAGGTGAACAGGGAGAGGAGGACGAGGAGGGTAGCCTGGTAACGGGGCTTCATCTCAGAACGCCTCCCGGCCGCGGCGTTGCATGAACCAGATGAGGGCGGCGACCATGATGGCGACGACGATGAGCGTGAGCACGCCGAGGGCGGAGGCGCGGCCGACTTCCAGCAGGCGGAAGCCGATCTGGTAGGTGTAGAGGGTGATGGTTTCCGTGGCGGTGCCGGGGCCGCCATTGGTTAGGACGTAGATCAGGTCGAAGAAGCGGAACGCATCCATGGTGCGGATGGCGACGACGAAGAGGATCAGCGGCTTCATCATCGGCAGGATGATGTACCAGAGCAGCTGCCAGGGTGAGGCGCCATCGATGCGGGCGGCTTCCAGCAGGGCGGTGTCGAAGGCCTGCAGGCCGGCGTAGAGCACCAGCATCAGGAAGGGCATGAACTTCCAGGTGTCGGCCATGATGACGGTGAACTTGGCCCAGCCGGGATCGCCCAGCCAATCCGGCGGGAAGATGTTGAAGCCGATCAGCGTGGCATCGATCAGGCCCCAGCGGCCGACGAACATCCATTTGAGGAAGATGCCGCCGACGACGGGGGTGACGACGTGCGGCAGGAAGTTCAGCAGGGAGATCAGCCGGACGCCGCGGGTGCAGGCGTAGAGGGCCAGCGCCAAGGCGAGGCCGAGCACGAGTTGCAGGGCCACGGAGGCACCGACGATGAAGAAGGTGTTGCCCAGCGTGATCCAGAACCGTTCTTCCGAGAGCAGGTTGGTGTAGTTGTCCAGCCCCGCGAAGGTGATGGCCTGGGAGCCCAGGTAGTAGTTGAAGAAGCTGTAATAGACCGCCGAGAAGAACGGATAGAACAGCACAAGCGCGATGACCAGCACGCTTGGAGCCATGAACAGCCACATCGGCCCGGATTCCCCCATTGCCGGTCCCGTGTGATGCCCCCCGGGATCCCGCCGATCGATTGTCTGGGCCGGCCCGTGCCGCGTCAACACGGGCCGGCGCAGGTCAGCCCTTGTAGTAGCCGCGGCGGGTGAGAAGTTCCGTGACCTCGGCGGCGCCCGTGGTGAGGGCCTCCTTCACCGGCATCTGGCCGATGATGGCCTGGACGATGCGCTTGCAGGCGAGTTCGCCGGCTTCGTTGAATTCGGCCAGGGCGGGCAGGGGCTCGCCCACCTCCAGGCATTTGGAGACGGCGGGATACCAGCGGAACTTGGCCTGGATCGCCGGGTCGTTCAGCACGGCGCGGCGGGTGGGGGTGGCGAGGTCGGCGGCACCACGCTGGCTTTCCTCATCGAGCGCCTTGGCCAGGATGCGGAACAGCATTTCCTTGTTCTTGGCGCTGAACTTGCTGATGGCGTAGCCGTCTGTCGAGAGCGCCTGGCGGCCGCCGGGGGGGACGGCCCATTGCATCTTGCCGACCACCTTGCTGCGCTGCGGGTTGTCCATGGTGGCGCAGCGTGTGGCCCATTGTTGGCCGGTGGCGGCGACATCCTGCGCGAAGTTCACCGTGTTTTCGTCGTTGGCCTGGCTGGTGAAGCCGGGGACGGCGAAGGCGGAGAGGCGCTTGTAGAGGTCGATGGCCTTCTGGCCCTTTTCGGTTTGGAAAATGGGGCGCCAATCCTTGTCGAACCAGCCATCGCCGACGGTGTTGAGGACGCTGGAGAGCTCGTAGGGCGGCATGTCCCATTTCAGGCTCAGCGTGGTGCCGCTGCGGCGGGGGGAGTGGAGTTGCTTGGCGATCTCCACCTGCTGTTCCCAGGTGGTGGGGGGCTGGAGCTTGCGTTCGGCAAAGACATCTTCCCGGTAGGCGTACATCAGCGTGTTGGTGGTGAGCGGCAGGCCGTAGATCTTGCCGTCGTAGCTGAGGCCCTTGAGCGAGGTGGGGTTGATGTCGCCGAGCTTGTACTCGTCCTTGAACTTGGCGATCAGGTCATCGAGCGGTTCGATCCAGCCGTTCTTGGCGTAGAAGGCCATGAGCGAGCCGTTGAGCCAGAGGATGTCCATGCCCGGGGAGGCGGCGGAAAATTGCAGGCGCTGAAGCTGGCCGGCGTCGCCGGAGGGCATGAGCCGCGCGTCGACGGTGACGCCGGGCAGGGCGGATTTCATCTTGTCGGCGTACCACTCCAGCGCCGGGTAGCGGTGGCTGATGAGTGTCACGGGTTCGGACTGGGCGCGCACGTTGAGCGCGGGCAGGGCGAGTGCGGTGCCCAGGGCAGCGCGGCGGCCGATTTTTGTTTTGGCCATGGTCGTTTCCCTTTTTGGTGCCGCCCCTCTGCGGGGGCGTGCGGTTACTTGAAGCCGTACACCTCGCGCGCGTTGCCGATGAAGAAGCTCTCGCGGTTCTTTGCGTCGACGTGCATCGGCAGGGCTTGGGATGGGTCGTCGAAATCCCAGTGCGGGTAGTCGGTGGCGAAGAGCAGGCGGTCCCAGCCGATCCAGCCGATGGTGTCCAGCAGGTGGTCGCGGGGTTCCGGCTCCTCCATCGGTTGGGTGGTGAGCCAGATGTTGCGGTGGATGTATTCGCTGGGGGAGAGGCGGAGGTGCGGGGTTTCCTGCTTGAGGATCCGCCAGTTGCGGTCCAGCCGCCAGGCGAGGGGGGGCAGCCAGGCGAAGCCGGCTTCGACCATGAGGACCTTGAGGCTGGGGTGATCCTCGAACAGGCCTTCGACGACCATGGAGGATACCTGGGCCTGGGCGGCCTGGGCGTGGCCGGTCATTTCCTCGATGTAGAAGCTGGGCCAGCCGGCGGGGGTGACGGGGGCGCCGCTGTAGCCGAAGGCGTGGATGCTGACGGGCAGGCCGGCGGCGACGGCGGCGGCGAAGATGCGGCGGTAGCGCTTGGCGCCCAGCGGTTCGCCGGTGCGGCCGAGGATGAGGACCTGGCAGAATTCCGGGCGGCCGGCGCAACGCTCGATTTCCGCCACGGCGGCTTCGGTGTCTTCGTAGGGGATGCAGATGGAGGCGCGGAAGCGGGGCTCCTTGGCGACCAGGTCGTGGGCCTGCCATTCGTTGGTGGCGCGGCACATGGCGGCGGAGAGGTAGGGGTTGGCGAAGCCCTCGCCGGAGGGGGTGAGGGGGTTGATGACGGCGAAGTGGACGTTCAGCGGGTCGAAATACTGCTGGCGCATGAAATCGAGGTCGGTGCCCGGGGCTCCTCCGTTCGGGGGCCAGGAATCGCGGCGGGCGGCGTTGGGCTGGGCCTTGGGGTAGGGGTTCACGCCGTTCTGGTGGCCCTGGCGCTGGGACATGCCGTAGGTGGCGATGTAGTCGCGCCAGCGTTGCGGCAGGAAGCGGTCAAGATGGGAGAGATGCGGCAGCACCGGATGCGTGTCGCAATCGGCGATGGCCAGCTTGGTCATGGCGGCTGGTGCGGCCTGCGGGCGGACCTCGACGTTCATGAGGCGTCTTCCTGCGCGATTTTGGCGAGGATAGGGGGAAAGGCGGGGTGTCGACAATCGGTAGCTGCGCCGCGCACCCCCGCGACAAGGCGGCCGGGATGCGGCATCATTGGGGCGATTCCAATGGGAGCGGACGGATGTCGGAGAACTGGGTGCGCGTGGCGGCGGCGAGCGACGTGGCGGAGGGCACGGCCTTTCCGGTGGAGATCAACGGGCTCACGCTGGCGCTGTATCACCTGGAGGGCGGGCAGTATTACTGCACCGACAATATCTGCACCCATGCCTTTGCGTTGCTGACGGATGGGTATCTGGATGGGAACATCGTGGAGTGCCCGCTGCATGCCGGGCAGTTCGATGTGTGCACCGGCAAGGGGCTTGGGGCGCCGATCGAGGAAGACCTGCAGACCTACAAGGTGAAGGTTGAGGGTGGCGATTTGCTGGTGAATTTGCCCGCCTAGGGGTTCAGGGCGCCATCCAGATACGTGACGGCCGAGCGGACGTAGCTGGGCCGGAGGTGGACGGCGTCTTTGTAAATGGGCGTGCCGTCCGCCGTGGCGGCGGGGCAGGTGGATTGGGTGCAGAGGTGGTCGAGTGGGTCGATCACTTCGGCGCCTGCTTGGCGCGCGGTGGCGGCGAGGGCGTGGGAGATGGCGCCGTATTCCGCTTCCAGCCGCGCGCGGTCCAGCGCCATGGGGCGGGTGCCGAAGGTGAGCCAGAAGCGGGTGACGCTTTGGCGCGGGTCCAGTTCGGCGCCCCAGGGGATGTTGAGCACCAGGATGACACGCCGGCCTTCGCGGACCCAGCGGGTGATCGTCTCGCCGAGGGCGGCGAGGGCGGCGTCTCGGCCTGGTGGTTCCGATAGGGGGGCGCTGCCGGCGGTGATGCGGGGCGAGGTGAAGTGGCCCCACCATTGGGCGCCGATGACCACGGTGCTGACGCCGTGCGTTGCCATGGCCGCTTCGGCGGCTGGCATCAGGGTGGCGCAGCCAGGGAGCTTGGTGTCGCGCAGGCCGGGGATGGGCACGCAGCCGCCGCCGGTGAGGAAGAGGGCTGGGCGGTGTGACCCGGGGGCTGTGCGCAGGAGGGCGACCATGCGTGGGGCGTATTGTTCGATGTTGCTGTCGCCCAGGAACAGGACCGGCGCGCCGGTGCCTGGCTGCCGGTAGAGCACGCGGCCGCCGGCGGCGTGGCGTTCCATCGCGCCGGGGTAGTCCCATTCGCCGGCGGCACGTAGGACCTCGTCCACGCCGAAGCGGCTGGCGTAGGCGGGTAGGGCGCCCATCAGCACGGTCTGGCCGGCCAGGGCGAGGGTGGCGCAGCCTGCGACCAGCGCCATCGCGGTGCGTGGGCGCCGCCAGCCGCCGAAGCGGATTGGGCGTTCCACCCAGAGATAGGTGGCGATCGCCAGAAGTGCCGCGGCGGCGACCAGCGTGGCGCGTAGCGAGGCGGCGGGTTCGGCGCCTTCCGTGATTCGTGCCAGGGACAGCAGCGGCCAGTGCCAGAGGTAGAGCGGGTAGCTCACCAGACCCACTGCGACCAGGGTGCGGCGGGCCAGCAGCAGGCGGTTGGGCCAGGCGGCGGGGCCGGCCGCGATGATCAGCGCCGTGCCGAGCACGGGCACCAGGGCGCGCCAGCCGGGGTAGGGGGCGTGGCGGTCGAACAGGAAGGTTGAGGCGAGGATCGCCGCCAGGCCGGCCGATGCGGCCCAGCTGGCTGCCGGTAGGCGCACCGGGCCGAGGCGCGCCAGCAGCACGCCGGCCAGGAGTTCCCACACGCGCGACTGCGGCAGGAAATAGGCCGCTGCCGGATTGCGGCCGGTATCCAGCAGGCCGTAGCCGAAGGATGCCGCGAGCAGCGCTGCCAGCACCGGCATTGCCCAGCGGGGACGTTTCGCCAGGGCGAGGGCCAGGAGGGGGAAGACGAGGTAGAACTGCTCCTCGATCGCCAGCGACCAGAGGTGCAGCAGCGGTTTCAGCTCTGCCGCCGTGTCGAAATAGCCGCTTTCGCGCGCCAGGGTGAAGTTGGAGAGGTAGGTGGCGCCGGCTCGGACGTGGCGGCCGAGCAGGCGCCATTCGTCCGGCAGCAGCAGCACCCAGCTTGCGGCCAGTGTGAACGCCAGCACCAGCAGCAGGGCGGGCAGCAGGCGCACCGCGCGGCGGGCCCAGAAATCCAGCAGCGAGAAGCGGCCGCGCGCCTGCTCGGCGAAGATGATGCCGCCGATCAGCCAGCCGGAGACGACGAAGAACACGTCCACACCCACGAAGCCGCCAGGGACCAGCGTGGGGAAGGCGTGGAACAGCACCACCGGCACGATGGCGACAGCGCGCAGCCCGTCGATATCAGGCCGGTAGGCGACGGCCATGGATCAGCGCCGCGGCGTGCGTATGTTATGTAATCGGAATGTGCCGAACGTCATGCCCATCCTCCCCGACACCGCCGGATTATCGTGCCGCAAAGGGGTTCACCACGGGCACAGCGAGATCGGCGAAATGCCGTATGTTGCGCGTTGCCAGCGTCGCCCTGTTCGCCAGCGCGGTCCCGGCGATCATCGTGTCGGCCAGGTCCATCGGCCGGCCTTGCTCGCGGCGTGACGCCATCAGTGCCGCCGAGGCCTCGGCGGCGGGGTGATCGAAGGCCGCGATCCGTCCACCCAATTCTTCCACCAGCACGGCATCCAGTGTTGTGGCCAGTCCGTCGCGTCGCCGCCCCGGCGGCAGCAAGGCGAGGCCATATCGCAGTTCCATCACCGAGACGGCCGGAATCCAGACGTCATCGGCCGCGCATAAATCGAGCCAGCGCAGTACCGAGGTGTCGGGCTCCGCGCGCATGAGCTCCGCGACCACGGTGGTGTCGAGCAGGATCACGCGCCAGGGTCAGCCCTGGTCGCCGAACGGAGGCGTTCGCGGGGCGTAGCCCTTCAGCGCCATGGCCTGCGCTTCCGCCTCCGACAATCCGGTACCCCGGAACCGTGCCGTGATCCGGGTGCCGAGGCCTTGGGCGGCCGGCTCGGCGCCCACCCCCAGTACCGCGCTGCGCAGCACCTCGCGTACTTCCGCCTCCAGGCTGCGGCCGTTGCGCGCGGCCTGGGCTTTCAGGCTGTCCTTCACCCGTTCGTCGAGGTTGCGCACCACGAGCTGCGCCATGCCATCCTCCGCGATATCGTCCTGTGATATCACATCTCGACGACGACGTATTGCTCCTCCACGGAGACCGGGATGGTTTCGGCCACGTAGGGGCCGTTCACCACGGCGGCGCCGGCTTCCACTTCGACCGGGTAGGTGCGGATGCGGGTCTTGTCGGGGTCGACGTAGCTCTGGCCGGTCTTGATGTCGAATTCCCAGCCGTGCCAGGGGCAGCGGACGATCTCGCCCTTGCGGGAATAGAGGTATTCGCCGGGCTGCTTCGCCTCGCGCAGGCCGGTGATCAGGCCTTCGCACATCGGGCCGCCCTGGTGCGGGCAGCGGTTGAGCATGCCGAAATATTCGCCCTTCAGGTTGAAGATGGCGATCGGCCGCCCGCGCACGGTGACCAGCTTGCGCCCGCCCTCGGGGATTTCCTGGGCGGTGGCAACGACGTGTCGGCTCATCTTCCGTTCCTCAGCCCGCGCAGCCCCGGTAAACCTTGCGCGCGTTCCCCATGAAGAAGGCGCGGCGCTGTTCCTCGCTGATCTTCATCGGCAGCACATGCGCGGGGTCGTCGAAATCCCAGTGCGGGTAGTCGGTGGCGAAGATCAGCCGGTCCCAGCCCATCCATTCGATGGTTTCGGCGAGGCGGGTGGGGCTTTCCGTCTCTTCCATCGGCTGGGTGGTCCACCAGACCTTCTCGCGCAGGTATTCGCTGGGCAGGCGCTTGAGGTGCGGGGTTTCGCTGCGCAGGGTCTTCCAATGCTTGTCCAGCCGCCATGCGAGCGAGGGCGCCCAGGCGAAGCCGGCTTCGATCATGACCATCTTGAGCGCCGGGAAGCGTTCGAACACGCCTTCGATCACCAGGCTGGTGAGGCCGGCCTGCTGGCTTTGGCTGTGGCCGGTCATCTCCTCGATGTAGTAGCTCGGCCAGCCGCCGGGGGTGATCGGGTTGCCGCCGTAGCCGAAGGCGTGCACGCCGACGGGCATGCCGGCTTCTTCGGCGGCCTCGTAGATCGGCCAGTATTTGCGGCTGCCCATCGGCTCCGCGGTGCGCGACAGCAGCAGCACCTGCACGAAGGCAGGGTTGCCGGCGTAGCGGCGGATCTCGGCGGCCGAGGCTACCGGGTCTTCATAGGGAACGACAACGCTGGCCCGCAAGCGGTTGTCCTTGCTGGTCCACTCCGCCAATTGCCATTCGTTGGTGGCGTGGCACAGGGCGGCCGAGAGTTCCGGGTTCTGCACGCCCTGGCCGGAGCCGAGCGGGTTGAGGATGCCCAGCTCGATGTTGTTCGCATCGAGGTGCTGGCGCTGCATGAATTCCAGCGAGCTGCCGGGGCGGCCGCCTTCCGGCGGATAGGCATCGCGGCGCGAGGCGTTTGGCTGGCTCTTGGGATAGGCCGGGCCGACCTGCCAGCCCTGGCGCCCCGGGGAGCCGTATTCGTTGATGTGGTCCTGCCAGCGCTTGGCCAGCCAGGGGTGGAAATCCTTCGGGCCCTTGCGGGCGGGGTGGATGTCGCCATCCCCGATGCCGACCTTGCTCGCCGCAGTGACCTCAGGCGTCGCCTGGGAACGGATTTCGTTCATCCGACGGTCTCCATGAGACGGGCATAGGTTGCCCTTGGGTTGTCGATCGCGATCTTGCGGGCCAGTTCGGCGCTGAGCCCATTCGGCAGCGCCGCGTTGCCGTCGAACTGGTGGTGCGGGTAGTCGGTGGAGAACAGCAGCAGCTCGTCGCTCTGCATATGGTCGAAGAGTTTCAGCAGGCTTTCCTGGTCCGGCGGGCCATCCACCGGCTGCAGGGAGAAGCGCACGTTGCTGCGCACGATGTCGCCCGGCGCGCGATCCACCCAGGGGATCTCCATGCGCAGGCCGCGCCAGTATTTCGTCAGGCGCCAGAGATGGGCAGGCAGCCAGGTGAAGCCGGATTCCAGCAGCACGACCTTGAGGTGCGGGAACTTGGTGAACACGCCTTCGCAGATCATGCTGGTGAGCTGGGTCTGGAAGGCCTGGGCTTGGCCGACATAGTCCTCGGTGTAGTAGCTCGGCCAGCCCACGGGGGTGGGCGGGTTGTGGTAGGAGCTGCCGGCGTGGATGCCGACCGCCAGGCCGTGCTTTTCGCAGGCGGCGTAGATCGGCCAGTGGTGGCGGCGGCCCAAGGGCGTGTCGCCGGAGACCAGCAGCAGCACCTGGACGAAGCGCTTGTCGGCGGCGCAGCGGTTGATCTCGTCCACCGCCATTTCGACGTTCTGGGTGGGGACGACGATGGAGGCGCGCAGGCGGGGCTCCTTATCCAGCCACTCCTTCACCATCCAGTCGTTCACGGCGCGGGCGAAGGCGGCACCCATGTCTTCGCTGAACAGGAGCTGCACGCCGTAGAGGCAGTTGGCGATGGCGACCGAGGTGCGGAACGGGTCGAGCGCCTGCCTGGCCACGGTGGCCACATCGGCGGCCGGGCGGCCGGAGGCGGGCTTCCAATCGGCGCGGCAGGTGAGGGGGGAGTTGAGCGGGTAGGAGATGGAGTTCAGCTCGTCGATCCCGCGCATCACCACCTGCTCGCGCCAGTGGTCCTCCAGATAGGGCATCAGCGCCTGGACGCTGGGCACCGAGGGATGGATGTCGCAGTCGATCGCACCTTCCGGCAATGCCGTCATCTCACGTCTCTCCCGCGGCCCGCATCGGGGCCGAGCGTATCTTATTCGGGGAACAGTAAACCCATTCCGTCGCGCCGGTCATCCCTGTTGCCTCGCATGCCCGGGGCAATTCCCTCGCACGCCCGAACGTCCTAGGTTGTTGCCATCCAAGCGCCGAGGATTCCGCCGTGACCGATCTGGACGCCACCCTGCTGCACCGCCACGTCGCCACCCTGCTGGCCCCCTGGCGCGAGGCCCCCGGGCCTGGCGTTGCCATCGGGATCGTGCGCGGGAAGGAGCTGGTGCTGCACGAAAGCGGCGGGCTGGCGAGCATCGAGCTGGGGCTGCCGATCGGGGAGGGGACCACCTTCCGCATTGCCTCGGTGAGCAAGCAGTTCACCTGTGCGGCGATCCTGCTGCTGGCGCAGGAGGGCAGGCTCTCGCTTACCGACGATGTTCGGCTGCATGTGCCGGAGCTTTCGGACTTCGGCGGGGTCGTCACGATTGACCACATGATGCGGAATACCTCCGGCATTCGCGACATGCTGGAGATCATGCGCACCGGGGGCACCGACCTTGCGATGCCGGCGAGCCATGAGCAGCTGCTGGCCGGGATCGCCCGGCAGCGCACGCTGAATTTCGCGCCTGGGAGCCGGTATCTGTATTCCAATGCCGGGTTCATGCTGCTGGGCGTGATCGCGGAGCGGGCCAGCGGCATGAAGCTGCGCGATTTCCTGGCCCAGCGGCTGTTTGCCCCCGCGGGCATGAGCATGACGCGGATGGTGGAATCGACCACGGAGCTCGTGCCGGGGCTGGCGACCGGCTACCTGCCGGCCAATCCCGCCGATGGCGTGGGGCCCTGGGTGAAGGCGCAGCATGGGTTTGCCGTGCATGGCGAGGGGGCGCTGGTGTCCTCCGTTGTTGACCTCGCGATGTGGGCGCGGGCCTGCGAGACCAACCGGCATGGACTGACGCCGGAGCTGGAGGAATGCGCGCCCTTCACCAACGGCCGCCTGAACGACTACGCCCGCGGGCTGCGGCTTTCCTCCGTGCGTGGCGTGCGGACCGTGAGCCATGGCGGGCTGTGGCCCGGCTACAAGACCGAGTTCCTGCGCGTGCCGGAGCTGGAGACGGCGATCGTGGTGATCGCCAACAACGCCACCGCCAATCCCTACGCCATCGGGCAGAAGATCCTGCACCACATCCTGGACAGCACGCCGGGCGCCAAGCCGGCCTTGAAGCTGCCGGCGTCGGATGTGTTGGCGCGCCATGTTGGCCGCTTCCTCAACCCCGCCGTGCCGGCCACGGTGGATTTCACCCTGTCGGACAAGGGCGTGCTGAGCGGCAGCACCAACGGCGTGGCCTTCGAGGTGCGGTCGTTCGGCGATGGGCGGCTGGAATCGTCCAATGCCGGGCGGGATTTCGCCTTCCGGCTGGCCGCCGATGGCAACAGCATGGAGATCGAGCTGGATGCCGGCACCACGGCCAGCTACCACCGTGTGAAGCCCGATGCCGGGCTGCCGGCCGATCTGCCGGGCATTTATCGGTCTGACGAGATGGCGGCGACCTGGACGATTTCCGCGCATCCCGGCGGCATGGACCTTGCCATTGATGGCCCGCATGCGAAGGCCGGGCCGTGGCCGCTGGAGGGGATCGAGGGCGATATCTTCCGCGTGTGGAGCCCCGGCGCGCTCTATCGCTCCTGGCAGGATGCGCGCGTGGTGCGCAATGCCGAGGGGGCGGTGACCGGGCTGCTGATCAACGGCAACCGGGTGAAGAACCTGGCCTTCACCCGCGCCTCATGATCACGCCCAGCTACGTTTGCACCATGGCGGCGTACAACGCGGAGATGAACCGGCGTTGGTATGCCGCTGCGGATGGCCTGACCGATGCGCAGCGCCGGGAGGACCGGGGCGCGTTCTTTGGCTCCATCCACGGCACGCTCTGCCATCTCGTCTGGGGTGACAGCACCTGGATGGGGCGGTTCGCCGGCTGGCCCAGGCCAGCGGTGCCGCAGGGCGACAGCCCCGGCATGATTGCGGACTGGGATGTGCTGAAGGCGACGCGCGCCGACCTCGATGCGCGCCTGATCGGCTGGGCCGGGACCGTGACGCAGGAATGGTTGGATGAGGACCTCGCCTGGTTCAGCGGCAGCATCCAGAAGGACCTGGTGATGCCGAAGGGGCTGCTGGTGACGCATATGTTCAACCACCAGACCCATCATCGCGGGCAGGCGCATGCCATTCTGACCAGCTTTGGTGCCAAGACGGGCGATACCGACCTGCCGTTTGTGCTTTAGGCAAGCATGCCTTGCTGAACAATCTGCCTGCCCGGGAGCGCCGCATCCTGCTCTGGATGTGCATCCTTGTTGCCGTCAACCAGCTTGGTTTTGGCAGCGTGGTGCCGGTGCTGCCGCTCTATGCGCGCCAGTTCGGGGTTCCCGTTGCCTGGATCGGTGCTGCCATTGCCGCCTATGGCTTGGCCCGGCTGTTCTCCTCCGCGCCCGCCGGCCAGATCGCCGACTGGTTCGGCCGCCGGCATGCATTGGCGGCCGGGGCCATTGCGACCTCGGCCGGGAATTTGTGGTGCGCGGTGGCTGCTTCCTACCCCGAGTTCATGGCCGGGCGCTTTGTGGCCGGGATCGGGGCCGGGATGGTGGTGACGGCCGGGCAGATCGTGCTGACGGACATCACCACGCCGGAGCGGCGGGGGCGGATGATGTCGCTGTACTGGGGCAGCTTCATTTTTGCCGCCGGGGCGGGGCCGTTGCCGGGCGGGCTGCTGGCGGAGTGGTTCGGGCTTTCGGCGCCGTTCTGGGCCTATGCCGTGGTGGGGCTGCTGGTGGGCATCATCGCGTGGTTTGCGGTGGGGGAGACAAGGGAGATTGCGCGGGCGGGGGCCCGGGGGGCGAAGCTGCCCAGCTTTTTCGCGCAGTTGAAGCTGGTGGGCGCCAATCGGGGCTTCGCGCTGGTGTGCCTGGTTTCGCTGGTGAACGCGGCCACCCGGACCGGTGGGCTGTTCAGCATTGTGCCGCTGCTGGGGGCCGAGTGGCTTGGGCTTGCGCCAGGCACGATCGGGCTTTCGATGGCGCTTGGTTCCGTGGTTGGCTTGCTGGGCGCCTATCCGGCTGGCTGGTTGTCGGACCGGTTTGGCCGCAAGCCGGTGATTGTGCCGACCGCCATTCTCTCGGGCATTGCCATGCTGTTGTTCTGCGTGGCGCCGGATCTCACCTGGTTCATGGCGGCCAGCCTCGCCTGGGGGCTTGCTTCCGGCATGGGGGGCCCGGCGCCGGCGACCTATGCGGCGGATACCGCGCCGCCGGGGATGAATGCGGCGGCGATGAGCCTGTTCCGCATGTTGGGGGATATCGGCTACGTGGCGGGGCCGATCGGGCTTGGCCTGATCACGGATTTCTACGGGCCCGCCACCGGGCTCGCCGTCAGCGCCGGGCTGTTGGTGGCCTCTGGCATCGCGTTTGGCCTGTTCGCGCCGGAGACGTGGAAAGGCAGGAAGTAAGTCCCTGTTTTTCTGAAGAAAAATACTTCATCCGTTTGCGCCAAGGCAGCAAACGGATGAAAGTTTTTTGGTTCTTTTTTTCAAAAAAGAACCGCTTGCTTCCTTAAGCGAACGGGTAGTCCGTGTATCCCTTCTCCGCCCCACCATAGAAGGTCGGCCGGTGGTAAGGCGTGAACGGAATGTCCTCCGCGATCCGCCGCACCAGGTCGGGGTTGCTGATGAAGAAGCGCCCGAACGCCACCGCATCTGCCCTTCCGTCTGCCACTGCCTCGAACGCGTTGGCGCGGGTGAAGCCGCCGGCATCGATGATGGCTGTCGGCCAGACCGGCCGGAAGATCGCGGCGGTGGAGGGTTGGTCGTCGCGGAACACATCCGCCTGGCCGGTGCCGCTGGCCCGCGGCTCGATCAGGTGCAGATAGGCGAGCTTGCGCTTCGCAAGTTCCCCCACGAGGTAGGTGAACAGCGGCATCGGCTCCGCCTCGGAGCTGTCATTGGCGATGCCGTAGGGGGAGAGGCGAATGCCCGTGCGGTCTGCGCCCACCGCCCCGGCCACGGCATCGGCGATTTCCAGCGTGAGGCGGGAGCGGTTCTCGATGCTGCCGCCATAGGCGTCGGTGCGCTGGTTGGTTTTGGAATAGAGGAACTGCTCCAGCAGGTAGCCGTTGGCGCCGTGGATCTCCACGCCCGCGAAGCCTGCCTCCATCGCGTTTTCCGCCGCGCGGCGGAAATCGTTCACCACGGCGGCGATCTCGTCGACGCGCAGGGCCCGCGGCACCTCGTAGGGCACGCGCTTGAAGAACGCCGTCATCGCCATGCCCTGCGCCTGGACCACCGAGGGCGCGACGGGCGGCTTGCCGAGAGGTTGGTGGCTGGAATGGGCCACGCGGCCGGTATGCCAGAGCTGCAGATACATGTGCCCGCCCTTGGCCTTTGCGGCGTTGGTGACGAGCTTCCAGCCGGCCACCTGCGCCGCGGAATGGATGCCCGGGACGTTGGGATGGCCGGTGGCCTGCTGGGAGACCGGGGAGGCCTCGGCGATCAGCAACCCGCCGGGCGTGGCGCGCTGGGCGTAGTATTCGGCGTTCATCGCCGTGGGTGCGCCATCGCGCCAATGCGCCCGCATGCGCGTGAGCGGCGCCATCACCACACGGTGCGCGAGTTCGATCGCCCCCAGCTTCAGCGGGGTCATCAGCTTGTCGGTCATGCTCTCAGAATCCGTAGAGTTTCGCGGGATTGTCCACCAGCACCTGCCGGATCACGGTGGCATCGCTCACCGCCAGGCCCAGCAGGCGCAGTAACGCGCGGTTGTCGTGGCCCATATAGACGACCTTCTCCGGCGCGCCGGCCTTGTGCGGGCCGATATGCGGCCAGTCCGTGCCCCAGACGGCGCGTTCCGGGTTGGCTTCCACCAGGGCGCGGATCACCGGCACGGCGTCCTCGAACGCGCCGCCGGCGCGGCTGACGCGGTTGGCGCCCGAGACTTTCACCCAGGCCTTGCCGGCGCGCAGCAGGGCGAGCACGTCGTCGAAGCCCGGGCGGCTTGCGGCGAGCTTGCAGTCGCCGGCGCCCATGTGGTCGATCACGATATCGACGCCGAGGTCGGCGATGGCCGGGGCCAGGCCGGCCAAGAGCGAGGGCAGGGCGAAGATCTGGATGTGCCAGCCGAGCTTGCCGACCCGGGCCGCGGTTTCCTGCAGCTGCGCCACGGCGGCGCCCACATCCGGGATGCCGTTGCTGACCAGGTTGAGCCGCACGCCGCGCACGCCGAGCTTGGCCAGTGCCTTCAGTTCCGTGTCCTTCGTGGCGGCATCGATCACCGCGATGCCGCGGCTGCTCGCGCCGCGTGCCTTCAGGGCATCTTTCATGCAGGTATTGTCGGTGCCGTAGGCGCTGGGCTGCACGAAGACCACGCGGCTGAAGCCCATGCGCGCTGCTTCGGCGTTGTACACCGGCAAGGTCGCTGGCGTGGGGTCGTAGGCGCGCCATGCGGCGGGCGGATAGGCCGCCATGTTGCCGAAGATATGCATGTGGCAATCGGTGGCGCCTTCCGGCACCACGAATCCCAGATCGGTCATCGGCCCTGTTCCCCCGCGTCGCGCCCGCTACACTAGGGCCAACGCAAGACCGGAGGAACCCATGGACATCGCCGCCCCCTTCGCCCCGAACCCGCTGCGCATCCGCTCGCTTCGGGCCGAGGTTAGCCCCGCCGAATGGCAGGTCCGCCAGGATCTCGCCGCGTGCTACCGCCTGTGCGACCATTTCGGCCTGACCGACATGATCGCCACCCACATCAGCGCCCGCGTGCCGGATCGGCCGAACGATTTTCTCGTGATTGCCCATGGCCTGCTGTTCGGGGAGGTGACCGCCAGTTCCCTGCTGCGCACGGATACGGACGGGAACGTGACCCTACAGCCCGAGTTCGGGCCGGACATGCCGGACTACAACCTGCAGCCCGCCGCCTTCGTGATCCACAGCGCCATCTACCGGGCGCGGCCGGAGGTGAACGCCGCCATCCACACCCACACCACCGCGGGCATGGCCGTTTCTTCCCTGCAATGCGGACTGCTGCCGCTGACGCAGACCAGCCACCGCTTCACCGGCCGCGTGGCCTACCACGACTTCAACGGCCCGGAGCGCGACATCGCGGAGCGCGAGCACATCGCCGGCCATCTCGGCGACAAGTTCCTGATGATCCTGCGCAACCATGGCCTGCTGACGGTGGGGACCACGATGCAGGAAGCCTTCAGCTACATGTTCGGGCTGGAACGCGCCTGCCAGGCGCAGGTGGCGGCCATGTCCTGCAACACACCGTTGAACACCCTGCCGCAGGCCATCGTGGACAAGTCCGCCGCCATGTATGCGCCGGGCGCCACGCGCAGCTACGGCAAGAAGGAATGGCCGGCGCTGCTGCGCATGCTGGATCGGCAGGATCCTTCCTGGCGGGAGTAAGCAAGCGGTTCTTTTTTGAAAAAAAGAACCAAAAAACTTTTGTTTGTTTGCGCCGGGGCTTGAAAACGGGCGCAAACGAATAAAGTCTTTTTTGCTTCTTATTTCCCTGGAAAAAAGAAGATTCTTCCTTGCTTAGGAGCCCCCCATGCTGCGCGCCTTTGCCATCCTTCTCCTGTTCGCCAGCCCCGCCCTGGCCCAGTCTGGTGGCCATCAGGGCCACGGCACCGCCGCGGCCGGCGATGCGCCCTCGACCCGCGCCTACAAGCAGGCCAACGACAAGATGCACCGGGACATGTCGATCCGCTTCAGCGGTGACGCCGATCGCGATTTTGTCGCAGGCATGATCGCCCATCACCAGGGGGCGATCGACATGGCGAAGGTGGTGCTCCAGCACGGCAAGGACGCGGAGATCCGCAAGCTGGCGCACGAGATCATCGCCGCGCAGGAAAAGGAGATCGCGCAGATGAAGGAGTGGCAGGCGAAGCGGCGCTAAACGGCCGCCACGGCGCCCCCGGCCTCGCGCCACGCTGCCATGCCGCCCTGGACGTGGCGCGCGGTCAACATCCCCGCTTCCTGCGCCGCCTGCACCGCCATCGCGGAGCGCTCGCCGAACGCGCACACGAACACCAGCGGCCGTTCGCTTGCCGCGGCCAACTCGCTCAGCAGCCCGCCGGAGGACAGGTTCTCGCGCAGGGCGGGGTAGGGGGCGTGCAGCGCGCCGGGGATCACCCCGTGCCGTTCCCGTTCGCTGCGTTCCCGCAGATCCACCAGCGCGATCCCGCGCCCCAGCCGGAGTGCCTCGGCCGCCGAAAGCGCCCAGCCCCGCGCCGCCACCGCATCCTGCGCCAGCCCCTGGCGCATGTTGGCCGGCACCGCCACGTCCATCATCTTGGGGTTCGACAGGCCGAGGTTGTTCATCAGGTGGATGTAGTCATCCACCGACTTCACCTGCAGCCGCGGGTTGAAGGCCCGCTCCTCCGCGATGGTGGAGACCGTGTCCCCTTTGTAGTCGTGCGCGGGGTACACCAGCGTTT